>NZ_BAAASR010000049.1:0-241713 GCF_039532985.1 Streptomyces gobitricini | reverse complement strand
CGTCCGTGGGCGTGGCGCCGCCGGGGGCGCTGCCCGCCGCGTCCCGCAGGCGGGCGGCCGCCGTGAGCGCCGGGGCGGGGGAGTCGGCCGAGCGGAGCCGGACCAGGGCGGCGAGGCCGTGTGCGGCCCCACCGTGCGCGGTGGCCCCCCGGCGGCCGGCCCGCTGCCCGGCCGCCGTCACCGGATCCGCCGGCCGGGGCGCCCCCGGACCGCCCGCTCCCGGTCCGCCGTCGGATGCGCCCGTGCCCGGCTCCCGTACCGCCCACTCCGGCCACGGCACGGTGCACAGGGCCGCGACGCCGGGCGCCGTCCGGACCGAGGGCGTGTCGGCGCCCGGCCACGGGGTGACGCAGAGCAGGGCGTGCAGCCCCTCGGCGTCGGGGCCGAGCGCCGTACGGAGGGCGGCGAGGGCCATGTCGTACTGCCAGCCCGGCTCGGCCGTCAGCACGGCCCGCAGCTCGCGCGAGAGGTCCGCGTCCGCCCGCTCCTCGTCCGCCAGCAGCGCGCCGATCCGCTCGGTCACCTCCATGGCGGCCGTCAGCCGGTCGGGCGAAGGGCCCGGGTCGGCGTCGAGAAGCCAGACGTACCCGAGCACGATGCCCCGGTGCCGTACCGGGAGGCAGACGCGGCCGCGCAGGACGCCCGCGTCCGGGGCGGCCGGGATGCGGACCGGGCCGGTCGCCCGGGTGATGCCGAAGCCCTCGAACCAGGCCCGCACCGCGGGGGTGGACTTCCTCGTCAGGATCGAGCGCGTACGCACCGGGTCCATGGCGGTGTCGTCGTCGCTGTCGTGGGCGCCGAAGGCGATCAGCCCGAAGTCGCGGTTCTCCAGCGTCGCGGGGGCGCCCAGCAGCGCCGAGATCTCGTCGACCAGGTCCTGGTAATCGGCCTTCACCCGGACATTCTGCCACTGTCTCAGACATCTGTATGAGACGCGGGGCACGGATGCGTGACAGCTGTCGATGGCCGGGCATCGGAGCGATCCTTAGGTTTCACGGTGGTTATCCGTGCCGACAGGGATCAGTTCCCTCTCGGCCACCCTTCGATCCGTGTTCCGTGGAGGTGCCCGTGCTGGGTCCCGTGATCCTCGCCGCGTCGCGCAGCGACAAGATGCGCCGTTTCGTCTCTGCCGCCCCGGGCACCAAGCAGGTCGTCGGCCGGTTCATCGCCGGTGAGACGGTCGAGCAGGTCGTCCCGATCGTCCGGGAGACGACGGCCAGGGGCCTGGAGGTCACCCTGGACGTGGTCGGCGAGGACATCACCACCCGCGAGCAGGCCTTCGCCGCCCGTGATGCCTACCTGGAGCTCATCGAGCACCTGAAGGGGCTGGACCTCGGCGCCAGGGCCGAGATGTCGGTGAAGCTCTCGATGTTCGGCCAGGCGCTGGAAGGCGGCCACGAGCTGGCCCTCGCCAACGTCCGCCCGGTCGTCGAGGCCGCCGCCGCGATCGGCACCACGGTCACCCTGGACGCGGAGGACCACACCACCCTCGACTCGATGTTCGCCATCCACGAGGAGCTGCGGAAGGACTTCCCGCAGACCGGCTGCGTCATCCAGGCGTACCTCTTCCGCACCGAGGAGGACGCCCGCCGCCTCGCCGCGAACGGCAGCCGCGTGCGGATCGTGAAGGGCGCCTACAAGGAGCCGGCCTCCGTCGCGTACCAGGACAAGGCGGAGATCGACAAGGCGTACGTCCGGATCCTGAAGACCCTCATGGAGGGCGACGGCTACCCGATGATCGGGTCGCACGACCCGCGGCTCATCGCCATCAGCCAGGAGCTCGCGCGCCGTGCGGGGCGCAAACTGGATGAGTACGAGTTTCAGATGCTGTACGGGATCCGTGGCGACGAGCACGTGCGGCTCGCCGCCAAGGGCCACCGGATGCGCGTCTACACCGCGTACGGAACCGACTGGTACGGGTACTTCATGCGCCGTCTCGCGGAGAAGCCGGCCAACCTGCTGTTCTTCGTCCGCTCGATGATCACCAAGAACTGAAGGAGTTACGGAACTCATGGACGCTGTGACCCAGGTCCCCGCTCCGGTCAACGAGCCGGTCCACACCTACGCCCCCGGCTCGGCCGAGCGCACCCGCCTCGAGGCCAAGCTCAAGGAGCTGGCCGAGAACCCCATCGACCTCCCGATGACCATCGGCGGCGTCAAGCGGATGGGCGGCGGCGAGCGTGTGGACGTCGTGCAGCCGCACAACCACGCCAAGGTCCTCGGCACCTTCGCCGGCGCCACGCAGGCGGACGCGCAGGACGCGATCGACGCGGCGCTCGCCGCCGCCCCGGCGTGGCGCGCGATGTCCTTCGACGACCGCGCCGCGATCATCCTCCGCGCCGCCGAGCTGCTGGCCGGCCCCTGGCGCGAGACCATGGCCGCCTCGACCATGCTCGGCCAGTCCAAGACGGTCCAGCAGGCCGAGATCGACACCCCGTGCGAGCTCGTCGACTTCTGGCGCTTCAACGTCAAGTACGCCCGTGACCTGCTCGCCGAGCAGCCGCCGGCCAACGCCCCGGGTGTGTGGAACCGCCTCGACCACCGCCCGCTGGAGGGCTTCGTCTACGCGATCACGCCCTTCAACTTCACCGCCATCGCGGGCAACCTCCCCACCGCCCCGGCCCTGATGGGCAACGTGGTGGTGTGGAAGCCGTCCCCGACGCAGACCCACGCCGCCGTGCTGCTCATGGAGCTGCTGGAGGAGGCCGGCCTGCCCAAGGGCGTCATCAACCTGGTGACGGGCGACGGCATCGCCGTCTCCGAGGTGGCCCTGAACCACCCGGAACTCGCGGGCATCCACTTCACCGGTTCGACCAAGACCTTCCAGCACCTGTGGAAGACGGTCGGTGCCAACATCGAGAAGTACCGCGGCTACCCGCGCATCGTCGGCGAGACGGGCGGCAAGGACTTCGTCGTCGCGCACCCGAGTGCCGACCCCGCCGTCCTGAAGACCGCGCTGACCCGCGGCGCCTTCGAGTACCAGGGCCAGAAGTGCTCGGCGACCTCCCGCGCGTACATCCCGGCCTCGATCTGGAACTCCGGCTTCAAGGAGGAGTTCGCCACCGAGGTCGACGGCATCCGGATGGGTGACGTCACCGACCTGACGAACTTCATCGGCGCCGTGATCGACGAGCGGTCCTTCGCCAAGAACAAGGCCGCCATCGACCGGGCCAAGGCCGACCCGACGTGCACGATCGTCGCCGGTGGCACCTACGACGACTCGGTGGGCTACTTCGTCCGCCCGACCGTCGTCGAGTGCACCGACCCGGCCAACGAGGTCTTCACCACCGAGTACTTCGGCCCGTTCCTCGCGGTGTACGTCTACGAGGACGAGCAGTACGACGCGGTGCTGGAGCAGATGGAGGCCGTCTCGGCGTACGCCCTGACCGGCTCCGTCATCGCCCGCGACCGCGCCGCCGCCGCGTACACGATGGAGAAGCTGCGGTACGCCGCGGGCAACTTCTACATCAACGACAAGTCGACCGGCGCCGTCGTGGGCCAGCAGCCCTTCGGCGGTGGCCGCGCCTCCGGTACGAACGACAAGGCGGGCGCCCCGCAGAACCTGATGCGCTGGACGCTGACCCGCGCCATCAAGGAGACGCTGGTGCCGCCGACCGACTACACGTACCCGCACATGGGCTGACGCCCCCGGCCCTCGCGGGCCCCTGAGCGCCGCCCCCGTCCCGGCCCCCCACACCGGACGGGGGCGGTTCCCGTGCGCGCGGGCCCGTGTCCCCGTGCCCCGCGCCGCGTTGCCGGAAGGGACCCGGGACCCGGGACCCGGGACCCGGGACCCGGGACAGGACACCGGCGCGGGGCCGTGGCCGCACGGCACGGGTGAACGGCCGTCAGTTTGCCGGGGAGCTGAGCGGTTACCCGCACGGCATGACTGAGACGAACAAGACTTCGACGACCAAGACCGCATCGCGGGCCGGCACGGCGACCAAGGACCGGGCGCAGGACACCGCCAAGGGCGCGGGGAACACGGCGCAGGATGCCGCGAAGTCCGCGTCGCAGTCCGCACGCGGCGGCAAGGAGACGCTCGCCGGGATCGGCGGGGCGACCACGGAGAAGGCCAAGTCCGCCGCCAGGACGGTCCAGTCGGCCGTCAGCACGGCGGCCGGGCAGACCGTCGGCAAAGCGGGCGTGGCCTGGACGCTGGTGAAGGCCCGTAAGGTCGTCGCCGCGGGCGCGAGCGCCGGTGTGGCGACCGTGGTGGCGTCGTCGTACGCCCTCGGCCGCCGGGCGGGCCTGCGCCAGCGCGGCCCGCTGTCCCGCCTGACGGGCGGCCGGCTCTGACGGTGTGAACGGTACGGGGCGGGTGGTGGCCGGTTCTCCACCACCCGCCCCGTCGCCGCTGGAAGAGTGGGCCGCATGACCGACTCCTTGCGTACGGCTCACACCTACGAGCTGTCCCCCGCAGACCTCTCGGCGATACGGGCGATGCTGGACGCCGCGTTCGACGGGGGCTTCACCGACCAGGACTGGGACCACGGCCTCGGCGGCGTCCACGCCTATGTGGAGGACGAGCACGGCGTCGCCGCGCACGGCAGCGTGATCATGCGCCGGGTGGCGCAGGCGGGACGCTCGTACCGGATCGGGTACGTGGAGGCGGTCGCCGTCCGCGCCGACCGGCGCCGCCAGGGGCTGGGTGGCCGGGTGATGGCGGCGCTGGAGGAGGTCGTCGACGGCGCCTACGCGTTCGGCGCGCTGTCGGCGTCCGACGAGGGCGCGGAGTTGTACCGGGCGCGCGGCTGGCAGCTGTGGAACGGCCGCGTCGAGGCGTACGGCCCGGACGGGGTGGCGCACCTGCCGGAAGAGGAGGACTCCACGTACCTGCGCCCGTCGGCCGGCCGGCCGCTGCCCGCCGCCGACGCGGGCGCGCTGCTCTTCGACTGGCGCGACGGGGACGTCCTGTAGGCGCTCGGGTGGTTCGAGCCCGGCTCCACCGCCGCCCGTCTCAGATAGTAGGAAGTCCGAGTAATTGTGGAGACAGACGCTCCTTGACGGCTTAGCTTTGTAGAAGCCGAACGTCTCGCTCCATCAAGCGAACGGCGGACGAGAGCGCCGTGCCCCCGGCAGGCAACCCCTGCGGCCGCGCTCCCCGCCCCTTCCGGCGCCTCGAATCATTCTGATCTCAAGGAGTCGATCGTCATGGCCGCTGAGACCGCCGTTCGCCGCGTCCGTCACACCGCCCCCCGCCCCTCCGACACCGAGCGCCGGAACGCCGCCGCCGCGTTGCAGCGCGCCCTGGACCGGCGGGACAACGGCGGAGCCGCGGGGCAGCACGCCAACTGACCCGCCAGTCCATATTGTGGAACGTTCATGTCAGGCTCTGGGACGCGGAGTAGGGTGCGGACATGTCTCGCAGCATCAATCTCGCAGTGGTCCCCGGTGACGGCATCGGCCAGGAGGTCGTGGCCCAGGGCCTGAAGGTCCTTCGCTCCGTCCTCCCGCAGGATGTGAAGCTGGAGACCAAGGAGTACGACCTCGGTGCCCAGCGCTGGCACCGCACCGGGGAGACCCTCCCCGACGCGGAGCTCGAGTCCCTCAAGGGGCACGACGCCATCCTGCTCGGCGCGATCGGCGACCCCTCCGTCCCCTCCGGCGTACTGGAGCGCGGGCTGCTGCTCAAGCTGCGCTTCGCCTTCGACCACTACGTGAACCTGCGTCCGTCGAAGCTCTTCCCGAACACCGCCACGCCGCTGGCCGGCCGCCCCGACATCGACTTCGTCGTCGTCCGCGAGGGCACCGAGGGCCCGTACACCGGCAACGGCGGCTCGCTGCGCACCGGCACCCCGGCCGAGGTCGCCACCGAGGTCAGCGTCAACACGGCGTACGGCGTCGAGCGTGTCGTCCGTGACGCGTACGAGCGGGCCAACGCCCGCCCGCGCAAGAAGCTGACGCTGGTGCACAAGAACAACGTCCTCGTCTACGCCGGCCACATGTGGAAGAACATCTTCGACAAGGTCGGCGAGGAGTACCCCGAGGTCACCACCGACTACCTGCACGTCGACGCCGCGACGATCTTCTTCGTCACACAGCCCGAGCGCTTCGACGTCATCGTCACCGACAACCTCTTCGGCGACATCCTGACCGACCTCGCCGCTGCCGTGACCGGCGGCATCGGCCTGGCCGCGTCCGGCAACATCAACCCGACGGGCGAGTTCCCGTCGATGTTCGAGCCCGTCCACGGCTCCGCGCCCGACATCGCGGGCCAGGGCAAGGCCGACCCCACCGCGACCATCCTCTCCGTCGCTCTGCTCCTGCGTCACCTGGGCTACGAGGCCGAGGCCGTCCGCATCGAGGAGACGGTCGCCGCCGACCTGGCGGAGCGCGACGCCTCGGCGCCGCGTACGACGGACGAGATCGGCGACGCGCTCGCGGTACGCGTAGCGAGCTGACCCGCCGACTGAGGAACACCAGACACAGCCGCCGGGTCGCTCACGCACCCGGCGGCTTCTCCTGTGCGGCTCCGGGTGCCACCATCAACCCTGGACCGCACTCCTGCCGTTTCACTGCACCGGCCGCGCGCGCGATAATCGAACGCGGGGCCGCGGCATGCGGGAAAGCTCGGACGTCCTAGCAGGTGTAGCGGCGTGAGCGCGGTCCGTCACATACAACGGTGAAGGACACAGCACTCATGACGACGACGCCCACGATCGAGCTCAAGCCCTCCTCAAGCCCGCTGTCCGACGCGGAGCGCGAGGCGATCCTGGCCAACCCCGGTTTCGGCCGCCACTTCACCGACCACATGGTGACGATCAAGTGGACGGAGGGGCGCGGCTGGCACGACGCCCAGCTGACGCCGTACGCGCCGCTCTCGATGGACCCGGCGAACATGACCCTGCACTACGCGCAGGAGATCTTCGAGGGGCTGAAGGCCTACCGCCGCCCCGACGGCTCCATCTCGCTCTTCCGGCCCGAGGCCAACGCCGAGCGGTTCCAGATCTCCGCCAAGCGCCTCGCCATGCCGGAGCTGCCGGTCGAGACGTTCGTCGCCGCGTGCGACGCGCTGGTCGGGCAGGACCAGGCCTGGGTGCCGCCGCACGGTGGCGAGGAGTCGCTCTACCTGCGTCCCTTCATGATCGCCAATGAGGTCGGTCTGGGCGTCCGCCCGGCCAACGAGTACCTGTTCATCGTCATCGCCTCGCCGGCGGGCGCGTACTTCCCGGGCGGCGTGAAGCCCGTCTCGATCTGGCTCTCCGAGGACCGCGTCCGCGCCGTCCCCGGCGGCATCGGCTTCGCCAAGACCGGCGGCAACTACGCCGCGTCCCTGCTCGCCCAGGCCGAGGCCGCGGCGAAGGGCTGCGACCAGGTCGCCTACCTCGACGCGGTCGAGCACAAGTGGGTCGAGGAGCTCGGCGGCATGAACCTGTACTTCGTCTACGACAACAAGATCGTCACTCCCGAGCTCACCGGCTCCCTGCTCGCCGGCATCACCCGTGACTCGCTCCTCCGGCTCGCCCGTGACCTGGGGTACGAGGCCGAGGAGAGCCGCGTCTCCATCGACCAGTGGCAGCGGGACACCGAGAACGGCACGCTCAAGGAGGTCTTCGCCTGCGGCACCGCGGCCGTGATCACCCCCGTCGGCCGGGTCAAGTCGGCGAGCGGCGAGTGGACGCAGTCCGGCGGCGAGCCGGGCGAGGTCACGCTGAAGCTCCGCAGGACGCTGCTGGACATCCAGACCGGCGCGGCGCCGGACCCGCACGGCTGGACCCACAACATCGGCTGACGCCTGCCTGGCGGGGCCCGGTCCGGTGAGCGCCCGCTCCGGTGAGCGCCCCGGGACGTGGTGCGGCCCGGGTGGTGGGCCGATCCGGCCGCGCCCCCGGCCGCGGCGGCTCCGCGTCGCGGGCTCCCCGGCGCCCGCCCGCGGCCGGTGCGTCGGGCCCGGCAGCCCCGGGCGGGGGCGGAGGCGGGCGTCCTCCGGTCGTACGGAGCGCCCGCGCCCCCCGCTCGAGGGCGCGGGCGCTCCGCGTCGCCGCGCGTCAGGACGCGGCGGTCTCGGGTGCGGGCGCCGCGACGGCGTCCGGGGCGGAAGCCGGTGCGGAGGCCGGTGCGGAGGCCGGCCCGGAGGCCGGTGCCGAGGCCGGTGCGGAGGGCTTGGGGCCGGTCGTCAGTGCCGCGTACGCCACACCGCCCACCAGGCCGGACAGGATGAAACTGCAGTCGACGCCGCCGGTCAGCGACAGCAGGGGGCCTTCGTAGAGCGGCGTCGAGACGGCCGCCAGGCCCACGGCCGCGCCCACCGCCCAGGAAACCGTCGCACCGGGGTGCCAGCCGGCGCGGAACCAGTAGACCCCGCCCTTCGCCCGCCGGTTGAAGACCTGGAGGGCCTCGGGGTCGTAGTGGCCGCCGCACCGCACGTGACCCATCAGCGTGATGACCGCCCAAGGCGTGCCGATCGCGGTCAGCAGCAGCACGAACGACGTCATCGCCGACTGCGCGTCCCACGCGAAGTGGCCCGCGAACACGAACACCGTCGCGACGGCCGCCACCACCAGCGTGGCCGTGGCGCGCGTGGCGCGCGGCACGATCGCGTCCAGGTCCAGGCCCATCGAGTAGAGCATCAGCCCCGCGTTGCCGACCGATCCGGCGCTCGCCGCGACCAGCAGCGGGAGCAGGTACCAGGGCGCCGCCGTCTCGACCAGCGGCCCCGCGTAGTCCGCACCCGCCCGCGCCGCCAGTGCCGTGAACGTACCGAACAGCTGCGGCACCAGCAGGCCCGCGAACAGGCCCACGCACGTCGCCCGCCACACCGTGCGCGCATCGTGCCGCTCCGGTGAGACGTACCGGGTGTAGTCGCCGAGCAGGGTGATGAAGGCGACCGGCCCGCTCAGCCCCGCCGCCACGGCGGACAGCAGCCACGTGGGCCAGAAGGAGCCCAGCAGGTAGGGGGTGTCCGGCGGCGGCGCGGAGGTGAAGTCGCCGGCGTACGCGACGACGCCCAGCAGGAGCAGCAGTGTCATGCCGACCGCGAGGTACCGGCTGATCCGCAGCAGCAGCCGGTAGCCGAACACGGCGGCGACCACGGTGCAGCCGGCGAGCAGCACGTACACCAGGGTGTGCGCCACCGGGCCGGTCGGCACGTCGAAGAGCCGGGACAGCGTGCCGAGCATCACGTCGCCGCCGATCCAGAGCGTCAGCGCGGTGTAGCCGAGGGACAGCAGCAGGCCGACGACCGAGCCGACGAGCCTGCCGCGCACCCCGAAGAAGGCCCCGCTGGACGTCGACAGGTTCGTCGCCGTACGCAGCGAGACCAGCGCGAGCGGGGCGGTGACGGCGACGCCGACGACCGTCCCGGCCAGGACCGAGGTGACCGCGGGCCACAGTCCGAGCCCGAAGGACACCGGCAGCCAGCCGAAGACGATCACGCCGAGGCAGAGGTTGGAGCCCAGCAGGATCGAGACGAGGTCGCGCGGCCGGCTGGTGCGCTCCACCTCCGGGATCGTGTCGACTCCGCGCTGTTCAATCGGCATGGGCGCTCTCCGGGCTTCGCTCGGCGACATGGGGACGACTTTTAGAGTGACGCTCAATGTGACGGACGTGTGCTCGTCACGTCAATCCTTTCGCCGCCGGAATCTTATGGTTAGAGTGATACTCAAACAGGAGGTGTGGTGACGTGCGACTGACCCCCACGGAACGCGACCGGCTGCTGATCTTCGGCGCCGCCGAGCTCGCCCGGGCCCGCCGGGCCCGTGGCCTGAGGCTCAATGTCCCCGAGGCGACCGCCCTCATCGCGGACACCGTCTGCGAGGCGGCCCGCGACGGGCGGCGGCTCGCCGAGGCGATCGAACAGGCCCGCTCGGTCCTCGGCCCGGACGACGTCCTGCCGGGCGTCGCGGACGTCGTGACCGAGGTCCACGTGGAGGCCGTCTTCGACGACGGCTCCCGGCTCGCGGTGGTCGGCGACCCCATCGGCGGCACCGGCCGGGAAGGCGACGCCCCCGGCGCGCTGCTGCCCGGACCCGCGTACGCCGAGCAGGAGCCGGACACCACGCTGACCGTGCGGAACACCGCCGCCGTGCCGGTCAGCGTCACCTCGCACTTCCACTTCTTCGAGGCCAACCCGCGCCTGCGGTTCGACCGCGCCGCCGCCTACGGCATGCGGCTGTGCGTGCCCGCCGGCTCGTCCGTGCGTTTCGACCCGGGCGGCGAGGCCGAGGTGGGTCTCGTCCCGATCGGCGGCGCCCGCGTCGCGATCGGCTTCGCGGGCCTGGTCGACGGCCCGCTGGACGCGCCGGGCGCGAAGGCGGAAGCACTGCGCAGGGCCGCGGCCTGCGGCTACCTGGGAGCGGAGGACCACGCGTGATGGACCCCTACGAGTACGCGTCGGTGCACGGCCCCCGCGCGGGCGACCGCGTCCGCCTCGGTGACTCGGGCCTCACGGTCCGGGTCGAGTCGGACGCCCAGAAGCCCGGCGACGAGTTCCTGGCCGGCTTCGGCAAGACCGCCCGCGACGGACTGCACCTCAAGGCGGCGGCCGTCCGCGAGACCTGCGACGTGGTCATCAGCAACGTGCTGGTGATCGACGCCGTCCAGGGCATCCGCAAGGTGTCCGTCGGCATCCGCGAGGGCCGCGTCCACGCCATCGGCCGCGCCGGCAACCCCGACACCCTCGACGGCGTCGACGTCGTCGTCGGCACCGGGACGAGCATCGTCTCCGGCGAGGGCCTCATCGCCACCGCCGGAGCGGTCGACACCCACGTCCACCTGCTGTCGCCGCGCATCATGGAGGCCTCCCTCGCCTCCGGCGTCACCACGATCATCGGCCAGGAGTTCGGCCCGGTGTGGGGCGTCGGCGTCAACTCGCCCTGGGCACTGCGCCACGCGTTCAACGCCTTCGACGCCTGGCCGGTCAACATCGGCTTCCTCGGCCGCGGCTCCTCCTCCCACGACGCGCCGCTGATCGAGGCGCTCGCCGAGGGCGGGGCCTCCGGGTTCAAGGTCCACGAGGACATGGGCGCCCACACCCGCGCCCTCGACACCGCGCTGCGGGTCGCCGAGGAGTACGACGTGCAGGTCGCGCTCCACAGCGACGGCCTGAACGAGTGCCTGTCGGTGGAGGACACCCTCAAGGTGCTGGAGGGCCGGACCATCCACGCCTTCCACATCGAGGGCTGCGGCGGCGGTCACGTCCCCAACGTGCTGAAGATGGCGGGTGTCCCCAACGTCATCGGCTCGTCGACCAACCCCACCCTCCCCTTCGGCAGGGACGCGGTCGCGGAGCACTACGGAATGATCGTCTCCGTACACGACCTGAAGACCGACCTGCCCGGCGACGCGGCCATGGCCCGCGACCGGATCAGGGCCGGGACGATGGGCGCGGAGGACGTCCTGCACGACCTCGGCGCGATCGGTATCACGTCGTCGGACGCGCAGGGCATGGGAAGGGCCGGCGAGACCGTACGCCGGACCTTCGCCATGGCCGGGAAGATGAAGGCCGAGCTGGGCCCCCTGGAAGGCGACGGGGACGGTGACGACAACGCGCGCGTCCTGCGCTACATGGCCAAGCTGACCATCAACCCGGCGATCGCCCACGGCCTCGCGCACGAGGTCGGCTCGATCGAGGTCGGCAAGCTCGCCGACATCGTGCTGTGGCGGCCCGAGTTCTTCGGTGCCAAGCCGCAGCTCGTCCTCAAGTCGGGCTTCCCCGCCTACGGGGTCGTGGGCGACCCGAACGCCGCCACCGACACCTGCGAACCGCTCGTCCTCGGACCGCAGTTCGGCGCGTTCGGCGCGACGGCCGCCGACATCTCCGTGGCGTTCGTCTCCGGCGCCGCCGCCCAGGCGGGCAACGACCTGATGCCCACCCGCCGCCGCCGGGTCGCCGTGCGCGGCACGCGCGGCATCGGCCCCGGAGACCTGCTCCGCAACTCGCGCATCGGCCAGGTCGCGGTCGACGGCCGCACCGGACTCGTCACCCTCGACGGCGACCCGGTCCGCTCCGACCCGGCCGACTCCGTCTCCCTCAACCGCCTCTACTTCCTCTGAGGACACCCACCCCATGACGACCTTCCGCATGCCCGCCGAATGGGCCCCGCACGAGCGCACCTGGATGGCCTGGCCGGGGCCGAACCCGACCTTCACCAACGACGGCGAACTGCGCGAGGCCCGCGAGGCATGGGCGTCGGTCGCCCGCGCCGTACGCCGCTTCGAGCCGGTGACCGTCGTCCACGCCCCCGGCGACCAGGACTCCGCCCGTGAACTGCTCGGCCCGGACATCGACCTGGCCGAACGGGACCTGGACGACGCATGGATGCGCGACATCGGCCCCACCTTCGTCACCGACGGCCGGGAACTGGCCGCCGTGGACTGGGTGTTCAACGGCTGGGGCGCGGCGGACTGGGCGCGCTGGGAGCACGACTCGAAGATCGCCCGCCATGTCGCGGACCTCGCCGGAGTTGCCGTGCACAGCTCCCCGCTGGTCAACGAGGGCGGCGCCATCCACGTCGACGGCGAGGGCACGGTCCTGCTCACCGACACCGTCCAGCTCGGCCCCGAGCGCAACCCGGAGTGGACGCGCGAGCAGGTGGAGGCCGAGATCCACGCCAGGCTCGGCACCACCAAGGCGATCTGGCTGCCCCGCGGCCTGACCGGCGACTACGGCATGTACGGCACACGCGGCCACGTCGACATCGTCGCCGCCTTCGCCCGGCCCGGTGTCGTGGTCGCCCACACCCAGCCCGACCCGTCCCACCCCGACCACGAACTGTGCAAGGCCAACGTCGACCTGCTGCGCAAGCAGACCGACGCCAGGGGCCGCCGGCTGGAGGTCGTCGAGGTCCCGGCCCCCACGGTCCTCCAAGAGGACGGCGAGTGGGTCGACTACTCCTACATCAACCACTACCTCTGCAACGGCGGTGTGGTGCTGTGCGCCTTCGACGACCCGCGCGACGAGATCGCCGCGGGCATCTTCCGCCGCCTCTTCCCCGACCGCACGGTCACGCTGGTCGACGCGCGGACGATCTTCGCCGGCGGTGGCGGCATCCACTGCATCACCCAGCAGCAGCCGAAGGTCTGACGCCCCGCGACGCGGCCGGGGGCGCGGCGGCCCGCCCGGCCCCACCCCCGCACCCCGGCCGTCGCGGCTGGACGACCGGCGACCGCGCACAGGACGGATCAGGTAGAACATACGGGTGAACGTACTTCTCTGCGTGGCGTGCGGCCGACGTGTGACCGAGCCGGTCCGGCTCCTGCCCGAGGTCCCGGAACGCCCCGGCTACGACGGAACGCCGGGCGACGACGGCCGCCGGCACGCGCCCGCCACCCTGCCGCGCGGGACGTACGCCGTCGACCCCGAGCCGAGCGGGGCCCCGTTCGTGCCCCGCGAGGACCAGGACGAGGACACGTACGAGGGGGCCTATCCGGGCGGGCCGTGGATGAGCGAGGGGAGCGCGCTCCTCGTCGCCGCCGGCCCCCGGAACACCTACGTGCTCCACCCGGACGACGTCGTGGGGCTGGCCCCGCACCCGGACTCCGACCGCCTCGGCGGCTGCTGCGGCCCCACCGGGCACAACGGCGTCAACCGGGTCTGCGGGTGCGGCGCCGAGGTCGCCACCGACTTCGGCGACTGCTACGGACCGTACGAGATCCACTTCGACCCCGGCGCCGTGCGCCCGGGAGCCGCCGTATGACCCCGGCCGCCCGGCGGCGCAACAGCGCGCCGCCGAGGGAGGAACTGCTCGCCGCCGCCATGGCCACCATCGCCGAGCGCGGGCTCGACGGGCTGACCATGGCCGGGCTCGGCCGTGAGGTCGGGATGAGCAGCGGGCACCTCCTCTACTACTTCCGCACCAAGGACGAGCTGCTGCTCCAGACCCTGGAGTGGAGCGAGGGCCGCCTCGGCGCCGAGCGCAGCGCGCTGCTGTCACGACCGGCACCGGTGCGGGAGCGGCTCGGCGCGTACGTCGACCTGTACGTGCCCGACGGCCCGCGCGACCCCCACTGGACGCTCTGGCTGGAGGTCTGGAACCGCTCGCAGAACGCCGACGCCGACGCCCGCGCCCGCCAGGCCGCCATCGAGGGCGCCTGGCACCGCGACCTGGTCGCCCTCCTCGCCGAGGGCATCTCGCGGGGCGAACTGCGCCACGTGGACCCCGACCGCTTCGCGGCCCGCCTGCGCGCCCTGCTCGACGGCTTCAGCGTCCACGTGGCGGTCGGCATACCGGGTACGGGCCGTGCGGCGGTGCTCACCCACGTACGGGAGTTCATCGAGGACACCCTCGCCCCGACGGCCACCGACCCCGGGCCGCCCGCATCGTGAGACCCGGGTCCGACGGCGCTCCCAATTGTGGCAGACTGCCGGCGTGCTTGCTACCACCATGATTATGGGCAGCAGCGCGCCGGTCCGCAGTGGCCACTGAATCGCGGCAGAACCCCCCGCGGCAGTGGACACCGTGTCTCAGACCCGCGCGCAGACCTCTCGCACCCGCGAGGGGTCTTTTCGTTTTCCGGCCCCACCACGGCCGGGGGCGGCGGCGCGCGAGAATGGGGGCAGGTGGAGCCAGCCTTCCGGAGCCACATCCGACAGGAGCCAACACAGTCATGACCACGGAGACCGACAGTCTTCATACCGTCGCCGACGCCGCCGCCGTCGACGACAGCTTCCACGTCTTCGACACGACGCTGCGGGACGGGGCCCAGCGTGAGGGCATCAACCTCACCGTCGCGGACAAGCTGACCATCGCCCGGCACCTGGACGACTTCGGCGTCGGCTTCATCGAGGGCGGCTGGCCCGGCGCCAACCCGCGCGACACCGAGTTCTTCGCCCGCGCCAAGCAGGAGATCCGCTTCCGCAACGCGCGGCTCGTCGCCTTCGGCTCCACCCGCCGCGCCGGCGCCACCGCCGCCGAGGACCCGCAGGTCAAGGCGCTCCTCGACTCCGGCGCCCCCGTCATCACACTGGTCGCCAAGTCGCACGACCGCCACGTCGAGCTGGCGCTGCGCACCACGCTGGACGAGAACATCGCCATGGTCCGCGACACCGTGACCCACCTGCGCGAGCAGGGCCGGCGCGTCTTCGTCGACTGCGAGCACTTCTTCGACGGCTACCGGGCCAACCCGGAGTACGCCAAGGCCGTCGTCCGCGCCGCCGCCGAGGCCGGTGCCGACGTCGTCATCCTGTGCGACACCAACGGCGGCATGCTCCCCGCCCAGGTCCAGGCCGTCGTGGCCACCGTCCTCGCCGACACCGGGGCCCGCCTCGGCATCCACGCCCAGGACGACACCGGCTGCGCCGTCGCCAACACCCTCGCCGCCGTCGACGCGGGCGCCACCCACGTCCAGTGCACCGCCAACGGCTACGGCGAGCGCGTCGGCAACGCCAACCTCTTCCCCGTCGTCGCCGCCCTGGAGCTCAAGTACGGCAAGAAGGTGCTCCCCGACGGGGCCCTGAAGGAGATGACGCGCATCTCGCACGCCATCGCCGAGGTGGTCAACCTGACCCCCTCCACCCACCAGCCGTACGTCGGTGTCTCCGCCTTCGCGCACAAGGCCGGCCTGCACGCCTCCGCGATCAAGGTCGACCCCGACCTGTACCAGCACATCGACCCCGAGCGCGTCGGCAACACCATGCGGATGCTCGTCTCCGACATGGCCGGCCGCGCCTCCATCGAGCTCAAGGGCAAGGAACTGGGCGTCGATCTCGGCGGCGACCGCGCCCTGGTCTCCCGGGTCGTCGAGCGCGTCAAGGAGCGGGAGCTCAAGGGGTACACGTACGAGGCCGCCGACGCCTCCTTCGAGCTGCTGCTCCGCACCGAGGTCGAGGGCCGCGCCCGCCGCTACTTCCGCACCGAGTCGTGGCGCGCGATCGTCGAGGACCGGCCCGACGGCACCCACGCCAATGAGGCCACCGTCAAGCTGTGGGCCAAGGGCGAGAGGATCGTCGCGACCGCCGAGGGCAACGGCCCGGTCAACGCCCTCGACCTGGCCATGCGGGCGGGCCTGGAGCGGATCTACCCGCAGCTCGCGAAGCTGGAACTGGTGGACTACAAGGTCCGCATCCTGGAGGGAAAGCACGGCACCCAGTCCACGACCCGGGTGCTGATCACCACGTCCGACGGCGAGGGCGAGTGGGCGACGGTCGGCGTGGGGGAGAACGTCATCGCCGCGTCCTGGCAGGCCCTGGAGGACGCGTACACCTACGGACTCCTGCGCGCGGGCGTCGATCCGGCCGAGTAGGCCGCGCCGGGCGCCGGCCGGGCCGGTCGGGCGGCGCCGGGGCGGCGGCGTCCGCTCAGGCGCTGTCCGCCTCGGCCCGCTCCGCCGGCTCGATGACGAAGACCTGGTCGAGTCCGACGATGCGCAGGACGCGGAAGGTGGTCTCCGGCACCCCGGTCAGGGCGACGACCGCCCCGGCAGTGGCGGCGACGTTGCGGGCGACGAGGAAGGCAGTGATGCCGCTGGAGTCGCAGAACCGCAGGCCGGCCAGGTTCAGTTCGAGCCGCTGCCCGGGGGTGAGGGTCAGGCCCTCCAGGGTCTTGCGGAACGCGGGGACCGTGTGGAAGTCCAGGTCCCCGTGGATGTCCAGCACGGGGCCGTCGCTGGTCTGCCGTGTCGTGGTGTTCAGCATGGTGAGGATGTCGAGTTCTCTTCAGCGCGGGCGGGAACGCCCAGGGCGAGTATGGCGGTGTCGTCGTCGAGGCCGCTGCCGAAGCTCTCCAGCAGATCGGTGAGGGCCTTGACGGCGGGTTCCGCGGCTGAGGGGGCCAGGGCGGAGGCGTGGGCGAGGAGCTGCTCGTCACCGTACCGCCCGGCCGGGGTGCGGGCCTCGGTCAGGCCGTCGGTGTACAGCACGAGCGTGTCCCCCGGCTCCAGCCGGGCGCGGACGACCGCGATGGGCGGACTGGGCAGGATCCCGATGAGGACGCCGCCGGGGGTGTGGAGGTACTCGGCGGTGCCGTTGTCCCGCAGCAGCAGGGCGGGCGGGTGCCCGCCGCCGGCGAGGGTGATGTCGACCCCGGCGCCCGCCGGGTCCGCGGCTTCGAGGAGCCCGAAGACGACCGTGCAGTAACGGGGGTCGGCCTCCGCGTACCGCTCGCACAGGACCGAGTTGAGGGTGTGCAGCACGGCCTCGGGGTCGGCGTCGTTCATGGCCGCGGCCCGCAGGGTGTAGCGGGCCAGTGAGGTGACGGCGGCGGCTTCGGGTCCCTTGCCGCACACGTCGCCGAGGCAGAAGGCCCAGCGCCCGCCGCCCAGCGAGAACAGGTCGTAGAAGTCGCCGCCCAGGTGGTCGGGGGAGGCGGTGTGGTAATGGGCGGCGGTGTCCAGGCCGGGCACGAGGGGGAGCGACGGGGGCAGCAGGCTGCGCTGGAGGACGGCGACCACCTCGTGCAGGTGCTCACGGCTGCGTTCCGCCTCCCGGTGCGCCTCCTCGGCGGAGCGGCGGGCGCGCAGCAGCTCCTGCTCGTAGGCGCGGCGGTCGCGGGCGTCGGTGACGGTGGTGCGGATCAGCAGGGGTTCCCCGGCGGCGTCGGTCTTGACGGCGGAGGTGATCAGCACGGGCAGCCGGGCACCGTCGGCCGCCTTCAGCTCCATGGCGATCCCGTGGACCTCGCCCTGCATCTGCAGCAGCGGTGCGAAGTGGGTCTCGTGGTAGAGCTTGCCGCCGATCGTCAGCAGGTCGGCGAAACGCCTGCGGCCGACCAGCTCCTCCCGGCGGTACCCCAGCCAGGACAGCAGGGTGCCGTTGACCTTGGCGAGGGTGCCGTTCATCAAGGTGGACAGGTAGCCGCACGGCGCGTTCTCGTACAGGTCCTCGGCGGAGTCCTCCAGCAGCGGGGCGACCGCGGCGGCCTGCTCCGCGAGGCCCTCGGCGGCTTCGGGAGGCGGGTCCGGTTCCACCGGGCTCATCGCTCCACGTCCCTGACGAAGGAGACGATCGCCTCCACGGTGGCCTCCGGCGCGCTGAGCTGGGGGCAGTGTCCCGTGGCGTCCAGGGTGACCAGGCGGCTGCCGGGGATGGCGGCGTGCACATAGGCGCCCACCTCGCGGGGCGCGATCATGTCCTCGGCGCACTCCACGACCAGCGTCGGCACGGCCACCCGGGCCAGGTCGTCCCTGCTGTCGCTCAGGAACGTGGTGCGGGCGAAGACACGGGCGATGGCCGGGTCCGTACGGCAGAAGGCGTTGGTGAGCTCCTCGCCCAGCTCCGGGCGGTCGGGGTTCCCCATGATCATGGGAGCCATCGCGCCCGACCAGCCCAGGTAGTTCGCGTCCAGGGACTCCAGCAGCTCGTCGATGTCCTCCTTGCTGAACCCTCCCCGGTAGCCGTCGTCGTCGATGTAGCAGGGGGAGGGGGTCAGCAGGACGAGCTTGCCGAACCGCTCGGGTTCCCTGGCCGCGGCCAGCACCCCGGCCATCGCGCTCACGGAGTGGCCGACGAACACGGTGTCGTGCAGGCCGAGCTCGCGGCAGACGTCCAGGACGTCCTCGGCGTACCCGTCGAGGGTCGAGTACCGCTCGGCGCTCCATGCCGTGAGGTCCGACCCGCCCGCGCCCACGTAGTCGAAGAGCACCACGCGGAAGTCCTCGGCCAGCGCGGGCGCCACCAGGCGCCACAGGTTCTGGTCGCAGCCGAACCCATGTGCCAGTACGAGAACCGGGCCGTCCTCGCGGCCGATCACCGAAACGTTGTTCCTCCGACGGATGTCCATGCGAGCATCCTCCCATTCGGCTCGGTTCCATTCCTCCGCGCAGTTATGCCCGCTTTACACTCTTTTGGGGTAGCGTCGATGGTATGAGGACCAGGCCGTTCACCCTCCTGTCGGCCCTGGCGGGGCTGACACTGCTGCTGCTCCTGGCCCTGGCCCCCGGCGCGGGGGCGAGGGCCACAGGGCTCCAGGACGCGGCCGAGGCGCTGAAACAGGGCCCGGTGTACGTCCACCCCGACGCCGCCGACCAGCTGCCGAAGGCAGAGGCCGACGCGCTGGCGGACCGGATCAGAAACGCCGACAAACCGGTCTTCGTGGCGGTCCTGCCCGCCACGGCGGAGTTCCCGCGAGAAGGCCTGCTGCAGAACCTGCGCACCCAGACCGGCATCACCGGCCTGTACGGCGTACGCCTCGGCGACGCCTTCGCCGCCGGCGCCGACCGGTCCGTCATGTCGAACCAGGCCGTGCAGAACGTCGTCCAGTCCGTCCGTCAGCCCGGCGTGGACGCCACCACCGAACTGAACAACTTCGTCGACCAGGCCCTCCCGCAGGTACGCGGTGACGCCCCCGGCACCTGGCCCGGAGTCCCCGGTGAAGGCGCCCCCGTCGCCGGGCTGATCGCCATCGGCGCCCTGGCCGCCGCGGGCGGCGCGACCGCCCTCACCGTCAGCCGCCGCAACCGGCGCCTCCGGGAGGAGCAGGAGCAGGAAGCCCTGGACAGGCTCCGGGTCGTCGTCGACGAGGACATCACCGCGTACGGCGAGGAACTCGACCGGCTCGACTTCCACCCCGCCGAGAAGGGCGCCGACGACGCGATGCGCGCCGACTACGAACGCGCCCTCGACTCGTACGACAGGGCCAAGTCCCTGATGGGCCAGGCCCGGCACCCCCATGACGTGCGGGGCGTGACCGAGGCCATCGAGGACGGCCGGTACGCGCTGGCCGTCCTGTCCGCCCGCCGCGAGGGCCGCCCGCTTCCCGAGCGGCGGGCGCCCTGCTTCTTCGACCCGCGCCACGGCCCGGCCGCCACCGAGGTGGCGTGGGCGCCGTCCGGCGGCGCGGTACGCGAGGTGCCGGTCTGCGCGGCGGACGCCGCACGGCTGGCGCAGGGCGAGGACCCCATGACCCGGACGGTGGAGACCGGGTACGGCCGCCGCCCCTACTGGGAGGCGGGGCCGGCGTACGGCCCGTGGGCGGGCGGCTACTACGGCGGCGGTCTCCTGCCCGGCCTGCTGGTGGGCACCATGCTGGGCTCCATGCTCGCCACCCCGGCGTACGCGACGGAGTACGGCGGCGCGGGGTACGAGGGCGGCGACTTCTCGGGCGGCGACTTCAACGCCTCGGACTTCGGCGGCGGCGGGGGCTTCGGCGGCGGCGACTTCGGTGGCGGCGGGGGCTTCGGCGGCGGCGACTTCGGTGGGGGGTTCTGAGACCGGGCGCCGGAGTGCCGGGGCGCCGGGTCACCAGGCCGCGTCGGACGGCCCGGACGGCCCGGACGGACGGCGCCGGGCGACGGGTCGGCGGGCGCGGTGGCGGAGCGGGCGGGGGCCGTCGCGGCGAACGGCGGCCAACGTCGGCGTACGGCGCCTTATGGCGCCGACCGCGTCCGCGGGAGCCGGCCGCCGGCCGGGCAGGCGCGCCCGTGCCGGGCGTCGCCACCCGCGAGTACCTGAGCGCCCCAGGGGGCGCCCGGCGAACCGCGCCCACCGGCGATGGAGCCGGTGGGCGCGCCGCGCCCGCCGCCCGCGTCCGGGAGTGCCCGGCCGCCGGCCGGGCCGTCCGCGGTGACACGGCACTGTCCACCGGGCGGGTGACGGACGTCTTCCCCCGGCGCGGCGGCCGCCGGCCGGGCGGCCCCGGTCACCTCACGCCGGTGTCAGCCGGCCGAGCACCGCGCCCCCGGCCACCCGGGCGGGCAGGCACAGGGTCTGGCCGTGCGCCGCGAACAGCTCGTCACGGGAGGAGAACCGCCCCAGATCCCGCCGGACCACGGCGGAGAGGTCGTACGACGGGCAGCTGTCCGCGCCGCACACCGAGCCGTCCCAGTCCACGGCGGTCGAGGCCAGGGCCTCGAAGAGGGTCCGCGACCCGGTGTTGGTGAAGCCCTCCGGGCTCCGGGCGGCGAGGACGCCGAGGGGCGCGTACAGCTCGGAGACGCTCACCCACGCGCCGCCGACACGGAACTCGGGCCACGCGAGGACCACCGCGTCCGGCACCAGGCGGCGCAGGCGCGGGAAGCGCGGGTACCAGAACGAGCCGTCGACCAGCAGGCCGCGCACGCGGGTGGGAACACCGGCCGCGCGCGACACGGCCTCCAGGACCGCCAGCCGCTGGCTGCACGAACCACGGCCCCGGGCCAGGGTGCGGGAGGCCGGCCGGGTGTCGTTCATGGCGTAGACCGGGCGGACGCGCTCACCGATGAGGCGGTGCGCCGACAGCAGGAGCGCCCGTTCCCCGTCGCCGGTCGCGGCGGACCGCGCGTCGGCCAGCAGCCGCTGGATCCCGGCGTGGTGCCAGTCGAGGACGCGGGTCGCCGACACCGACCCCTCGGCCCCGTTCCCGGGCGCCGGTGGCCTGCGCCTCCACCACGGCGTCAGCAGGGTGCTCGTCATGGCCGGATGCTACGGCACCCGGCCGGGGGCATCGGCACCGGCCGGGCCCCCCGCCGGGCCCGGACGGCCGGACCGCATAATCACGGGATGCGCGCGCCCTTCTCCACCGACCTGACCAGCAGGGACCGGCTCCCCTCCCTCACCGGACTCCGCTTCTGGGCGGCCCTCCTGGTGGTGCTCTACCACCTGTCCCGGCAGGCGGGGGAGCTGCCCGGCATCAGTGAGGCGGTCTGGTACGGGCGCAGCGGCGTGACGTTCTTCTTCGTCCTGTCCGGGTTCGTGCTGGCCTGGACGTACGACGGGAAACGCGTACCGGCGCGGGTCTTCCTGTGGCGCCGGTTCGCCCGGATCTGGCCACTGCTCGCCGCCACCACGGTGCTGTCCGTGGGCGCCTGGCTCGTGCTGGGCAAGGAGGTGTCGGGGAAGGCGGTGGCCGCGTCCCTGCTCCTGGTCCACGCCTGGATACCGGACCCCGTCGTCCTGCGGGGCGGCAACCCGGCGGCCTGGTCGCTCAGCGACGAGGCGTGGTTCTACCTGGCCTTCCCCCTGCTGATGGCGCTCCCCGCCGTACGTTCCCCGCGCGGACGGCGGTGGATCGCGGGCGGGGTCTGCGTGGCCGTCGTGCTCGTGTGGCTGAGCGGCGCGCTGATCACGGACAGCGGCACGCGCGCGTGGGCGCTGGACTACCTGCCCCTGACGCGGACGGCACAGTTCCTGCTGGGCGTGGTGACCGGCCTGGCGGTGACGCGCGGGTGGCGGCCCCCGGCGGGGCTGTGGACCGCGGTGGCACTGGTGGCCGGCTGGCACCTGGCGCTGGTGCCCTGGTCGTGGGCGGTACCGGACGCCCTCTGGTACAGCCCGTACGCCGCCTCACAGTTGCTCGCCACACCGCTCTTCGCCCTGCTGGTCGCCGCGGCGGCGCGGGCGGACCTCGACGGCCGGCCGACCGGCCTCGGCGGTACGCGCTCGGTACGGCTCGGACACTGGTCGTACGCCTGGTACCTGATCCACGAGATCGTGATCCGCCTGTGGCTGGGCCACTTCGGGAAGCCCGTCGGCCTGATCGACACGGCGCTGGTCTGGCTGCTGGTCCTCGCCGCGAGCCTGACCCTGTCGGCGGCCGCCTACCTGTGGGTCGAACACCCGCTGGAGCGGCGGCTGCGGGCAGTGGGGCCACGGGTCGCGGCCGAGCCGATCGCGGCGGGCCGGCTCCGAACCCCTCGCTAGGCCACGGGCGTTCACTCTTTCGGTTGCTTGGGGCCGTTGGCGCGCATCCCCGGGGCCGGCCGGCGTGTCTTGCCGGTAGCGGTCTTCTCCGGCAGCGGTGCCGCGGCTGCACGTACGGGAGTGTCGACTTTGAACAGCAGGAACATCAGCCGTTTGGGTGCGGTGTACGCGACCGTCTGCGCCGTGTCGGCGGTCGGGGCGGGCTCCGCGCCCGCGCAGGCGGCTCCGGTGAGCCCACCGTCGATCACCGCCAAGGGCGGCTTCGCGATGGACGCCGGTACGGGGGCCGCCCTGTTCGCGAAGGGGGCCGACAGCCGTCTGCCCACCGGATCGACGGCCAAGATCATGACGGCTCAGGTGGTCCTCTCGCAGAAGAACCTGGACCTGGACCGGAAGGTCACCGTCCAGATGGCTTACAGCGACTACATCGTGGCGAAGACCGCCTCGTCGGCGCGGCTGATCGTGGGCGACAAGGTGACGGTCCGGCAACTGCTGTACGGGCTGCTGCTCCCCTCCGGGTGCGACGCCGCGTACGCCCTGGCCGACACCTACGGCAGCGGCTCCACGCGCGCCGCGCGCGTCAAGTCGTTCGTCGGCAAGATGAACGCCGCGGCCACCGGCATGGGCCTGAAGAACACCCACTTCGACTCGTTCGACGGCATCGGCAACGGCAGGAACTACTCGACACCGCGCGACCTGACCACGCTCGCGGCACGGGCGATGAAGAACCCGGTCTTCAGCGCCGTCGTGAAGACCAAGTCGACCAAGCAGAGGGTCACGACGAAGAACGGCGGCTACCGCGACATGGCGTGGACCAACACCAACAAGCTGCTGGGCACGTACCAGGGAGCCCTCGGGGTCAAGACCGGTTCCGGCCCGGAGGCCAAGTACTGCCTGGTCTTCGCCGCCACCCGGGGCGGCAGGACGGTCATCGGCACGGTCCTGGCGTCCTCCTCGGAGGCCAACCGCAACACGGACGCGACCAGGCTGATGAACCACGGGTTCAAGAAGTAGGCCGCCCGGAAGCCCCGGGCACCGGGTCCGGCGCGTGTGTGCGTGCGTGTGTGCGGGCCGACCGACCGGGCGGGCGGAGCTCTGGCACGGTGGTGTGGTGCGAGTTCGTAGAGTGACGTCATGTCACGAACGTTCGATGAACTTGTCGCCGAGGCCGACGCGGTCGACGTCTCCGGGTGGGACTTCTCCTGGCTGGAGGGCCGCGCGACCGAGGAGCGCCCCTCGTGGGGCTACCAGCGACTGATGGGCGAGCGGCTGGCCGGCGCGTCCGCCGGCCTGGACATCCAGACGGGCGGCGGCGAGGTGCTGGCGGGCGCGGCGACGTACCCGCCGGCCATGGTGGCCACCGAGTCCTGGCCGCCGAACGTCGCCAAGGCCACCGCGCTGCTGCACCCGCGCGGCGTGGTGGTGGTCGCGGACCCGGACGAGCCGCCGCTGCCGTTCTCGGACGGGGCGTTCGACCTGGTCACCAGCCGTCACCCGGCGACGGTGTGGTGGACGGAGATCGCCCGGGTGCTCCGGCCGGGCGGGACGTACTTCGCGCAGCACGTCGGTCCGGAGACCGTCTTCGAGCTGATCGAGTTCTTCCTCGGGCCGCTCTCCGGCGAGCTCCGGCGCAAGCGGCACCCCGAGGAGGAGACGGCGGAGGCGCGGGCGGCCGGACTGGAGATCCTGGACGTCCGCATGGAGCGGCTGCGGATGGAGTTCCACGACATCGGCGCGGTCGTCTACTTCCTGCGGAAGGTGATCTGGACCGTACCCGGCTTCACGGTGGACGCGTACCGGGAACGACTGAGGGACCTGCATGACCTCATCGAGGCCGAAGGTCCCTTTGTCGCTCACTCGTGCCGGACGCTCATCGAGGCCCGGAAGCCGGTCACCGGTCGTTCTTGACCGCGGAGATCTCGAACGTCAGCTTGATCTTGTCGCTGACCAGGACACCGCCGGTCTCCAGCGCGGCGTTCCAGGTCAGGCCCCACTCGGAGCGGAGCAGCTCGGCCTTGCCCTCGAAGCCGACGCGCTCGTTGCCGAAGGGGTCCTTGGCGGCGCCGTTGAACTCCAGGTCGATGGTGATCGGCTTGGTGACGTCCTTGATGGTCAGGTCGCCGGTGATGCGGTAGTCCGTGCCACCCAGCGCCTCGGCGCCCGTGGAGCGGAAGGTCATCGCCGGGAACCGCTCGGCGTCGAAGAAGTCGGCGCCGCGCAGGTGGCCGTCGCGGTCGGCGTTGCCGGTGTCGATGGACGCGATCTCGACGTCGATGGAGGCGCTGGAGGCCGCCGGGTCGGTGCCGTCCAGGTTCAGGGCGCCCTCGTACGCGGTGAAGGCGCCCCGCACGTTGGTGACCATGGCGTGGCGGGCGGTGAAGCCGATGCCGCTGTGCGACGGGTCGATGGTGTACATCCCGGTCAGGGCGGCCAGGGCCGGGTCCACGGCGGTGGCCGTCGCGGTGGCGGTGGTGCTGCGGCTGAAGAAACCCATGATGACGTACTCCCTCGTGCGGCTTGGTTGAACCTTCAACGACTTCGACTCTAGACCTATTCCGTTCAAGTTTCAACCACTCTGGCGGGCCAACCGTGCCCGGACGCCCTCTGGCGTACGCGACCGGGGCCCCGGCAGCATCTGCCTGCGGCCACCCGCACGCGCACCGCCTGTTGCCGGCCCCCCGTCCGCATCCGCAGGAGGAACCCATGCGGCACCGCTCCGTGCTCACCGCCCTGACCCTGGTCACCGGGGCGCTCTTCACCCCCGGCTTCGGAGTCGTCGGCGGTGCGACCGACGCCCACGCGGTCACCAAGATCAGCCACGCCACCGCGGCCTCGATGTTCCGCTCGTCCGGCATCACCTGGTCGTCGTCCGGCGGCTGCTCCGACCGCGACAACCCCACCTGCACGTCGTTCGAGCAGCTCAACCTCGCCACCGCGAAGGGCGCCCAGACGCTGAAGAGCGCCAGCGGCTGTGCCCTCAACATCACCGGAGGCACCGAGACCGGCCACGCCGGGGGCACGTACTCGCACGGGAACGGCTACAAACTCGACTACAGCAAGTACACCTGCGTCGGGAACTACATCAAGAACACGTTCACCTGCATCGGCACCCGCCCGGGCGACGGCGCCCCCCAGCGGAGGTCCGGTTCCGGCAACGTCTACGCCGACGAGGGCAACCACTGGGACGTGACGTACTACAACTGCGGCGGTTGCTGACCGTCGCGAGGGCTTTCGCCGCCGCCCGGATCGACGTCGAACTCGATCCACGCGCCGTGCGCCACCGCCACGGCACCGATCTCTTCACCCGCCTCCGCGCGGATCTGCGCCGGCCGGGAGCCCGGCCGCCGACGGCGGGGAACACCTTGCGCGAAGCCGCGGAAGCCGTGGATGCCGCGGAAGCCGTCCTCCTTCGTGTTCCCCTCCGCCGGGCGGGGGCGGTGGCCGGGACTACGACCCCACCGACACCGTGAAGCGGCGCGGGTTGCCGTCGTGTGCGGCGCCCGAGACGTCCGGCCGGCCGTCCGGGCGGACGTCGTCGTAGGGGAAGGCGTACCCGATCGGGGCGTTGGCGTGGACCACCCGCGCGTAGTGGTTGGTTGACGGGTCGCGGTAGTAGTCCGAGGGGGCCGGTCCGTTCGGCTGGTCGGGGTGGGTGAGCAGAGTCGTACGGTTGAAGCCGGCCGACAGGCGGGCGAGCAGCGCCTTGCGGTCGTCGGAGTCGCCGGGGTTGTTGGCGAACGGCCCGTGGTTGCAGGTGAAGACGTCCCTGGAGGTGGGGCGGGTGAAACTGTGGCCACCCGTGAAGGTCAGGACGTCCCCGCTCACCCGGCCCACGCGCACCCCGCGCCCGCCCTGGAGATCGATGCGCAGGTCGGTGGTGCGGTACTTCTGCCACACGCGGTCGATGTAGCCGGTGAAGGCGTCGCGAAGCGGCATCTGGTCCGGGCGGTCGAAGAACGGCGCCATGAGGTTCTGCGGGGAGATCACCCGGAGGACCGAGCCGTCCGAGGCGCGGATGACCAGCTTGTCCCACGGCCGGCCGTCCCGTGCGGTCTGGGCGACGAGCCCGTCCGCGATGCGCTGGAGGGCGCCGGCCGGCAGCGGGGCGACGGTGTGGGTGGCGTCACCGGTGAGAGTCAGGCCGATGGGAAGGGCGGTCACCAGGTCGACGTAGCTGATGTTGGCGTACAGCTGCTGCGGGTTGAACGTGAACTCGGCGAAGGACCAGACGCGGCCGTAGTTGGGGTCGGAGGGCGTGGCGAAGGCCGGCTCGACGAGGGCGGGGCCGGGGTTGAGGAAGAAGTCGAGCCTGTGGTCGCGGACGAAGTACACCCGGGCGCCGTACATCTGAGGAAGCGTCAGCACGACCGGGCCGGCACCCGCCGGGCGCAGGGGTATCGCGCAGTCGACCGGCAGTGGGGTGAGCGGGGCGGCGGGGGACTCGGGGCGGTAGACGCCGCCGCCCGGGCGCAGCAGCACCCAGCGGCCGGTGCCCTGCTCGCGGCCGGTGACGTAGGCGCGGACGGTGCCGGGCAGCGAGCGGTTCTCCAGGGCGAGTTCGCAGGTCGCGGGCGCGGCGGAGGCCGGTGTGCCGCCGCGCGGGCCGAGGGCGGTGCCCGCTGCGACGGCCACCGTTCCGGTGAGCAGGGCGCGGCGGGAGAGGGGGTGGAGGGAGAGGGGGCGGGAGGACGCGTGGGACGCCATGTACGTACTCCTGAGGGGGGTGGGGGGTGGGTGCCGCCCACTCTCGCGTCACTCGGAAGGGGCGTCAAGGGATGCGGCTGAGAGCGCTCTCAATTTTTGTTTTCCTCCATAACTTGGTTGCTGCGGGCGGGACTTGGACCGACCGGGTGGCCGTTGCGCGTTCGCCTTCCCCGGCCTGCTGGGCACCCTCGAGGTGGACACCCGGTTCACCGTCTCCGGCCGGACCACCACCTCCTGGTGGCCACCGAGCGACCCCGGCGCGTGATCGAACGATCAACTCGCGGTGGCCGTGTGCGATTCATTGACTGTTTGCGCGTTCTTGTGAGACAAACCGCTCACCCCTGTGGGGCCGGTCTCCCCGACCCGCCCCGGTTCCCCCGGAGGTCCTTCCGCCATGCCTCCTCCCCCCTCCCGCCGCACGGTCCTCGTCGCCGCCGTTTCCGCGCTCGCCCTGTCGGCGCCGGCGCCACCCGCCCACGCCACCACGGCCGACGCCTACGACACCCTCCGCCTCACCTGGCGCGACCTGCTGCTCGGCACCGGCTTCAGCCCCACCACCGAGCCGTACGCCGCCAAGCTCGCCGCCCTCGGCGCCACCGCCCGGGACCTCCGCGCCACGATGGCCCCCACGGGCGGCTCCCTGTGGCCGGACCTTCCCTACGCCGACCCCGACCCCGACACGGACGCGGAGTCGTACACCTACTCCGGCAACCTCGGCACCAGCTACCACCGGCTGCGCACCATGGCCGAGGCGTACGCCCAGCCCGGCACCGGACTCACCGGCGACACCGCCCTGCGCACCGGGATCCTCACCGGCCTCGACCACCTCCACGGCCAGGCGTACAACGCCTCCAGGGCCCGCTACGGCAACTGGTACAACTGGCAGATCGGCATCCCGCAGGCCCTCCTCGACATCGACGTCCTGCTGTACGACCACCTCGGCGCCACCCGCGTCGCCGACCACTGCGCCGCCGTCGACCACTTCGTCCCCGACAGCGCGGTCGCGAGCTACACCGGCACCTCCACCGGGGCCAACCGCGTCGACCTGTGCCGCGTCCTCGCCCTCCGGGGCGTCATCGGCAGGAGTCCCGCCAAGCTCGCCCTCGCCCGTGACGCGCTCTCGCCCGTCTTCCCGTACGTCACGTCCGGCGACGGGCTCCACGCCGACGGCAGCTTCATCCAGCACCGCCACGTCCCCTACGCGGGGTCGTACGGCGCCGTGATGCTCGGCGGCCTGTCGCTGCTGTTCGCCCTGCTCAAAGGGTCGCCGTGGGAGGTCACGGACAGCGGCCGGCAGATCGTGCTCGACTCGGTGGAGAAGGCGTACGCCCCCTTCGTCCTCAACGGCCTGGCCATGGACGGCGTTTCGGGGCGGGCCGTCAGCCGGGGCGTACAGAAGGCGGACACACGCGGGATCCGCCAGGACGACCACCTGCGCGGACACGGGATCATCGCCTGCGTCGCGCTGCTCGCGCGGAGCGCGTCCGCCGCCGAGAAGGCCCGCTGGGACGGCATGGTCAAGGGCTGGATCGCCCGTGACCACTACAGCCCGGTCCTCAGCAGCCCGGCCCTGGGCGTCGCCGCTCTCGCCCGTCTCAAGGCCGTCGCCGACGGCGCCTCCCCGGCGCTCGCCGAACCGGTCGGCCACCGCCTCTTCCCCGGCATGGACCGGGCCGTCCACCGCCGTCCGGGCTGGGCGGCCGCCCTGTCCATGGCGTCGAAACGGATCACGTACTACGAGAACGGCAACGGCGAGAACCTCCGCGCCTGGCACAGCGGCTCCGGAATGCTCTACTGGTGGGGCGGCGACTTCGCCAACGGCCAGTACAGCGACTCCTTCTGGCCGACCGTCGACCCCTACCGGCTGCCGGGCACCACCGCCTCGAGCAAGGCGCTCGCGGACGGCGAGGGCGGGGCGTGGGGCGCGGCGCGGCCCGATGTGCGGTGGGTCGGCGGGGCGACGGACGGGACGTACGCGGCGGTCGGCCAGTACCTGAGGGGGCTGTCCTCCACGCTGCTGGCCAAGAAGTCCTGGTTCTTCCTGGACGACGCCGTGGTCTGCCTCGGTGCCGG
Source organism: Streptomyces gobitricini (assembly GCF_039532985.1). Classification (NCBI taxonomy): domain Bacteria; kingdom Bacillati; phylum Actinomycetota; class Actinomycetes; order Kitasatosporales; family Streptomycetaceae; genus Streptomyces; species Streptomyces gobitricini. The sequence goes on along the minus strand of NZ_BAAASR010000049.1, from coordinate 212,441 downwards.
TATCCACGGCCGCGACGGTACGGGCGTCGAGTCGGTCGTCGACAACCGCAACCTGGGCGCGTCCGGTGTGCACGCCTTCACCGTCGACGGCGCGCCCCAGCCGGTCACGCCCGGCTGGAGCGCCACGCTGGCCGGCGCGCGGTGGGCGCACCTGGCGGGGCACGCCGGGTACGTCTTCCCGGGCGGGGCCACCGTCAAGGCGCTGCGGCAGGCCCGGACGGGCGCCTGGTCGGACATCAACAGGGGCGCCGCGAGCGATCCGGTCACTCGCCGGTACCTGACCCTGTGGTTCGACCACGGCACCGATCCGACGTGGGCCACGTACGCGTACGTCCTGATGCCGGGCGCGAGCGCCGCGCGGACCTCCGCGCGGGCCGCCGACACCGGCTGGCTCACCGTCCTCGCCAACACGGCCGATCAGCAGGGCGTGCGCGTCCCGTCCCTGGGCCTGACGGGGGTGAACTTCTGGTTCGGCGGCACGGTCGGCGCGGTGACCGTCTCGGTGCCCGCGAGCGTGATGATCCGCGAGAGCGGCGGCACGGCCACCGTCTGTGTCTCCGGGCCCCTGCGGGACGGCGCCGCCATCGAGCTGACGTGGAGCCGTCCGGTGTCCTCCGTGCTGGCCGCCGACCCCTCCGTACAGGTGACGGCGACCGGGTCTGCGCTGAAGCTGCGCGTCACGCCGGGCACCCTGGGTGCGGTCCACAAGGCGGTGGTACGGCTCCCCTGAGTGTCATGTCTACTGCAAGGCCTGCCGTCGCCGAGCCTCCGGGAGGTTCTCCGTGTCACCGACGTCACCGAACCCACCGACGCCACCGACGCCACCGACTCAACCTACCCCGCTGACCTCACCCACCCCGCCGACAGCATCCGCCTGGTCCCGCCGCGCCTTCCTCGCCGCCACCTCCACCGCGGCCCTGGGACTCGCCGTGCCCGCACAGGCATCGACCGCCCGCGACGACTTCGAGACGCTGCGGCTCCGCTGGCTCGACCTCCAGCTCGGCACCGGCTACGACCCGGCCGCCGAACCGTACGCCTCCCGTCTGGCCCGGACCGGCGACCTCGCCGCCCGCCACCGCGCCTCCATGGCCCCCACCGCCACCTCCCTGTGGCCCGGGTACGCCTTCGACCCGCCCTCCGGCATCACCCAGAGCCACCACCGTCTGTGGACCATGACCCAGGCGTACGCCCAGCAAGGCACCGGCCACACCGGGGACCCCGGCCTCCTGGCCGACGTGCTGCGCGGCCTCGACCACCTCTCCGAGCGGGTCTACAACCCCTCCACCACCCGCTACGGCAACTGGTGGGAGTGGCAGATCGGCACCCCCCGCCTCCTCATGGACATCGTCGCCACCCTGTACGACTCCGTCGGCCCCGCCCGTGTCGAGGCCGCCTGCGCCGCCGTCGACCACTTCGTCCCCGACGCCATGCTCGGCGACTACAGCGGCACGTCCACCGGCGCCAACCGCGTCGACCTGTGCCGCTCCGTCGCCCTGCGCGGCGTCCTCGGGCGGAACCCCGCGAAACTCGCACTCGCGCGGGACGCCCTGTCACCGGTCTTCCCGTACGTCACCAAGGGCGACGGGCTCTACGCCGACGGCTCGTTCGTCCAGCACACCTGGGTCGCGTACTCCGGTACGTACGGGCAGGTCCTCCTCGACGGACTGGGGCGGCTCTTCGCCCTGCTCGCCGGGTCACCCTGGGCCGTCACCGACCCCGGCCGGCAGACCGTCCTCGACAGCGTCGAACACGCCTACGCGCCCCTCCTCCACAACGGCCTGATGATGGACAGCGTCAACGGCCGCGCCATCAGCCGGGGCATCCTGCGCAACGACCCGCACGGCACCCTGCGCGGCGACCACTTCCACGGCCAGGGGATCATCGCCGCCATCGCGCTCCTCGCCGGCGGCGCCTCGGCCGCCGAGCGCGACCGGTGGCACGCGCGCGTGAAGGGCTGGATCGAGCGGGACACCGTGAGCCCGGTCCTCACCGCTCCCCAGTTCGGCGTCGCCGACCTCGCCCGGCTCCACGCCGTGGCCGCCTCGCCCGTGCCGGCCGCGCCCGAACCGGTCGGCCACACGCTGTTCGCCGCCATGGACCGGGCCGTGCACCGCCGCCCCGGGTGGGCCGCCAACATCGCCATGGCGTCGGAGCGGATCGCCCACTACGAGTGCGGCAACGGCGAGAACCCGCGCGGCTGGCACACCGGCGCCGGAATGCTCTACTGGTGGGGCCCCGGCCCCCGCGCCGACGCCCAGTACACCGACTGGTTCTGGCCGACCGTCGACCCCTACCGGCTGCCCGGCACGACCGTGTCGACCAGGCGGCTGCCCGACCGGGCGGGCGGGGAGTGGGGCGTCCCGAAGCCGGCCGTGGCGTGGGTCGGGGGAGTGACGGACGGCGAGTTCGCCGCCGTCGGGCAGCACCTGAAGGGCCTCGGCTCCACCCTGGAGGCGCGCAAGTCCTGGTTCTGCGCCGCCGACACGGTCATCTGCCTCGGCGCGGGCATCGGTTGCGCCGACGGGGTCCCCGTCGAGACCGTCGTCGACAACCGGAACCTGGGGGAGGCGGGCGAGGGGCGGTTCACCACCGGTCCGGGAGCGCGCTGGGCACACCTGGAGGGGCACGGGGGGTGGGTGTTCCCCGGCGGTACGGAGGACCTGCGCACCCTGCGGGAGGACCGGACCGGCGCCTGGCGGGACATCAACACCACGTCCACCACCGAGCGCCGCACCCGCCGGTACCAGACCCTCTGGCTCGACCACGGCACGGACCCGGCGGACGCCTCGTACGCCTACCTCCTCATGCCGGGAGCTCCCCGCCGGACCGTCGCGGCCCGCGCGTACGACCCCCGCTGGCTGGAGATCCTCGACAACACCGTCGACCGCCAGGCCGTCACCGTGCCCTCGCTGGGCCTGACCGCCGCCAACTTCTGGCGGCCCGGTACGGTGGGGCCCCTCACCACCGACGCGCCGGCGAGTCTCCTCGTCCGCGCGAAGGGGCGCACGGTGACGGTCCGCGTCAGCGAGCCGCCGCGCACCGGACGGCCCCTGGAGATCACCTGGCACCACCCGGTGCGGCACGTGGTCGCGCACGACCCCTCCGTGGAGGTCCTCGGGACGGGCCGCGCGCTCCGGCTTCGCGTCACCCCCGGTACCGCGTGCGCCGGACACGGCTGCACGGTCGGCATCTGACCCTATTGTGGGATCTCCATAACGCCTGGGGGTCCTGGGCTGGCACTTCGGCTGCACCGCGGAGCGGTTCTGTCCAGGGCTCACAGGAGATGGGTCAGGAGACTGTGCAGAGTCGACGGCGGGTTTTTCTTGGTCGACTTCGTAGGGTCGATGCATGACCGTTGTGGACGAAACCCAGGGCGAGCCGACCGATGCCCGTGGGCGTGTGGCAGAGCTGCACGCCCTGCGCGAGGAGGCCCTGCGCGGCCCGAGTGACCGGGCGACCGAAGCCCAGCACGCCAAGGGCAAGCTGACCGCCCGTGAGCGCATCGAGCTCCTGCTCGACCCGGGCTCGTTCCAGGAGGTCGAGCAGCTCCGCCGGCACCGCGCGACCGGTTTCGGCCTGGAGGGCAAGCGGCCGTACACGGACGGTGTGATCACCGGCTGGGGCACGGTCGAGGGCCGGACCGTCTTCGTCTACGCGCACGACTTCCGGATCTTCGGCGGCGCGCTGGGCGAGGCCCACGCCACCAAGATCCACAAGATCATGGACATGGCCATCGCGGCCGGAGCGCCGCTGGTGTCCCTGAACGACGGCGCCGGCGCCCGTATCCAGGAGGGCGTCTCCGCGCTCGCCGGCTACGGCGGCATCTTCCAGCGCAACACGCGCGCCTCGGGCGTCATCCCGCAGATCAGCGTGATGCTCGGCCCGTGCGCGGGCGGCGCCGCCTACAGCCCGGCGCTGACGGACTTCGTCTTCATGGTCCGCGACACCTCGCAGATGTTCATCACCGGCCCGGACGTCGTCAAGGCGGTCACCGGTGAGGAGATCACCCAGAACGGCCTGGGCGGCGCGGACGTGCACGCCGAGACCTCGGGCGTGGCGCACTTCGCGTACGACGACGAGGAGACCTGCATCGCGGAGGTCCGCTACCTCCTGTCGATGCTGCCGTCCAACAACCGCGAGAACCCGCCCGCCCACCCCAGCGACGACCCGGCCGACCGCCGTTCGGACGTCCTGCTGGACCTGGTCCCGGCGGACGGCAACCGGCCCTACGACATGGCCAAGGTCATCGAGGAACTCGTCGACGACGGCGACTACCTGGAGGTCCACGAGCGCTGGGCCCGCAACATCATCTGCGCCCTGGCCCGCCTGGACGGCCAGGTCGTCGGCATCGTCGCCAACCAGCCGCAGACGCTGGCCGGCGTGCTGGACATCGAGGCGAGCGAGAAGGCCGCCCGCTTCGTTCAGATGTGCGATGCTTTCAACATCCCGATCGTCACGCTGCTGGACGTGCCGGGCTTCCTGCCGGGCGTGGACCAGGAGCACGGCGGGATCATCCGGCACGGCGCGAAGCTGCTGTACGCGTACTGCAACGCCACCGTGCCGCGCATCAGCCTCATCCTCCGCAAGGCCTACGGCGGCGCGTACATCGTCATGGACTCCCAGTCCATCGGCGCGGACCTCACCTACGCCTGGCCGACCAACGAGATCGCCGTGATGGGCGCCGAGGGCGCCGCCAACGTCATCTTCCGCCGTCAGATCGCCGACGCCGAGGACCCGGAGGCCATGCGCGCCCGCATGGTCAAGGAGTACAAGGCCGAGCTGATGCACCCGTACTACGCCGCGGAGCGCGGCCTGGTCGACGACGTCATCGACCCGTCCGAGACCCGCTCCGTGCTCATCGCCTCCCTGGCGATGCTCCGCACGAAGCACGCCGACCTGCCGTCCCGCAAGCACGGCAACCCGCCCCAGTAAAGGGAGCCTCACGTGACCGACTCCAACCTGCTCCGCGTGGAGAAGGGCCAGGCCGACCCGGAGGAACTCGCGGCCATCACCGCCGTCCTCCTCGCCCGCGCCTCGGCCCGTCCCGCCGCCACCCCGGCCCGCCGCGTCCGCTCCACCGCAGGCTGGCGGCGCCTGGAGCGCCGTCCCGGCTTCAGCGCTCCCCACTCCTGGCAGGGCTGAACCCGGGCCACAAAGGGCCCCGCACCACTCACGGTGCGGGGCCCTTCGCCGTCCCCGACGCTCCCGGCACCCGCCGCGGCGCATGGCGGAAGGCCCGCACACCCTGGGGTGTACGGGCCTTCCGCGTGTCACGGGACCTACCTACCGGAGGCGGGCCTACCGGAGGCGGGCCATCAGGGCGTGTTCCACGAGCGTGATGAGGGCGCTCTTGGCGTCGGCGCGGTGGCGGGCGTCGGTGGTGATGATCGGGGTGTCGGGCCCGATCTGCAGCGCCTCGCGGACCTCGTCCGGCGTGTACGGCTGGTGGCCGTCGAAACCGTTCAGCGCGATCACGAAGGGCAGGCCGCTGTTCTCGAAGTAGTCGACGGCGGGGAAGCAGTCGGCGAGACGGCGGGTGTCGACGAGGACGACCGCGCCGATGGCGCCGCGGACCAGGTCGTCCCACATGAACCAGAAACGGTCCTGCCCGGGCGTACCGAAGAGGTACAGGATCAGGTCCTGGTCCAGGGTGATGCGGCCGAAGTCCATGGCGACCGTGGTGGTCGTCTTGTCACCGGTGTGGGTGAGGTCGTCGATGCCCGCGGACGCAGACGTCATGACGGCCTCGGTACGCAGCGGGTTGATCTCCGAGACGGCGCCGACGAACGTGGTCTTGCCCACGCCGAATCCGCCCGCCACCACGATCTTCGCGCTGGTGGTTGAGCGGGCTGCACCGCCGCTAGAGCTTGCGAAGTCCACTGAGCACCCTTTCGAGCAGTGTCACGTCTGGCTGGCCGCCGGCGGACTCGTCGCCGCCGGGCTGGTGGATGGCGACAAGTCCGGCCTCCGCCAGGTCGGCGACGAGGATCCGGGCAACGCCGAGGGGGATGGAGAGGAGTGCCGAGATCTCGGCGACCGACTTGATCTCGATGCACAGCCGGCAGATCCGCTGGTGCTCGGGCAACTGCCCTTGCAACCGTGACGGATCGGCCGTGGTGGACACCAGCGCCTCGATGGCGAGCTGGTAACGCGGCCTCGTCCGGCCGCCGGTCATGGCGTACGGACGGACCAGCGGGTTGTGGTTGCCCGACGTGGGCGCGGGCTCCGGACGCCGCCGCTGCTGCCCCGGCTGGATGCGCGGTGCCTGCGGCTGGACGTACGAGGGACCGGGCTGCGGCTGCTGGTAGGGCTGCGGCTGCTGCGTGCCGCCCTGACCGCTCGGCGTGGAAGGGAAGTTGAAGCGGTTCTGGGCGTTCTCACCCTGCGACTGGTGCGCACCGTCGTATGGGTGGTGTCCGCCTGGGGGTGTTGCCACTTTTCCTCCTCCGACTGCCGTTCACCGGATCCATGTCCCTGTGGAGCCGCGCCACCGCACCCTATGGTGCGGTGGCGAGAAACGCACGGTCCGTCTGCTAGTTGAGAAGACTTCCCTGGAGCTCGGCGCGGAGGTCCGGGGTGAGGACACTGCCCGCTCGATCCACCAGCAGGGCCATCTCGTAGCCGACCAGACCGATGTCGGCGTCCGGGTGGGCGAGGACGGCCAGCGAGGAGCCGTCCGAGATCGACATGATGAAGAGGAAGCCGCGCTCCATCTCCACCACCGTCTGGTTGACCGCGCCACCCTCGAAGATCCGGGACGCCCCGGCCGTCAGCGACGTCAGTCCCGACGCCACCGCCGCGAGCTGGTCGGCGCGGTCCCGGGGGAAACCCTCGGACATCGCCAGCAGGAGTCCGTCGGCGGAGACCACCACCGTGTGGGACACCCCGGGGGTGTTGTCCACGAAGTTGGTGATCAACCAGTTCAGATTCTGCGCCGCCTGGCTCATCGGGCTCACACTAACGCTCCTGGTTGTAGGTACTACCCGGGCCGAGGCCCGATCCGTTCGTGTCCGTTCCCGCGTTGCGCCCCTGCTGGACACCGCGCCGCAGGTTGCTCAACCTGCCACGCACGTCCTCCGGGGCGCGGGAGACCTGTGGGCCGCCCTGCGGGGTCTGCTCCGCCGTGCCCTCGACCAGGTTGGCCTTGGGAACGCGCCGCGGGAGTCCGGACGGGGTGACCCCGCCGGCCTTCGGCTCGCGGAGCTTCTCGGCCCGCTGCCAGCGCTCGTCGTTGGTCGAGCGCCAGCCCTCGGGACCGTTGTCCTCGCTGCTGCTCTGCGAGACCCGCTGGACCGGCCGCGTCTGTTCCGCCTGAGGAACCTGCTGCTGCTGCGGGGCCGGAGCCTGCTGCTGGCTGCCGCGGCGCGGCAGACCGGCGTCGGTCAGCTCGTGACCGGTGCTCGGGGTGGGGCCCGAGGAGAAGCCTACGCGTTCCCGGCCGTTCGTGGGAGCGCCCTGGGAAGATTCCGATTCCGCCGCGTACCCGGACTCGTAACCGCTCTCGTAGGAGTGCTGTTCCGGCCACTCGCCCTGGTGGGACTGGGGTTCGAACTGGTTGTCGTACTGCGGCTGCTGCGGCTCCTGAGCCGGAAAACCCGATTCCGCATATGCCGGTTCGGCGTACTCGCCGGTCGCGTACTCACCGCTCGCGTACTCGCCCGTCGCGTACTCACCGCCACCGTACTGCTGCTGGTAGCCGTCGTAGCCGTCCTGGGCGTACCCGTTCCGCTGCTCGTACTGCTGCTGCTCGTAGCCGTACTGCTCCTGGCCGCCCTGTTCCTCGTACGCGGGGGCCTGCCGCTCCTGGGCCGCCTCGTCGCGGAACGCGCTGCGCTCGGCCTCGGAGCCACCCTGGAGCTGTGCGCCCAGCGCCGCACGGCGCTCCTCGCGCATCCGGGAGCGGCCCACCGGGTCCAGCGAGTTGCCGTCGCCCGACGCGGTCTGGTCGTACTGGGAGTCGTCGAAGCCGAGCTCCGCGGCCGTCCGCAGCGGCGCCGCCTCGAACGCCTGCTGCTCCGGGATGATCTGGGAGACGGTGAAGTCGTCCTCCATGGCCGGGTCGCCGCCACCACCGTGGGTGATCGCGTCCGGAAGCATGACCAGCGACGTCGTACCGGCCTGCTCCCCCGAGGGGCGCAGCTGGACGCGGATGCCGTGCCGGTCGGCGAGGCGGCCGACCACGAACAGGCCCATGCGTTGCGAGATCGCGGCGTCCACGGTCGGCGGGTTGGCCAGCTTGTGGTTGATGTCGGCGAAGTCCTCGGCGGTCAGGCCGATGCCCTTGTCGTGGATCTCGACCATCACGCGGCCGTCGGGGAGACGGGTCGCGGTGACCCGGACCTTGGTCTGCGGCGAGGAGAACGTCGTGGCGTTCTCCAGCAGCTCGGCCAGCAGGTGCACGAGGTCGGTCACGGCCTGGCCGTGGATCTCCGACTCCGGTACGCCGGTGAGCTCGATGCGCTCGTACTGCTCCACCTCGGAGGAGGCGGCGCGCAGCACGTCCACCAGCGGGACGGGCTGGTTCCAGCGGCGGCCGGGCTCCTCGCCGGCGAGGATGAGGAGGTTCTCGCCGTTGCGGCGCATACGGGTGGCCAGGTGGTCCAGGCGGAAGAGGTTCTCCAGCTGGTCCGGGTCGGCCTCGTTGTTCTCCAGCTCGGTGATCAGGGTCAGCTGGCCCTCGATCAGCGACTGGTTGCGCTGCGACAGGTTGGTGAAGATCGCGTTGACGTTGCCCCGCAGCAGGGCCTGCTCGGCGGCGAGCCGGACGGCCTCGCGGTGCACCTGGTCGAAGGCGCGGGCGACCTCGCCGATCTCGTCCTGGGAGTCGATCGGGATGGGCTGTACGCGGGTGTCGACACGGCCCGGGTCGGTACGGGAGAGCTGGTCGACCAGCATCGGCAGGCGCTGCTCGGCGATGTTGAAGGCGGCGGTGCGCAGGCGGCTCATCGACGTGCTCATCTGCCGGGCCATCATCCCGGCCAGGATGAACGCGGTGAGCAGGGCGATCACGACGATGGCGCCGATGACGATGGCGTCGGTCTTGGCGTCGGAGGAGATCTCGGCGGCCTCGTCCACGGCCTTGTTCACGAGCTCGGTGCTGACCTCGCCGTAACCGTCGAACTTGGAGGTGGAGGCGCCGATCCAGGTGCGGGGCACGATGCCCTTGGCCGCGAGCTCCTCGATCGCCTCGGCGTCCTCGGCCGCGCCGATGGCCTGCGCCATGGGCGCGAGGACCGAGCCGTTCTCCTTCGGCAGGCTGATGCCCGCGGCCTGCAGCTGCTTGTCACCCTCGGCGGCCCTGCGCTCCATGACCGCCCGGAGCTTGTCGACGTCCTCCTCGGTACCACCAGAGTTGTACTCGCCGAGGGCGATCTGCTCCAGGTAGTTGTACGAGCTGAACGCCCTGCTCTGCGCGGCGAACGTCGCGTCGTCCTTGCTCGGCCGGATCAACAGGTGCGTGCCGATCGAGCGCTGGAGCGACTGGGCCGCCTGGGCGAGCTGGATGGCGTAGACCATGCGGCCGTAGGAGGTGACGTTTCCGGTGCCGAGGCCGAGTTCGTTGGCGAACTCCATCAGGTAGTGCTGGACCTTGGTGTAGTCCTCTTCGGTCTTCACCGGGTCCTGCGCCTTGCTGTAGGCGCTCTCGCGAAGCGCCTCGAGCTCCGGCTCCGCCTTCCTGAAGAGGTCCAGCCGGCGCTCCAGGCCCTGGCCGGACGGCATGTCCCGGACGGCCTCGTCGAACTTCTTCTTGGCGGTCTCCGTCGCGGCGCGCGTCTTGGTGACCTGCGGGGCGTTCTCGCCCTCCCCGGTGAGCAGCGGTTCGGCGGTGAGGTCACGCTCGTTGAGCAGCGCCTGGCCGTACTCCGAGGCGGCGCGCACGATGAGCGCCGTCTTCTCGGCGTCCTGCGCCTCCTGCCAGGTGTCGATGGCGGACTTGACCTGGAAGCCGCCCATGACGAGACCGACGAGCACGGGTATGAGGAGGATGGCGTTCAGGCGGGTTCCCACACGCCAGTTGCGCGGGGACAGCTTGCTGGAGCTGCCCGTACCACCACTGCCGCCGGAGGCGGCCGACGACGTTCCGGGCGTATCGGCAGGCGGCACCGCTGTGCGGGCGGGCGGGGTGAAGTTGCCCCGCGCCTGCTGCTCTGCGGCGCTTTTCGTGCTTCGCCTCACTCGACCAACAACCTCTCGGCGCCGGCACCTACGGTGTGCCGTTTTTCTGTTTCAGGGCCGTACTACTCGGGAGTTCGTCGCATTGCAGCACGTAAAGCCGCCGCGTTCCAAACCCCCCGATCGGGTCGTTATCAGTGGTCCAGACCTCAGATAAAACGGGCATAAAGAACGAGCCCCGCCAAAAGGCGGGGCTCATGTGAGCACAGCGGCACCATACGGATGCGTCTCGTGTTGGACGCCCCGCAATTCTCTGTCGAAACGTTATGAACCCCGGGGCCGACCGTGTCAAAGGACACACTCGGCCCCGGAACGCCGCTACGACAACTGCCGTACGGCGACGTCTACTTGAGGCGGGCCATCAGGGCGTGTTCCACGAGCGTGATGAGGGCGCTCTTGGCGTCGGCGCGGTGGCGGGCGTCGGTGGTGATGATCGGGGTGTCGGGTCCGATCTGCAGCGCCTCGCGGACCTCGTCCGGCGTGTAGGGCTGGTGCCCCTCGAAGCCGTTGAGGGCGACGACGAAGGGCAGGCCGCTGTTCTCGAAGTAGTCGACGGCCGGGAAGCAGTCGGCGAGTCTTCTGGTGTCGACGAGGACGACCGCGCCGATGGCGCCGCGGACCAGGTCGTCCCACATGAACCAGAAACGGTCCTGCCCGGGCGTACCGAAGAGGTACAGGATCAGGTCCTGGTCCAGGGTGATGCGGCCGAAGTCCATGGCGACCGTGGTGGTCTTCTTGTCGCCGGTGTGGGTGAGGTCGTCGATGCCCGCGGAGGCGGACGTCATGACGGCCTCGGTACGCAGCGGGTTGATCTCCGAGACGGCGCCGACGAACGTGGTCTTGCCCACGCCGAATCCACCCGCCACCACGATCTTCGCGGAGGTGGTCGAACGACCGCCTCCCGAACCGCCGCTAGATCTTTCGAAGTCCACTGAGCACCCTTTCGAGCAGTGTCACATCCGGCGTTCCGCCGGCCTCTCCATTGCCCGGCTGGTGGATCGCCACCATGCCCGCCTCCGCCAGGTCGGCGACGAGGATCCGGGCGACGCCCAGCGGCATCGACAGCAGTGCCGACACCTCCGCCACCGACTTCACCTCACGGCAGAGGTGGCAGATCCGCTGGTGCTCGGGAAGCAGGCTTCCCAGGTGGGCCGGGTCGGCCGTGGTACTGACCAGCGCTTCTATGGCGAGCTGGTAGCGCGGCCGGGTCCGGCCGCCGGTCATGGCGTACGGCCGGACCAGCGGCTGATCGCCCTCATCCCCGTAACCGGCGTCCGTGGGGACACCGTACGGATCGTGAGAGGCGGGGGGCGGGGTCATTGATCCTCCAGTGACAGCAGGTGGTCTGCCTGTCGTCTGACTGGCCGGTGGGGGGCCGGAGGGGGCGGCCGACGGTGAACAAGACGAGAGGTGGGGGAGGTACGGATTGGGGCGTACCGCCTCAGTGGAGCAGGCTGCCCTGCAGTTCCGCGCGCAGGTCAGGGGTGAGGACGCTGCCCGCACGGTCGACGAGCAGTGCCATCTCGTACCCGACGAGGCCGATGTCGGCGTCCGGGTGCGCGAGCACGGCCAGCGAGGAGCCGTCCGAGATCGACATCAGGAAGAGGAAGCCGCGCTCCATCTCCACCACGGTCTGGGCGACGGCGCCGCCCTCGAAGATCCGGGACGCCCCCGCGGTCAGCGAGGTCAGTCCGGACGCCACGGCCGCGAGCTGGTCGGCGCGGTCGCGGGGGAACCCTTCGGACATGGCCAGCAGGAGTCCGTCGGCGGAGACCACCACCGTGTGGGACACCCCGGGGGTGTTGTCCACGAAGTTGGTGATCAGCCAATTCAGGTTCTGGGCCGCTTGGCTCATCGGTCTCAACTAACGCTCCTGCTGGTGTGTGGGGCCGATATGGAAACCGCCCGTGGTGGAGCTGCCTGCCTGACGCCCCTGCTGGATGCCGCGGCGGAGGTTGGTCAGGCGGCCGCGTACGTCATCAGGCGCACGCGAGACCTGCGGACCGGACTGGTGGGCCGACTCCTGCGCGGTCCCCGGCACCAGATTGGCGCGCGGGACCCGGCGGGGAAGGCCGGAGGTGGTGACGCCGCCGGCGGCGGGCTTGCGGACCCGCTCGGCCTGGCGCACCAGCTCGTCGTTGGGGGAGGTGCGCCACGTCCCGGTCGTGGCGGCCGGGTCGGTGCCCTGGCCACCAGCGACACCCTGGCCGGCGCCCTGGCCGTCGCGGCGGGGCGGCAGCGACGGTGCGGGCCGCGTGGGCGTCGGCCGCGTGGACCGCGGCGCCGCCTGCTGCGGTACGGCCGGGGTCGGCATGGTCTGGTCGTGGACCGGGTACTGGGACCCGTCGTCGCGCGGCCGCTCCTGCTGCTGGTGCGGCTGCTGGGTCTGACCGTTCTGGTGGAACCAGTTGGTCTCCAGCGTGTCGTACAGCGGAGTACGGCCGTCCCCGGCGCCGGTCGCGGGCGGCAGCGCCTCGGGCTGCTGCGGGCGCCCGGCGCTGTGGTCCGGGCGCGCGAACTGCTCCGTGGACGCGGGGTCCTGACGGTCGGCCGACGGGCGGGCGTACTGCCCGGTGGCCTCCGGCTCCTCGTGGCCGCGCGGCACGTCCGCGCCCCAGCTGGTGGTCTGCGGGCGCTGGGGGCGCTGCTGCGCGGGCTGCTGCTGGACCGGCTGCTGCGGCTGCTGTCGGCGCGGCGGCTGCTGGTGCTGCGACTGCTGGGCGGCGCCGGGGAGTTCGGCGCGCGGACCGCCGGAGGGCGGCAGTTGCTGCTTGCCGGACCGGGGCCCCTGCTCGGAGGGGCCGTTCTGCCAGACGTCCGAACGGGTCGGGATGCCGTTGTCCCGCGTACCCCGGCCACCGCCGGGACCGCCGAAGGCGTCCGCGACACCGGCACCCTGACGCTGCGGGTCCTGCTGGTGCTGGGGCTGCGGCTGTCCGGCCGGAGCCCCCTGGCCCTGTCCCTGGCCGGGCCGGCCATGACGACCCGGCTGACCGCCCTGCGGTCCGCCCGGCCGCGCGGCCGCGTCGTCCCGGCCGGGCAGCGCGGGCCGGGGCCCGGCTCCCGTGCCGACCTGGCCACGCGCACCACCGGCACCGGCGCCCGCGCCGAGACCACTCCGGCCCGCGGGCGCACCCGCCGGACCTCCCGGACCGCCCGCGCCACCGGGGCCGCCGGCCAGACCGGGCCGGGAGCCACCGGCCGCGCCGGGTCCACCGGTCAGCCGGCCACCGGAGCCTGCCGGGCCCTGCGGCATGGCGCCCTGACCGCCGGGACCGCCCTGGCCGGGCTTGCCGGGCAGCTTCTTGCCGCCCTGGGCGACGTCCACCGGGAGCATGACCAGCGCGGTCGTACCGCCCGAGTCGGAGGGGCGCAGCTGGATGCGGATGCCGTGTCGCAGGGACAGGCGGCCGACCACGAACAGACCCATGCGCCGGGACACCGACACGTCCACGGTGGGCGGCGACGCGAGGCGCTCGTTGATCGCGGCCAGGTCCTCGGGGGACAGGCCGATTCCGGTGTCGTGGATCTCGACGAGCACCCGCCCGTCGGGCAGCGCGTGACCGGTGACACGCACCTTGGTCTGCGGCGACGAGAACGACGTGGCGTTCTCCAGCAGCTCGGCGAGCAGGTGCACGAGGTCGTTGACGACGCGGCCCGCGACCTCGGTCGCCGGTACGGAGGCGAGCTCGATGCGCTCGTACTGCTCCACCTCGGAGGCGGCGGCACGGAGCACGTCGACGAGCGGGACGGGCCGGGTCCACCGGCGCCCCGGCTCCTCACCGGCGAGGACCAGCAGGTTCTCACCGTTACGGCGCATACGGGTGGCGAGGTGGTCCAGCTTGAACAGGGAGGACAGCTGGTCCGGGTCGGCCTCGCGGGACTCGAGCTCGGAGATCAGCGACAGCTGCCGCTGGATGAGGCCCTGGGAGCGGCGCGAGAGGTTGGTGAACATCGCGTTGACGTTGCCCCGCAGCAGGGCCTGCTCGGCGGCGAGGCGGACCGCCTCGCGGTGCACGTCGTCGAAGGCCGCGGCCACCTGGCCGATCTCGTCCCGGGAGTACACGCCCACCGACTCCACGGACGTGTCGACGTCCTGCGGGTCGGCCTCGGACAGCTGCTTGACCAGCTCGGGCAGTCGCTCCTGGGCGACCCTGGTGGCCGTGTCCTGGAGCCGCCGCAGCGACCGGATCATGGAGCGGGCCACCACGAAGGCGCCGACCAGCGAGACACCGAGCACGAGCAGGATCAGCGCACCGTTGATGATCGCGTCGCGCTGCTCCTCCTGGCGCAGCTCACGGGCGGTGGTGTCCATGTCGCCCAGCAGGGACGCCTCGATGGTGTCCATCACCTGGATCTTGGTGGTGTAGGCGTCGGTCCAGTCCAGGTAGTTCCGCGCGTCCTGCTGCTTCATCCCCTCGTTGTTGCGCAGCACGAGGTCCGCGTAGTTGTCGGCCTGGGCGATGGAGGGGTTGTTCGGGCCGAGGGGGGCCAGCAGCTCCGTCGGGTCTCCGCCCAGCGAGCTGTAGATGCGCTCGAAGGACTCCCGCGCCACCCTCTCGTTCTCCCGGGCGGCCGCGCCGTACTCGCGGTCGTTGGGGTCCATCGACCGCTTTTCCTGGCTGGTCGCGGGCAGGGCGGCGGCGATGATCGCACGCTGGATGGAGGCGTACTCCTTGGCGGACGAGAACGCGGCGAGCGCGCGGGTCCGCTTGATCATCTCGGGGTTGCTGGTCGCCTGCGCCATGTCCTGGGACAGGGTGAGCAGCGAGTTGATCAGGCGGTTGTAGCGTTCGACGGTCTGGAAGTCCTGCGAGCTGTCCTTGTACGCGCCGCTGCGGATGTTGCCGAGGGTCAGGACCTGCCTGGCGATCGACGACACGTTGGCGTGGATGCTCTGCAGGGCCTCGTCGCCCTGTGTGTCACCGATGTCGTTGGTGGCGTCGAGGAAGGCGTCCCGCATCCGGTCGGCCTTCTTCTGCCGCTCGGTGATCTTGAGGTTGTTGGGGGCGACGCCGTTGGACAGGGGGCCGGCCGTCAGGTCGCGCTCCTCCTGGAGCGCGCGGGCGAGGTTGGTCGCCTCCTGGGTCAGCTTGGTGAGCAGCTGCATGTGATCCAGCTGCTCCATGTCGTTCATGGACTCGTTGATACGGATGCCGCCCAGGGTGGTCGCGGCGACCACGGGGAGGGCGAGCAGCGAGACCAGACGCGTGCTGATGCGCCAGTTGCGCAGGGCTATTCGCGAGCCGACGTCGGTGGGGCTCTTGTCCGACGGCGCGGCCTTCGCGGCCTTCGTGCCCTTGCCGCCCTTTCCGCCCTTGCCCGTCCTGGACCTGCCGGGCTCCGCGGACGCGGCGTCGCCGCCCTGTCCGGTGCCCGGGCGTCCCGCACGGTCACCACCGTCGCCGGCTGCGGCCGGACCCGGGGCCTGGGTGTGCTGGGGGGAGGAGCCGCGGTCGGTCCCGCCGAGCGGCTCGTGCTCCGCAGCAGCTTCCCCTCGGCCCTGGCGGGCCTGGGGAGACCCGTTGCCATCCCTCTTGAAACGTCCCTGCACTAGCGTCGCAACCTCTGGACCAGGCGTCCCGCCGCGCGAACGGACAGGACGGTGTCGGCGTCGTGGAGCGCGAGCGCGCTCCAGTGGTGGTCGTGAGTGACCGGCGCAGATCCCCCTTTCTCACCGCCGCCCGGCGCTGTGTTGCGCCCCAGCGCGCCGGTCTGGAATCGCGGCGGTGCCTGGAATTCCAGCACAGTGCCGGATCTCCAACAAGGCCGACGGGTCGCACCCGCAAGGGGGTCACGCCACGTGAGGGGTGGATCACCGGCCGTAGGAACGAATCAGGGAGGAATCGGATGTTCGCGTACGAGTCGCTGGTGGGACCCCGGGGGGTGGGGGGTGTCCCAGTCGCGATGATCAGCAGCGGAATGCTGCATTCAGGTACGCAATGTCCGGTTGATGGACCCCTGCCGTCCGTCCGGTATGTCTGGATTGACGGCAGCTGCGTGAGCAAACTCACATATAGATCGTTGTCATCTACCGCCATTGGCGGGGAATCCCATGTTTAGCCTGACGCTTTACGAAGAAGAAGAAACCGTCAACCAGGCGCGACGACGCCGCCCGAACCCCGAGGTCGACACCACCGATGAAGACGACGATGACCATGCGCAGCATCGCCAACCCCCGCCGCACCACCCTGATGCACCTGGCCGACGCCGGTCAGCTGGACCAGGGGGCGCGCCCGGAGCAGTCGGTCGTCCTCCCCGCCAGCACCGCAAACCCGCGCCGTACGACCCTGATGGACGCCCCCGCCCCCGCCGGGCGCTGACCCGGCGAGCCGGGTGCGCCGACCGCGTTAGCCTGGAGCGTCAGACTTCAGCCAGCGGAAGTAAGGGGCACGGCATCCCGTGCGCATCGCCAGGTTCTCCATCGACGGCAACGTCGCCTTCGGCGCGGTCGAGGGCGGCACCGCCCCCGGCGAAGAGGGCGCCCTCGTCCTCGACATCATCAAGGGTATTCCGTACGCCGACTTCGAACTCAGCGGGACCAAGGTCCCGCTGAGCAAGGTCCGGCTGCTGCCGCCCGTCCTGCCCAACAAGGTCGTGGCCATCGCCCGCAACTACGCGGAGCACGCCGCGGAGCTCGGCAACGAGGTCCCGGACGCGCCCGTGACGTTCTTCAAGCCCACCACCTCGGTGATCGGCTCCGGCGACGCCATCGAGTACCCCTCCTTCTCGAACGAGCTGCACCACGAGGCGGAACTCGCCGTGGTGATCGGCCGGATGTGCCGCGAGGTCCCGCGCGAGCGCGTCAAGGACGTCATCCTCGGCTACACCTGCGCCAACGACGTATCGGCCCGGGACGCGCAGCGGCACGAGAAGCAGTGGGCGCGCGCCAAGGGCTTCGACACCTCCTGCCCGCTGGGCCCCTGGGTGGAGACCGAGCTCGACCCCGCCGACGTCACGATCCAGTGCACGGTCAACGGCGAGCAGCGCCAGCTGGGCCGTACGAGCGACATGATCCGCTCCGTGGAGGACCTGGTCGTCCACATCACCGAGGCCATGACGCTGCTCCCGGGCGATGTGATCCTCACCGGAACCCCGGCCGGAGTCGGACCGCTCAACGTCGGCGACGAGGTCGCCGTCACCATCGAAGGCATCGGCACTCTCACCAACAAGGTGATCAAGCGTGGCTAACGCGATCCGCGTACGTTTCTGTCCCTCGCCGACCGGCAACCCCCACGTGGGTCTGGTCCGCACCGCCCTGTTCAACTGGGCCTTCGCCCGGCACAACCAGGGCACCATGGTCTTCCGCATCGAGGACACCGACGCGGCCCGCGACTCGGAGGAGTCCTACCAGCAGCTCCTCGACTCGCTGCGCTGGCTCGGCCTCGACTGGGACGAGGGCCCCGAGGTCGGCGGTCCGCACGCCCCGTACCGCCAGTCGCAGCGCATGGACATCTACCGGGACGTCGCCGGCAAACTGCTGGCCGGCGGCTACGCGTACCGCTGCTACTGCACCGCCACCGAGCTCGACGAGCGCCGCGAGGCCGCCCGCGCCGCCGGCCGGCCCTCCGGCTACGACGGGAAGTGCCGCGACCTGACCGCCGAGCAGAGGACGGCGTACGAGGCGGAGGGCCGCGAGTCGATCGTCCGTTTCCGGATGCCCGACGAGCCCATCACCTTCACCGACCTGGTCCGCGGCGAGCTCACCTTCACTCCGGACAACGTCCCCGACTACGGCATCGTCCGTGCCAACGGCGCCCCCCTCTACACGCTCGTCAACCCCGTCGACGACGCGCTGATGGAGATCACGCACGTCCTGCGCGGCGAGGACCTGCTGTCCTCCACCCCGCGCCAGATCGCCCTCTACAAGGCGCTGATCGAGCTGGGCGTGGCCAAGGTCATCCCCGCCTTCGGCCACCTGCCCTACGTCATGGGCGAGGGCAACAAGAAGCTCTCCAAGCGCGACCCGCAGGCCTCCCTCAACCTCTACCGGGAGCGCGGCTTCCTCCCGGAGGGCCTGCTCAACTACCTGTCCCTGCTCGGCTGGTCCTTCTCCGCCGACCAGGACGTCTTCACCATCCCCGAGATGATCGCGAAGTTCGACGTCGCGGACGTCAACGCCAACCCGGCCCGCTTCGACCTCAAGAAGGCCGAGGCGATCAACGCCGACCACATCCGCATGCTGGACGTGAAGGCGTTCGCCGCCGCCTGCGAGCCGTGGCTGAGGGCCCCGCACGCCCCATGGGCGCCGGAGGACTTCGACCAGGCGGCCTGGGAGGCCATCGCCCCGCACGCCCAGACCCGCCTGACCGTCCTCTCCGACATCACGGCCAATGTCGACTTCCTGTTCCTCAAGGAGCCGGTCGAGGACGAGGCGTCCTGGCAGAAGGCCATGAAGGAGGGCTCCGACGCCCTGCTGCGCACGGCCCGCGCCAAGCTGGAGGCCGCGGACTGGACCAGCCCCGAGTCGCTGAAGAACGCGGTCCTCGCCGCCGGCGAGGAGCACGGGCTGAAGCTCGGCAAGGCCCAGGCCCCCGTCCGCGTCGCGGTCACCGGCCGCACGGTCGGCCTGCCGCTCTTCGAGTCCCTGGAGATCCTGGGCAAGGAGCGCACCCTGGCCCGCGTCGACGCCGCGCTGGCGAAGCTCGCGGCGTAGCGCCCGGCGTACGCGGGAGGGGGCGGCGGCCACGACGGCCGCCGCCCCCTCCCGCGTGGGCGGCGGCGGCCGAGTGCTCCGCCCGCCTCCCGGCTCTCGTCGGCGGCGCGCTCCTCGCGTGCGGGGGCGGACGCCGCCACCGGCCGTCACCGGGGCGCCGCGTACGACGGGCCTTCCCGGACCGCCGGGCCTTCCCCGACCGCCGGGCCTTCGCCGACTGCCGGGTCCCGGACCGCCGGGCCGGCGACGGCCCCTGCCGGGACGCGTCCGGCGCGGGCGACGGCCCCCGCCCCGGTCCCCACGCCGTCTCCGCCCCCGGCCACAACCTGATCACTCATGCCCGGCCGTCGATGACGGCCGGCCCCACGAGGGCGGGCCGCGACGCCTCGGGCCGTGTGACGTGCCTCGTCACCGACTTCTTCGTCGTACCGGACGAGC
Source organism: Streptomyces gobitricini (assembly GCF_039532985.1). Taxonomy (NCBI): domain Bacteria; kingdom Bacillati; phylum Actinomycetota; class Actinomycetes; order Kitasatosporales; family Streptomycetaceae; genus Streptomyces; species Streptomyces gobitricini. The sequence goes on along the minus strand of NZ_BAAASR010000049.1, from coordinate 193,174 downwards.
CGGAGGCGGCGGCCACGTAGGCTCGGGGCCATGCCGATCCGCGCGATCCTGTGGGACATCGACGACACGATCTTCGACTACGCGAGCGCCGACCGCGCGGGCATGCTGTGCCATCTGCGGGCCGAGGGCCTGGCCGACGCGTACGACTCCGTCGACGGTGCCCTGACCCGCTGGAAGGAGCTCACGGCCCTCCACTGGCGCCGCTTCGAGGCCGGTGGCGTGGGCTTCGAGGAGCAGCGGCGCGACCGGGTGCGGGACTTCCTGGGGGCCGGGCTGACCGATGACGAGGCGGACGCCTGGTTCCAGCGGTACCTGAAGCACTACGAGGCCGCCTGGGAGCTCTTCCCCGACACCCTGCCCGTCCTGGAGCTGCTGGCCGCCGACTACCGGCACGCCGCCCTGTCGAACTCCTCCGTCCACAACCAGGAGCGCAAGCTGCGTGTCCTGGGCGTACGGGACCGGTTCGAGGTGCTGCTCTGCGCCGCCGAGCTGGGGGTGGCCAAGCCCGACCCGGCGGCCTTCCACGCCGCCTGCGACGCCCTCCGGCTGCGCCCGGCGGACGTCGCGTACGTCGGTGACCAGCCGGACATCGACGCCCGGGGCGCCGTCGAGGCGGGGCTCACCGGCATCTGGCTGGACCGGGCCGGGACGGGCGGCAGGCCCGAGCTGACCAGGATCACGGGGCTCGACCAGCTGCCGGGGCTGCTGCGCGGCGATACCCGTTTTGGAGCCCCGGACTCCTTCGGGTAATGTTCTTCCTGCGCCGAGGGGAGCAGGCCGAAAGGCCGGAACCCGGAAGCGCAACCCGAACAAAATCCCCATCGGGGGTTGCGTTTTGGTGGCCTATGGTGTAATTGGCAGCACGACTGATTCTGGTTCAGTTAGTCTAGGTTCGAGTCCTGGTAGGCCAGCTCGCAGAGCTTATCTGCGTCGCGGATCTCTTCCGCAAAGCCCCCGTTGTGTAGCGGCCTAGCACGCCGCCCTCTCAAGGCGGTAGCGCCGGTTCGAATCCGGTCGGGGGTACAGATCCTTCCCGCGAGATCGTCTGGGTCGCACCCATGATCTCGATGCAGGATCGCTAGGGCCCCCGTTGTGTAGCGGCCTAGCACGCCGCCCTCTCAAGGCGGTAGCGCCGGTTCGAATCCGGTCGGGGGTACTGGTCTAAACCACCATGGGCTATGGTGTAATTGGCAGCACGAGTGATTCTGGTTCATTTAGTCTAGGTTCGAGTCCTGGTAGCCCAGCGCGTCGCATCAGGATGCATGCCCCCGTTGTGTAGCGGCCTAGCACGCCGCCCTCTCAAGGCGGTAGCGCCGGTTCGAATCCGGTCGGGGGTACGTACGGAAGAAGCCCTCCCCAGCAGGGGAGGGCTTCTTCCTGTTCGGGAGCGGAGGCCGGGCCGGGGAGAGACAACTCCGGCCAACCGCTGCGGCGTTGAAGCGGTGGGCCGGTAGTCGGCAGCGGGAACGGGGAATCAGCCGGAGCGCCGCAGCGCGTCCGACAGCCGGGCGGCGGCGTCGATGACCGCCTGGGCGTGCATCCGTCCGGGGTGGCGGGTCAGGCGCTCGATCGGTCCCGAGACCGACACGGCGGCCACCACGCGGTTGGACGGGCCCCGCACGGGCGCGGAGACCGAGGCCACGCCCGGCTCGCGCTCACCGATCGACTGGGCCCAGCCGCGGCGCCGTACGCCCGACAGCGCCGTCGCCGTGAAGCGGGCCCCCTGAAGGCCCCGGTGCAGCCGCTCCGGCTCCTCCCAGGCCATCAGGATCTGGGCCGACGAGCCGGCCTTCATGGTGAGCGTGGAGCCGACCGGCACGGTGTCCCGCAGGCCGGACAGCCGCTCGGCCGCGGCGACGCAGATGCGCATGTCGCCCTGGCGCCGGTAGAGCTGCGCGCTCTCGCCGGTGACGTCACGCAGATGTGTCAGTACCGGTCCGGCCGTGGCCAGCAGGCGGTCCTCGCCGGCCGCGGCGGCGAGCTCCGCCAGCCGCGGGCCCAGGATGAACCGGCCCTGCATGTCCCTCGCCACCATCCGGTGGTGTTCCAGTGCCACGGCAAGGCGATGTGCCGTGGGTCGTGCGAGCCCTGTCGCCGCGACCAGCCCGGCGAGGGTGGCCGGACCGGACTCCAGGGCGCTCAATACCAGAGCTGCCTTGTCGAGAACGCCGACGCCGCTAGAGTTGTCCATGCAACGATATTCACGTCTCACTCTGTGAAACGCAAGTTCAATTTCTCCAGGAACTTGCCACCCTGTACGTACGACCCGACGACCATCGGGTCCGATGTCGACGTCCAGCACGTGCAACGTGGGTTCACGGGCGTGGGCCCACTGATCTCTAGAGGTGCCGGCACACCACGCCGGCCGGAGGGAAAGCGATGGGTAGGACTCTCGCGGAGAAGGTCTGGGACGATCATGTCGTCCGGCGCGCCGAAGGCGAGCCCGATCTCCTCTTCATCGATCTGCACCTGCTGCACGAGGTGACCAGCCCCCAGGCCTTCGACGGCCTGCGCAAGAGCGGCCGGCAGGTGCGGCGCCTCGACCTCACCATCGCGACCGAGGACCACAACACCCCCACCCTCGACATCGACAAGCCGATCGCCGACCCGGTCTCCCGGGTACAGCTGGAGACGCTGCGCAAGAACTGCGCCGACTTCGGTGTCCGCCTGCACCCGCTGGGCGACGTCGAGCAGGGCGTCGTCCACGTCGTGGGACCGCAGCTGGGCCTGACCCAGCCCGGTACGACCGTGGTCTGCGGTGACTCCCACACCTCCACGCACGGCGCCTTCGGCGCGCTCGCCTTCGGCATCGGCACCTCCCAGGTCGAGCACGTCCTGGCCACCCAGACGCTCCCCATGGCCCGCCCCAAGACCATGGCGATCACGGTCGACGGCGAGCTGCCCGAGGACGTCACCGCCAAGGACCTCATCCTGGCGATCATCGCGAAGATCGGTACGGGCGGCGGCCAGGGATACGTCCTGGAGTACCGCGGTTCCGCCATCGAGAAACTCTCGATGGAAGCCCGCATGACCATCTGCAACATGTCGATCGAGGCCGGTGCCCGCGCGGGCATGATCGCCCCCGACCAGACCACCTTCGACTACCTCGAGGGCCGCGCCCACGCGCCCGAGGGCGAGGACTGGGACGCGGCGGTCGCCTACTGGAAGACCCTGAGGACGGACGAGGACGCGGTCTTCGACGCCGAGGTCGTCATCGACGCCTCCGAGCTGGCCCCCTTCGTCACCTGGGGCACCAACCCCGGCCAGGGGGCGCCGCTTTCGGCGTCCGTCCCCGACCCGGCTTCGTACGAAGACGCTTCGGAGCGCATGGCCGCCGAGAACGCCCTGAAGTACATGGGGCTGGCCGCCGGGCAGCCGCTGCGCGACATCAAGGTCGACACCGTCTTCGTGGGCTCCTGCACCAACGGCCGCATCGAGGACCTGCGCTCCGCCGCCGGCATCCTGGACGGCCGCAAAGTCGCCGACGGCGTACGGATGCTGGTCGTGCCGGGCTCGGTCCGCGTCGCCCTGCAGGCGGTCGAGGAGGGCCTGGACAAGGTCTTCAAGGAGGCCGGGGCCGAATGGCGGCACGCCGGCTGCTCGATGTGCCTGGGCATGAACCCCGACCAACTCGCCCCCGGCGAGCGTTCCGCCTCCACCTCCAACCGCAACTTCGAGGGCAGGCAGGGCAAGGGCGGCCGCACCCACCTGGTGTCGCCCCAGGTCGCCGCCGCCACCGCGGTGCTGGGCCATCTGGCCTCGCCCGCCGACCTGTCCGAAGCCCCCGCGACCGCCGGAGTCTGAGCAACCATGGAAGCTTTCACCACCCACACCGGCCGGGCCGTCCCGCTGCGCCGCAGCAACGTCGACACCGACCAGATCATCCCGGCCCACTGGCTGAAGAAGGTCACCCGCGACGGCTTCGAGGACGGCCTGTTCGAGGCCTGGCGCAAGGACCCCGAGTTCGTCCTCAACCGCCCCGAGCGGCAGGGCGCCACGGTCCTGGTCGCGGGCCCCGACTTCGGCACCGGCTCCTCGCGCGAGCACGCCGTATGGGCGCTGCAGAACTACGGCTTCAAAGCCGTCATCTCCTCCCGCTTCGCCGACATCTTCCGCGGCAACTCGCTGAAGAACGGCCTGCTCACCGTCGTGCTCGACCAGCGGGTCGTGGACGCGCTGTGGGAGCTGACCGAGGCCGACCCGCAGGCGGAGATCACCGTCGACCTCGAGGCGCGTGAGGTCCGTGCCGAGGGCATCACCGCCGCCTTCGAGCTCGACGAGAACGCCCGCTGGCGGCTGCTCAACGGCCTGGACGACATCAGCATCACCCTCCAGAACGAGGCGGACATCGCCGCGTACGAGGCGAAGCGCCCCTCCTACAAGCCGCGCACCCTCCAGATCTGAGCCCTCAGCCACCCCGCGCGTCACCCTCCGGTGCCCCCGGCCGATCCACGGCCGGGGGCACCGTCGTATGTGCCGGCGGCCCGGATTCCCGAGGGGCACTCAACTCCGCCGCGCGAACCGTGGAGACGATGGCCGAAAGTGTCCTTGCCCACCGGATGGCGGGGCCTTCGGGGGGCCATCCGGCTGATGCCGTCGCCCTGTCCCCGTGCGCCGTCCCCAAGCCCCCGGACGGTAGGGAAACAGGCCTCAACACCGCTACATCAAGGGGGAATTGCTGGGTAGGCGCCGATCGGCAGGAGTGCCGGCCGACCGGCCGTGAAATGCCGCCGGAGCAGGCCAGTTACCCCCTACGGAGGCGACAACTCGCCCCAGATGGCACAATCGGCGCATGGAACGCGACAGCCAACTCCAGCTCTATCAGGCCGTCGCAGCCCGACTGAAAGAAGCGCACACCCGAGTGCGCGAACTGCAAGTCCCGGAGGGCGTAAGGATGGCGCTGTCCCGGAAGCTGCTGGCTGTCACGGCCGTGGCGAAGCACGATCTCGCAGGCGCGGCAAGGCGGCTCGACCGGTTGATGAAGGACCTCGATGAGGGCCGATTCCCTGAAGGGGACTGACACTCGAACTCCGCGGCGGCCGACTTCATTGCGGCACTAGGGTGATTAGCCCGTTTCGTGTTTGATTTGCGGTATATATCTGCCTAACGTGCGAAAAGCTTGAACACTTTCGTTCCGGCAATGTCTCCGAAGGGGAAGACGTGAACAAGGCGCAGCTCGTAGAAGCGATTGCCGACAAGATGGGCGGCCGCCAGCAGGCCGCCGATGCCGTCGACGCGGTACTCGACGCGATCGTCCGTGCCGTGGTGGCCGGTGACCGTGTCTCGGTCACCGGCTTCGGCTCGTTCGAGAAGGTCGACCGTCCGGCCCGTTACGCCCGTAACCCGCAGACCGGTGAGCGCGTACGGGTCAAGAAGACCTCCGTTCCGCGCTTCCGTGCCGGTCAGGGCTTCAAGGACCTGGTCAGCGGCTCGAAGAAGCTCCCGAAGGGCGGCGAGGTCGCCGTCAAGAAGGCGCCCAAGGGCAGCCTTTCGGGCCCGCCGCCCACCATCGCCAAGGCCGCGGGCAAGAAGGCGGCCGCCAAGAAGACCTCGGCCGCCGCCGCGAAGAAGGCGACGACCGCGAAGAAGGCCACCCCGGCCAAGAAGACCTCGGCCGCCGCCACGAAGAAGGCGACGACCGCGAAGAAGACCGCGCCGGCCAAGAAGACCTCGGCCACCGCCGCGAAGAAGGCCACGCCGGCCAAGAAGACCACCACCGCGGCGGCGAAGAAGACCACCGCGAAGAAGACCGCGCCGGCGAAGAAGGCCACGGCGAAGAAGGCGCCCGCCAAGAAGACCACGGCGCGCAAGACCACCGCCAAGAAGACCGCCTCGCGCAGCAAGTAAGCGGCACGAGGCCCCAGGGCCACTCACACGCCGGGCCGGGCTCCCGAGAGGGAGCCCGGCCCGCGGTGCGCCGGGGACGCCGGGGGTCAGAACGTCTGGAGCGTCACCAGGGTGATGCGCAGGGCGTCGCCCTGTCCTTCGGTCTCGATCCGGACCCGCTGCCCCGGCCGCAGCAACCGGAGGCCGCCCGCGTCGAAGGCCGCGGCGGGAAAGTCCACCGGGGTGCCGTCGTCGAGCAGCACACTCCCGCTGCGGGAATCCGGGTCGTACGTGTACGCGGTCGCCTGCATGAACGGCAGCTTATCCGGCCGCCCCGCCGGCCGCGCGGACGTCCACCGCCCACCGCTCGGCCGTGCGCGGCCCCACTCCCAGCTCCACGGCGGCCCGCAGGTCGTCACCGGTGTCCACGTCCTGCCGCACCGAGCGGACGCCGTCCAGCCGGATTTCCGCCGCGCCCGACAACAAATGCCGGCGCCGCGACGCGCCGCCGAAAGCGGGACGCAATTCCACCCCGGGTGCCGCCGACAGCAATGTCGTACCGATTTCTGCGGCATCCGGGAGAAAAGCCCGCGGGAATTCCGCGGCGACGGCCAGCACCCGTGAGAGTTCCGCCGGCCGCAGTGCCGGAAGGTCGGCGTTCAGGGTCGCGACGGGGGCGCCGGGACGCCGCGCGCGCACCGCCCGCGCGCCATGCGCCAGTGCGGCGTTCAGACCCGCGGCCGGACGGTCCGGCACGATCCTCGCCCCCAGCGCGCCGAGCGTGAGCGCCGCCACCGGGTCGTCCGTGACGACGGACACATCCCGCACCGCGCGGCTGGCCAGCGCCGCCGCCACCGTGTCCTGCGCGAAGGCCAGCGCCAGCCGTGGCCGCGCGAGAGGGCCCGCGTGCCCGGCGAGCCTGCTCTTGGCCAGGGCGAGGGGCTTCAGGGGAACGACCAGGGACCAGGAGCCGGTCGGGTCCGCGTTCGTGGCGTGCTCTCCTTTCCGTACGACGGCCGTGCCGAGGACATCGCCGGGGCCGCTCCGGGGCCGCCGCGACGACACCGCCGCGGCGGGGCGGGGTGCCGTGCCCGCCCGGCCCCATTGTGGCGCGGCACCGGCGCGACCCGGAGCGGAGGTCTCCGGGGCGGGGCGTACGGTGTTCTCGACAGACCAGGGGGCCGGGGCGACACTTGACCCCCGGCGAGCCCAGTCCCAGAGGAGGGTGTCCGAGTGTCCCGCCGCAGAATCGGCTTCTGGTACCGCCTTGCGGCGGTCATCGCAAAACCACCGCTGGTGGTTCTGTTCAAGCGGGACTGGCGGGGAACGGAGCACATTCCGGTCGACGGCGGATTCATCACCGCGGTCAACCACAACTCGTATCTCGACCCTCTGTCGTACGCGCACTACCAGTACAACACGGGACGGGTCCCGCGCTTTCTGGCGAAAGCGGCCCTGTTCAAGGGCTCGTTCGTCGGAATGATGCTGCGCGGCACCGGGCAGATCCCCGTCTACCGGGAGACCACCGACGCGCTGGACGCCTTCCGCGCGGCCGTCGCCGCCATCGAGCGGGGCGAGTGCGTCGCCTTCTACCCCGAGGGCACCCTCACCCGCGACCCCGACATGTGGCCCATGGCGGGCAAGACCGGCGCCGCCCGCGTCGCCCTGCTCACCAAGGCGCCGGTCATTCCGGTCGCCCAGTGGGGCGCCAACCTGGCGATGCCGCCGTACGCCAAGGAGGACAAGATCCGCCTCTTCCCGCGCAAGACCCTGATCGTGCAGGCCGGCCCTCCCGTCGACCTCAGCCGGTTCTACGACACGGAACCCACGCCCGAGGTGCTGCGCGAGGCGACCGAGGACATCATGGCCGCGATCACCTCCCTTCTGGAGGAGGTCCGGGGCGAGAAGGCCCCCGCCACACCGTACGACCACCGCATGGCCCGCCTGGAACAGCGGCGCAAGGCCGCAGGGGAGGAAGCGAAGTGACACGCCCCGACACGGCGGGCCGGGCGGCCCGGCCCGTCAAGGCAGCCGTATTCGGCACCGGATCCTGGGGGACGGCCTTCGGCATGGTGCTCGCCGACGCGGGCTGCGAGGTGACCCTCTGGGGCCGCCGCCAGGAGGTCGCCGACGCCATCAACACCACCCGTACCAACCCCGACTACTTCCCCGGCACCCGGCTGCCCGAGTCGGTACGCGCCACCACCGACCCCGCCGAGGCCGCGCACGACGCCGACTTCACCGTGCTCGCCATCCCCTCACAGACGCTCCGCGGCAACCTCGCCGAGTGGGCGCCGAAGCTGGCCGCGGGCACGGTCCTGGTCTCCCTGATGAAGGGGATCGAACTGGGCACCGCCAAGCGGATGAGCGAGGTCGTCCAGGAGGTCGCCGGGGTACCCGGGAGCCGCGTCGCCGTGGTCACCGGTCCCAACCTCGCCAAGGAGATCGTCGCCCGCATGCCCGCCGCGGCCGTCGTGGCCTGCCGGGACGAGGCCGTCGCCCAGCGGCTCCAGGCCGCCTGCCACACCCCGTACTTCCGCCCGTACACCAACACCGACGTCGTCGGCTGCGAGCTGGGCGGCGCCGTGAAGAACGTCATCGGGCTGGCCGTCGGCATCGCGGACGGCATGGGCCTCGGCGACAACGCCAAGGGCTCGCTCATCACGCGCGGACTGGCCGAAACCACCCGGCTCGGCCTCGCGATGGGCGCCGACCCGCTGACGTTCTCCGGGCTCGCCGGCCTCGGCGACCTGGTCGCCACCTGTTCCTCGCCGCTCTCCCGCAACCACACCTTCGGCACCAACCTCGGCAGGGGCATGACCCTCCAGGAGACCATCGCGGTCACCAAGCAGACCGCCGAGGGCGTCAAGTCCTGTGAGTCGGTACTCGATCTGGCCCGCCGGCACGGCGTCGACATGCCCATCACGGAGACCGTCGTCGGCATCGTCCACGAGGGCAAGCCGCCGATGGTGGCGCTCAAGGAGCTGATGTCGCGCGCCGCGAAGCCCGAGCGGCGCTGACCACCGGACAGGCGGGCCACACGGTCGCTGACGCCACCGGAGCGAGCAGGTACGCTCATCGCGATATGAGCAGCGAGAACCTCCCCACCAGCACTGGGCGCAAGCCGCGCGTGGCCGTCGTCTTCGGCGGCCGCAGCTCCGAGCACGCCATCTCCGTCGTCACGGCCGGCGCCGTCCTGCGCGCCATCGACCGGGACAAGTACGACGTGCTGCCCATCGGCATCACGACCGACGGCCGCTGGGCGCTGACCGTCGACGAACCGGAGCGGATGGCCATCGCCGACCGCGCGCTGCCGACCGTCGACGACCTCACCGAGTCCGACGAGGGCGGCGTCGTCCTGTCCGTCGACCCCGGCAACCGCGAGGTCGTCTACACCGAGCCCGGCGCGGTCCCCAAGGTGCTGGGCGACGTCGACGTGGTCTTCCCCATGCTGCACGGCCCCTACGGCGAGGACGGCACCCTCCAGGGCCTCCTGGAGCTCGCCGGCGTGCCCTACGTGGGCGCCGGTGTGCTCTCCTCGGCCGTCGGCCAGGACAAGGAGTACATGAAGCGCGTCTTCGTCTCCTTCGGTCTGCCGGTCGGACCGTACGAGGTGATCCGCCCCCGCGAGTGGGAACAGAATCCTTCCGCCGCCCGGGAGAGGATCGTGGGCTTCGCCGCCGAGCACGGCTGGCCGCTCTTCGTGAAGCCGGCGCGTGGCGGCTCCTCGATGGGCATCACCAAGGTCGACGACCTCTCCGGACTGGAGGACGCGATCGAGGAGGCCCGGCGCCACGACCCCAAGGTCATCGTGGAGTCACTGCTCAGCGGCCGCGAGATCGAGTGCGGCGTGCTGGAGTTCGAGGACGGTCCGCGCGCGTCCGTACCGGCCTGGATCCCGCCCGTCACCGACCACGACTTCTACGACTTCGAGGCCAAGTACATCGACTCGGCCTCCGGTGTCGTCCCCGCCCCGATCACCCCGGAGCAGACCGCCGAGATCCAGCGGCTGGCCGTCGCCGCGTTCGAGGCGGCGTCCTGCGAGGGCCTGGTCCGCGCGGACTTCTTCCTCACCGACGACGGCGAGTTCGTCATCAACGAGATCAACACGATGCCGGGCTTCACCCCGATCTCCATGTACCCGCGCATGTGGCAGGAGAGCGGCGTCGGCTACTCCGAGCTCGTCGACCGGCTCATCCAGGCCGCGCTGCGCCGCCCGACCGGGCTGCGCTGAACCCGGCCGGGCCGCGCCGGCACCGGCGGGGCCGCGCCGACCCGTGGGGCCGCCGCCCCCTGCCGGGGCGGCGCGGGGGCGCGGCAGGGCCCGGGGGAGACCGTGAAGGCGCCCCCTAGAGGCTCGGGGGGACCGTCTTCTTCACTGCGGGGGCGATGTCCATGAGCGGGGTGGCGTCGTGCGCGAACCGCTCGTCCAGCGACACCTCCACGTACGTCTTGCGGTACGTGGAGGTGAAGCGGGGTCCGTCGCCCTCGCGCAGCTCCGTCAGCCACTCCACACCGCCGACCTCGGCGCCCAGTGATTCCGCGTCGCTCATCGCGGGGGGCCGGGGGACACCGCAGCGCAGTACGATCGCCCCGTCCCCCCAACCGGCGGTCAGATCGGAACGCGGCTCCGGATCACTCCGGCCGAGTCCCGCGACGGTCTCCGGGAGCTCCTTGTACAGCGCGCCGCAGAGAGCGGCCTCTTCCGACGGCGGACCGGGAACCGTGACGGATGCCTGCGCGTCCGTCGAGGAGCAGCCCGCGGCCGCCGACAGGGCAGCGGCGGCCACGACGGCGACGGGCAGGGCGGACAGGCGGCGAAGCCGGTGCGAAGACGTCACCGGCCCAGGGTAGACGGGGGCTACAGGTGTACGACCGGGCAGGTCAGGGTCCGTGTGATCCCGTCCACTTGCTGGACCTTGGCGACCACCATGCGGCCGAGCTCGTCGACCGTGTCGGCCTGGGCTCGCACGATCACGTCGTACGGACCCGTGACGTCCTCGGCCTGGATCACCCCCGGGATCTTGGAGATGGTCTCGGCGACGGTCGACGCCTTGCCCACCTCGGTCTGAATGAGGATGTACGCCTGTACCACGGAACCTCCAGGGCGGCCACGAGGATCTTGTGGGGAAGAAAGGGACGCCACGGTACCGCGTCGTCGCGGGCGGCGGGGAGACCCGCGCGGCCGGTGGCGTGCGAGGCCGCCGCACGAAGCACCGAGTTGACGGTCTACTTGACGGTACCTACAGCAGTGACGGGTCGCGACCGCAACCGCACTGGGGCAGAAGGGGCACAGCGATGAAGGGCACTGTCGGCGAGTTGGGGGAGTTCGGGCTGATCAGGGAGCTCACCTCCCGGCTCACCTCCACCCCGGCGGTACGGGTCGGGCCCGGCGACGACGCCGCGGTCGTGGCCGCACCCGACCGGCGCGTGGTGGCCAGCACGGACATCCTGCTGGAGGGACGGCACTTCCGCCGCGACTGGTCCACCGCGTACGACGTCGGCCGCAAGGCCGCCGCGCAGAACCTCGCGGACATCGCCGCCATGGGCGCCGTCCCCACCGCACTGCTGCTCGGCCTGGTCGTCCCCGCCGAACTCCCGGTCACCTGGCCCACGGAGCTGATGGACGGCCTGCGCGACGAGTGCCAGGTCGCGGGCGCGGCCGTGGTCGGCGGCGACGTCGTACGCGGCGACACGATCACCGTGGCCATCACCGCGCTGGGCGACCTGCGCAACCACGAACCGGTCACCCGGGGCGGGGCGCAGCCCGGTGACGTGGTCGCGTACACCGGCTGGCTGGGCTGGTCGGCGGCCGGGTACGCGGTCCTCTCGCGCGGGTTCCGTTCGCCGCGCGCCTTCGTGGAGGCCCACCGGCGGCCCGAACCGCCCTACCACGCGGGCCCCGCGGCCGCCGGGCTGGGCGCGACCGCCATGTGCGACGTCAGCGACGGGCTGATCGCCGACCTCGGGCACATCGCCGAGGCCAGCAAGGTCCGTATCGACCTGCGCTCCGGACTCATCGACATCCCGACCCAGATGAACGACATCGGGCAGGCCGTCGGCGTCGACCCCATGCAGTGGGTCCTCACCGGGGGCGAGGACCACGCGATCGTCGCGACCTTCCCGCCGGACGTGAAGCTCCCCGCCCGCTGGAAGGTCATCGGCGAGGTGCTCAACCCCTCCGCCCTGCCCCAGGTGACCGTCGACGGCGCCCCCTGGCACACCCAGGGCGGCTGGGACCACTTCGGGGAGGGCGAGTGAGCGCCCGCGTGACGCCCCGCGTGCTGCCGAACGTCCTGACCGTCGCCGGATCCGACTCCGGCGGCGGCGCGGGCGTCCAGGCCGACCTGAAGACCATGCTGGCGCTCGGCGTCCACGGCATGAGCGTGGTCACCGCCGTCACCGCGCAGAACTCGCTGGGCGTCCAGGGTGCCTGGGAGCTGCCCGTGGAGGCGGTACGGGCCCAGTACCGCAGCGTCGTCGACGACATCGGCGTACAGGCCGTGAAGACCGGCATGCTGGCGTCGGCGCCGCTCGTGGAGGCGGTCGCCGAGCTGCTGGCCGGGACGGACGCGCCCGTGGTCGTCGACCCCGTCGGGGTGTCCAAGCACGGCGACGCGCTCCTGGCGGCCTCCGCGCTCGACTCCGTGCGCCGGCTGCTGCTGCCGGTGGCCACCGTGGCGACGCCGAACCTGGACGAGGTGGCACAGCTCACCGGCGTGCAGGTGGAGTCCGAGGCCGATCTGCGGCGGGCCGCCGCAGCGGTGCTGGAGTACGGGCCGCGCTGGGCGCTCATCAAGGGCGGGCACCTGGCGGGGGACGCGGTGGACCTGCTGACGGACGGCACGCGGGAGCACTGGCTGCGCGCCCCCCGCCACGACAACCGGCACACCCACGGGACGGGCTGCACGCTCGCCTCGGCGGTCGCGGCGGGCCTCGGCAAGGGCCTCGCCGTCCCGGAGGCCGTACGCGAGGCCAAGGAGTACGTGACCGGGGCGATCGAGGCCGGGTTCGCCCTGGGCGGCGGGATCGGCCCGGTGGACCACGGCTGGCGCTTCCGCTAGCCCGCCGCCGCTCCCGTCAGCGGGCTCCCGCGGGCGGGAGCGGGCCGGTGGCCGGTGTCACGGGCGGCGGCTCCCGGTACGTCCGCAGGGCGGGAACGGCCCCATGGAGGCGGGGCGTGGTCCCGCGGGCGGAGGCGGGCACGGCGAGAAGCCGGCCCACCGAGGTGGACCGGCTTCCAAGGCAACCGCAGAGGCTGCGCTACGACGAAACGTCGTCGGCGTTAGCGCGAGACCTTGCCGGCCTTGATGCACGAGGTGCAGGCGTTGAGCCGCTTCGGCGTCCCACTGACCACGGCACGCACGCGCTGGATGTTCGGGTTCCAGCGACGGGACGTACGGCGGTGCGAGTGCGAGATGTTGTTGCCGAAGCCCGGCCCCTTGCCGCAGACGTCGCAGTTGGCAGCCACGGGTCACTCCAAAGACTTCAGATGCACTTACAGTGAAATCCGGCGAGCCGGAATCAGATCGGGTGACTGAAGTGGCGTTGCCGGGGGAATGGCCCGACTTTCATCGGGCAACCGGAGCAGCATACAACGACTGTCCCGGTGCAACGAAACTACCACGGTTCGCCCGGCCCCCGCCCAGGGCTCCCGTCCCGCCCGGGGTCTACGCTGCGGTGCAGTCAGCGCTGCTCGAGGAGGACACCAGGTGCCGCAGACCCTGCCGCAGGCGCTCGATCCCGCAGTGGTCCGTAGCTGGTGCTCCCTGGCGCTGGAGGCGCTCGGCCGGGAGCGCGAGGAGATCGACTCGATCAACGTCTACCCGGTCGCGGACGGGGACACCGGCACCAACCTCTACCTGACGGTCGAGTCCGCCTCCCAGGCGGTGGAGGCCGTCTTCGCCGCGATCACGGCCCCCGACTTCGCCGACACCGTCCGCGCCATGGCGCACGGCGCCCTCCTCGGCGCCCGCGGGAACTCCGGCACCATCCTGTCCCAGCTGCTGCGCGGCATGAGCGAGGTGCTCGCAGAAGGCCGTGACGGGGACCACCTGGCCAGGGCGTTGCGCAGGGCGTCCGTGTCCGCCCGGGAAGCGGTCGCCCACCCCGTCGAGGGCACGATCCTGAGCGTCGCCGCGGCGGCCGCGTCCGCCGCGGCCGGGGGCGACGACGTCGCGGCGGTCGCCCGCGCCGCGTACGCCGGAGCCCGGGCGGCCCTGGAGGCCACACCCACCCAGCTCGCCGTCCTGGAGCGGGCCGGCGTGGTCGACGCGGGCGGACGCGGGCTCGTCACGGTGCTGGGCGCGCTGGTGCAGGCGGTGTCGGGGCAGGCGCCCGCGCGGGCACCGCGAGCCCCCCGTGGCGCGGCGCCCGTCGTCGAGCCCTGCCCGGAGGCCGGGCCCGCCTACGAGGTCATCTACCTGCTGGAGGCCGACCACGCGGCCGTGACCCGGCTCCGCCACCGGCTCGACGCGCTCGGCGACTCCCTGGTCGTGGTGGGCGGCGACGGACTGTGGAACGTCCACGTGCACGTGGACGACCCCGGCGCGGCCGTGGAGGCGGGCATCGAGGCCGGGCGCCCGCACCGGATCCGGATCACGCACTTCGGTACGGAGGTACCGGCGCCCGAGGAACGCGCGGGGCGCGCCGTCGTGGCCGTCCTGCCCGGCGAGGGGCTCGCCCACCTGTGCGCCGAGGCGGGCGCGACGACGGTGCTGGCCCGCCCCGGCGAGCCGCCGGCCAGCGGGGAGCTGGTCGACGCCATCCGGCGCGCCCACGCGCGGGAGGTCGTCCTGCTGCCGAACGACGCCGCGCTGCGGCACACCGCGGCGGCCGCGGCGGAACAGGCCAGGGCGGAAGGCATCCGGGTGGCCCTCGTCCCCACGCGCGCCGCCGTCCAGGGCATCGCCGCCCTCGCCGTCCACGAACCGGACCGGCGCTTCGACGAGGACGTCGTCGCCATGACCGCGGCGGCGGGCGCCACGCGCTACGGCGAACTGGCCGTGGCCGAGCGCCAGTCGTTCACCTCGGCGGGCGTCTGCCAGGCCGGTGACGTCCTCGGCCTGATCGACGGGGACATCGCCGTGATCGGTCACGACGTGGCGGCCACGGCCGTGACGGTCCTGGACCGGATGGTCTCGGCGGGCGGTGAACTGGTCACGCTGGTCCTCGCCGAGGACGCCCCGGAGGGCCTGGCGGCCCGCCTGGAGGCCCACGTACGCGAGACCCACCTCGCGGTGGACACGGTCGTCTACGCCGGAGGCCCGCAGGCGCCGCTGCTGCTGATCGGCGTCGAGTAACCGGGCACGCCCCGCGCGGGGACCGGTCCCGGCGTCCCCCAGGGCCGGTGGGGCGGGTTCTCCCGGTGGCGGCAACGGGCGTGGCGTCCACAGGTGGGCGCGCCTGTCAGTGGCGTGGTGTGCAATGGGAGACGTGTCAGCTCTCGACGAACCACTGAAGAAGCAGCTCGGCGCCGCCACCGCCAAGGTGATGGCCGAGCACCTCGATCTGCACACCGTCGGCGATCTGTTGCACCACTACCCGCGGCGGTACGCGGAGCGCGGTGAGCTCACCGCGCTCGCCGACCTGCCGCTGGACGAGCACGTCACGGTGGTGGCCCGGGTCGCGGACGCGCGCGTGCTGACGTTCAACAGCGCCAAGGGGCGCGGCCAGCGCCTGGAGGTGACCATCACCGACGGCAGCGGGCGGCTCCAACTGGTCTTCTTCGGCAAGGGCGTGCACAAGCCGCACAAGGACCTGCTGCCCGGCACGCGCGCGATGTTCGCCGGCAAGGTGTCCGTCTTCAACCGCAAGACGCAGCTCGCCCACCCCGCGTACGAGCTGCTGCGCGGCGAGGACGGGGAAACGGCCGTGGACAGCTGGGCGGGGGCCCTCATCCCGATCTACCCGGCCACCACCAAGCTGGAGTCCTGGAAGATCGCCAAGGCGGTCGACGCGGTGCTCCCCAGCGCGGTGGACGCCGTCGACCCGCTGCCGCCCGCCCTGCGCGAGGGCCGCGGCCTGACCGACCTCCCGGACGCCCTGCGCAAGATCCACCGCCCGCGCACCAAGGCCGACATCGCCGACGCCCGGGAGCGGCTCAAGTGGGACGAGGCGTTCGTCCTCCAGGTGGCGCTGGCCCGGCGGCGGTTCGCCGACACCCAACTGCCCGCGGTGGCACGCGAACCGGTCCCCGGCGGGCTGCTGGACGCCTTCGACGCCCGGCTGCCGTTCACCCTCACCGAGGGCCAGGAGAAGGTGTCGAGGGAGATCTTCGACGACCTGGCCACCGAGCACCCGATGCACCGTCTCCTCCAGGGCGAGGTCGGCTCGGGCAAGGCGCAGCCGCTCGACGCCCTGGTCCTGACCCCGTGCGGGTACCGGCGGATGGGTGACATCGCCCCGGGGGAGGAGGTCGTCGTGCCGACGGGGGAGGTCGCCGTCGTGGACGGAGTCTTCCCCCAGGGCGAGCGCGACGTCTGGCGCCTTGTGCTCTCGGACGGCACTTCCGTGGAATGCGACGACGAACATCTGTGGATCGTCGGCACGAGCTCCGCCTGGCACCGCGGCCGGCAGCCCGGGGTGATGACCACCCGGGAGATCAGAGAAGACACGCTCGAAGCCGATGGTTCGCCCAAGTGGCACCTGCCGACCGCCGTCCCGGTGGACCTCGGCGGCGATGCCGATGTCGCGCTCGACCCCTACGTACTGGGTGTGCTCCTGGGAGGCGGATCACTCCGGCACGACCTCGGACTCTCCGGCATCGACGAGGAGGTCCTCGGCCACGTCAGGGCCGCCCTCGGCCCTGAGCGCCCGGGAGGGGGGACCCTCGGCGATCCGGTGATCGAGACGCTGCGCGACCTCGGGCTGTGGGGGCTCACCCCGCACGAGAAGTTCGTCCCCGACCCGTACAAGAACGCCCCGGTGAAGAACCGGCTGGCGGTGCTGCGGGGGCTCATGGACGCGGCCGGCACCGTGCCCGCGGACGGCTTCGGCGTCCGCTTCCGCAGCGCTTCCCGGCGGCTGGCCCACGACGTGGCCTGGCTGGTGCGCTCCCTGGGGGGCAGCGCGCGAGTCGCGCCGAGGGACGAGGCCTTCGACGTCTCCGCGGTACTGCCGGACGACTGCGCGCCCTTCGGAGTGTCCCGCACAGCGGCCCGCCTGCGCCCCCGGCCGCAGGACCACACCTTCCGCAGGGGGGTTCAGGCCGTCGAGTACGTCGGCAGGAAGCCGGTCCAGTGCATCAGCGTCGCCCACCCGAGCCGCGCCTATGTCACCGACAACTTCACTGTCACGCACAACACCATGGTCGCCCTGCGGGCGATGCTCGCCGTGGTCGACGCGGGCGGGCAGGCCGCGATGCTCGCGCCCACCGAGGTCCTCGCCCAGCAGCACCACCGGTCCGTCACCGAGATGATGGGCGAGCTCGCCGAGGGAGGGATGCTCGGCGGTACCGAGCACGCCACCAAGGTGGTGCTCCTGACCGGGTCGATGGGGGCCGCCGCGCGGCGGCGGGCGCTGCTCGACCTGGTGACCGGCGAGGCCGGCATCGTCATCGGGACGCACGCGCTGATCGAGGACAAGGTCCGCTTCCACGACCTGGGCCTGGTGGTCGTCGACGAGCAGCACCGCTTCGGTGTGGAACAGCGCGACGCCCTGCGCGGCAAGGGGAAGCAACCGCCGCACCTGCTGGTCATGACCGCCACGCCCATCCCCCGCACGGTCGCGATGACCGTCTTCGGCGACCTGGAGACCTCCGTCCTCGACCAGCTCCCCGCCGGCCGCTCGCCGATCGCCAGCCATGTCGTCCCGGCCGCCGACAAGCCGCACTTCCTGGCGCGCGCCTGGGAGCGGGTCCGCGAGGAGGTGGAGAACGGCCACCAGGCGTACGTGGTCTGCCCCCGCATCGGTGACGAGGAGGACGAGAAGAAGAAGGCCAAGGAGGACGACGCGGACAAGCGGCCCCCGCTCGCCGTCCTGGACGTCGCCGACCAGCTCGCCAAGGGCCCGCTCGCGGGCCTGCGCGTCGAGGTGCTGCACGGCAGGATGGCCCCGGACGACAAGGACGCCGTGATGCGCCGCTTCGCCGCGGGCGACGCCGACGTCCTGGTCGCGACGACCGTCATCGAGGTCGGCGTCAACGTCCCCAACGCCACCGCCATGGTGATCATGGACGCGGACCGGTTCGGCGTCTCCCAGCTGCACCAGCTCCGCGGCCGCGTGGGCCGCGGCTCCGCCCCGGGACTGTGCCTGCTGGTCACCGAGATGCCCGAGGCGAGCCCCGCGCGGCAGCGTCTCGCCGCCGTCGCCTCCACCCTCGACGGCTTCGAGCTCTCCCGCATCGACCTCGAACAGCGCCGCGAGGGCGACGTCCTCGGCCAGGCCCAGTCCGGCGTCCGCTCCAGCCTCCGCATGCTCACCGTCATCGACGACGAGGAGGTCATCGCGGCCGCCCGCGAGGAGGCGGTGGCCGTCGTCGCCGCCGACCCGGAGCTGGAGCGCCTCCCGGAGCTGCGCACGGCCCTGGACGCGCTGCTCGACAAGGAGCGGGAGCAGTACCTGGAGAAGGGCTGAGCCGTGCGCATCTCCCGGGAGCCCATATCGTGGACTCACCAGCATCCACAGGACGGCTAAGGACCTCAGATGACCCGCGTGATCGCCGGTGCGGCCGGCGGACGCCGCCTGGCAGTGCCGCCGGGCAACGGCACCCGCCCCACCTCCGACCGGGCGCGTGAGGGGCTGTTCTCCACCTGGGAGGCGCTCCTCGGCACGCTCGACGGCATCCGGATCGCCGACCTGTACGCCGGATCCGGCGCCGTCGGCCTGGAGGCGCTCTCCCGGGGCGCCGCCCACGCCCTGCTCGTCGAGGCCGACCAGCGGGCCGCCCGCACGGTCCGCGAGAACGTCCGGGCGCTCGGCCTGCCCGGCGCCGAGGTCCGCGCCGGCAAGGCCGAGCAGATCGTGACGGGCGCGCCGCCGGCCGCCCCGTACGACGTCGTCTTCCTCGACCCGCCGTACGCGGTCTCCGACGACGATCTTGGCGAGATACTCCTCACACTCCGCGCCAAAGGCTGGCTCGCCGGCGATGCGCTCGTCACCGTGGAGCGCAGCACCAGGGGCGGAGAATTCAGCTGGCCGGACGGTTTCGAACCGCTGCGGGCCCGCCGCTACGGCGAGGGAACGTTTTGGTACGGTCGCGCCGCCTCTACGTGCGAAGACGCACGATGACCGGTTCGGAGAGCGAGGGAATCCAGTTGCGCCGCGCAGTCTGTCCGGGGTCGTTCGACCCCATCACCAACGGGCACCTCGACATCATCGCCCGCGCCTCCAAGCTGTACGACGTCGTCCACGTCGCGGTGATGGTCAACCAGTCCAAGAAGGGGCTGTTCACCGTCGACGAGCGGATGGAGCTCATCCGCCAGGTCACCGCCGACTACGGCAACGTCAAGGTGGAGTCGCACCACGGCCTGCTCGTCGACTTCTGCAAGGAGCGCGAGATCCCCGCCATCGTCAAGGGGCTGCGCGCGGTCAGCGACTTCGACTACGAGCTCCAGATGGCCCAGATGAACAACGGCCTCTCCGGTGTCGAGACGCTCTTCGTCCCGACCAACCCCACCTACAGCTTCCTGTCCTCCTCCCTGGTCAAGGAGGTCGCCGCCTGGGGCGGTGACGTCTCGCACCTGCTCCCGCCCGTGGTCCACGAGGCCCTCGTGAAGCGCCTGGGCGAGAAGTGAGCGCCTGACGGCCCGTCAGCCGCTGTCGGGACGCCACCGACTGGCCTTACAGTCGTCCCGTCCGTCTCCAATCCGGCTGTAGAGAGTGGCGAGCACACACGGTGGACGTGCAGAAGAAGCTCGACGAGATCGTCGAGACGGTCGCGAGCGCCCGTTCCATGCCCATGTCGGCCTCCTGCGTGGTCAACCGCGCCGATCTGCTCGCGATGCTCGACGAGCTGCGCCAGGCCCTGCCGGGCTCGCTGGCCCAGGCGCAGGAGCTGATCGGCGGCCGTGAGCAGCTGGTCGAGCAGGCTCGCCAGGAGGCCGAGCGGATCATCGAGGCCGCCCACGCCGAGCGCGGTTCGCTGATCTCCGACACCCAGGTCGCCCGCCGGTCCCAGGAGGAGGCCGACCGCATCCTCACCGAGGCCCGCCGGGAGGCCGAGGAGATCCGTGCCGAGGCCGACGACTACGTCGACTCCAAGCTCGCCAACTTCGAGGTCGTCCTCACCAAGACCATCGGCTCGGTCGACCGCGGCCGCGAGAAGCTCCTCGGCCGGGGCCCCGGCCTCGACGACCAGGGGTACGCCGACGAGGACGCCCCCGAGCACAGCGCCGACCCGCAGACCCTGATCCGGCGCGCGGACGAGTACGTCGACGCCAAGATCAGCGCCTTCGAGGCCGTCCTCACCAAGACCCTGGAGGCGGTCGGCCGCGGCCGGCAGAAGCTGCACGGCCGGATCGCCAGCGATGAACTCGGTGCCCACATGGCGGCCCAGGACGCGGCGGCCGGCGGCCGGCGGCACACCAGCGACGCCGACTACCTGGCGGGCCTGGCCGAGCTGGCGGACCCGGAGCCGGGCAGGCGGGCCGCCCAGGACCCCGTACAGCCCACCGCGCACATCCCGGCCCAGCAGCCGGACCCGTACGCCTACCAGCAGCCCCAGGACGCGTACGCCTACCAGCAGGACCCGTACACCTACCAGGGGTACGACCAGGGCCAGGGCTACGCCCAGCAGCCCTACACGTACGACCAGCAGCAGCCCGCGCAGCCGCAGCAGGCCGCGGCGCTCGACGAGACCAGCTTCTTCGACACCAGCATGATCGACCTGGAGCAGCTCCGTCAGTACGAGCAGGGCCACGGCCACGGCCAGGGCCATGGTCAGGGGCACTGACCGGCCCGGATTGGGCTGTGGGCTGAGCGTCCAGTATCCTGGCTCTTCGGTCGCGAGTACGTCCGCGATCCCGCGTGCCCGCATCGGCTCCGATGCCGGGCCGCCCCCCTGGACGATCCGAAAGCAGGAAGAACCCTGAGTACGCGCCTCGACCACCGCAACCCCCTCGTGTTCGACACGCACGAGCTGGGTCGGCGTCCCGGTGCCCTCCAGCGGATCTCCCGCACGGTCGAGGCCCCCGCGGACCTCGGCATCGACGGGGTCATCGGCGTACCCCAGGGCTCGCCCGTCGAGCTCGGCCTCCGTCTCGAGTCGGTCATGGAAGGGGTGCTTGTCACAGGCACCGCCCGTGCGTCGGCCGAGGGGGAGTGCGTAAGGTGTCTGGAGCCGCTGCGCCAGGATGTCGCGGCGGACTTCCAGGAGATGTTCTCGTACCCCGACACCGACGACCGGGGCCACCGTCAGGCGGCCGCGGACGACGATGCCGAGGACGACGAGGACATGACCCCGCTCGAGGACGGCATGTTCGACCTCGAGCCCGTGCTGCGTGATGCGGTGGTGCTCGCACTGCCGATGCAGCCGGTGTGCCGGGAGGACTGTGCCGGGTTGTGCGCCGAATGCGGGGCCAACCTGAACGAGAACCCGGACCACCACCATGACGCCGTCGACATTCGTTGGGCGGCACTGCAGGGACTCGCCGATTCACTCGGGACCGGCGAGAAGGACAACATGAGCGGCGCCGAACCGGGCGTCGACGAGAAGCAGGAGAAGTAGCCGTGGCTGTTCCGAAGCGGAAGATGTCGCGCAGCAACACGCGCCACCGCCGGTCGCAGTGGAAGGCTGCGGTCCCCACCCTGGTTTCGTGTGAGCGTTGCCAGGAGCCGAAGCAGCAGCACATCGCGTGCCCGAGCTGCGGCACGTACAACAAGCGCCAGGTCCTCTCGGTCTGAGCGGGCTGGTGAGAGGCACCGTGTCCAGCCAGAAAACGGCAGAAGACGCCAAGAAGCAGGCGGAGAACACGGCCTCGTCCCACACGCTTCTGGAAGGGCGGCTCGGGTACCACCTCGAGTCCGCCCTTCTGGTGCGTGCGCTGACCCACCGTTCGTACGCGTACGAGAACGGCGGCCTGCCCACCAACGAGCGCCTGGAGTTCCTCGGGGACTCCGTGCTCGGCCTGGTGGTCACGGACACGCTGTACCGCACCCACCCCGACCTGCCGGAAGGCCAGCTGGCCAAACTGCGGGCCGCGGTGGTCAACTCGCGTGCGCTGGCGGAGGTCGGCCGCGGCCTCGACCTGGGCTCCTTCATCCGGCTCGGCCGGGGCGAGGAAGGCACCGGGGGCCGGGACAAGGCATCCATCCTCGCCGACACCCTCGAAGCGGTGATCGGCGCGGTCTATCTCGACCAGGGCCTCGGCGCGGCGTCCGAGCTGGTGCACCGGCTCTTCGACCCGCTGATCGAGAAGTCCTCGAACCTCGGCGCCGGCCTGGACTGGAAGACCAGCCTCCAGGAGCTCACCGCGGCCGAGGGCCTCGGCGTTCCGGAGTACCTGGTCACCGAGACCGGACCGGACCACGAGAAGACCTTCACTGCTGCTGCCCGCGTCGGTGGTGTCTCGTACGGCACCGGCACCGGCCGCAGCAAGAAGGAAGCGGAGCAGCAGGCGGCGGAGGCCGCCTGGCGCGCCATCCGGGCCGCCGCGGACGAGCGGGAGGCGGCGGCGAAGGCCGCGGCCGAATCCGGCTCGGACACCGGCGTGGCTCCCGGTACGGGCACGCGCAACGGCGACGGATCCGACGCCGCAGAGGTCGCCGACACCTCTTCGGTCTCCGAAGCCCCGCAGGCCACGGCCTGAGCTGCTCGTTCCTGCCCCGTCGCACTCCCCGTGCGGCGGGGTTTCCCCATGAGCCCGCGAGATCGTGAAGGAGCGCCGTGCCGGAGCTTCCCGAGGTCGAAGTCGTACGGCGCGGCCTGGAGCGCTGGGTCAGCGGCCGGACCGTCTCCGACGTCCAGGTCCTGCACCCGCGTGCCGTGCGGCGGCACCTCGCGGGCGACGAGGACTTCGCCGGCCGGCTGAGGGGGCACCGCTTCGGCGTCGCGCGGCGGCGCGGGAAGTACCTGTGGCTGCCGCTGGAGGACACCGACGCGTCCGTCCTCGGGCACCTGGGCATGAGCGGGCAGCTGCTCGTGCAGCCGGAGGACGCGGCGGACGAGAAGCACCTGCGGGTCCGTATCCGCTTCGGCGACGGACTCGGCACCGAGCTGCGCTTCGTCGACCAGCGCACCTTCGGCGGGCTCTCCCTGCACGAGAACACCCCCGACGGACTGCCCCTGGCCATCGCGCACATCGCCCGCGACCCCCTGGACCCCGAGTTCGACGAGGCCGCCTTCCACACGGCGCTGCGGCTGCGCCGTACGACCGTGAAACGCGCCCTGCTCGACCAGTCGCTGATCAGCGGCGTCGGCAACATTTACGCGGACGAGGCCCTGTGGCGCGCCCGCCTGCACTACGACCGGCCCACCGGGACGCTGACCCGCCCCCGGTCGGCCGAACTCCTCGGGCACGTACGGGACGTCATGACGGCCGCCCTCGCGGTCGGCGGCACCAGCTTCGACAGCCTGTACGTGAACGTCAACGGCGAGTCCGGATACTTCGACCGGTCCCTGGACGCCTACGGCCGCGAGGGCGAGCCCTGCCGGCGGTGCGGCACCCCGATGCGCCGCCGCCCCTGGATGAACCGGTCCAGCTACTTCTGCCCGCGCTGTCAGCGGCCGCCGCGTACCTCTCCGCCGCGCGCCCTGCCGTAGCGCTCCCGGCCGTCAGGACCACCGGCTCCCGGCCCCCGACCGGCCCGACCGCCCGGGAAGCCGCCCGGCGGCGACGTGCGGGCCGGAGCGGCGCCGCCCCGTGTCCGCCGCGCGCGGCGAACCGGTGGTCGCCGCGTGACGGACCCTCGGCCCCCCCCCGGCGTGACGGGCCCGTCGGCCGGGCGCCACGGTGGGCGAGGCCGCCCCGCCCCGGTGCCCCGCCGTCCCGTTCCGGGGCGTGCGGCGTCCGAGCGCGCGGGCACTGCCGGGAGGAGGCGCCGGACGCCGACCGGTCATCCACACCCGCCGGCCCGGCGTACCGCGCGTGGCCGGACGGTCAGAAGCCGAAGTTCTGGGTCCACCAGGGGCCGCCGTCGGCGAAGTGCACTCCGACGCCGAGCCGCGTGTAGTCGCAGTTGAGGATGTTGGCGCGGTGGCCGTCGCTGTTCATCCAGGACTCCATCACGGCCCGTGCGTCGGCCTGTCCGCGCGCGATGTTCTCCGCGGCGAGTCCTTCGACGCCCGCCTTGGCGGCGCGGTCCCAGGGCGATGCCCCGTCGGGGTCGGTGTGCGAGAAGAAGCCGCGCTCCGCCATGTCCTCGCTGTACGCGCCGGCCAGGGCCGACAGCCCGCGGGAGGCCCGCACCGGGACGCAGCCCACCTTGGCGCGCTCCGCGTTGACCAGGGCGAGCACCGCGGCCTCGGCGGCCGCCTCCCGGCCGGTGCCGGCGGCGGCAGGGGCCGAGGGCGGGACGGAGGGGACCCGGGGCCTCTCCACGGTCCGCTCGGGCGAGGGCGTGGCCGTACGCGTGGGCGGCGCGCTGCTGGGCGCCGTCTTCTTCGGCGCCGGGGCCTTCGTCCGCTTCGACGGTGCGGAGGCCGGCGGCGTGGACGGCGTGGCGGACGGCCTCGTCGAGGGGGCTGTGGAGGAGGGCGCCCGGGAGGGGGCCGACGTCCGCTCGGCGCTCCGGCTCGCGGCCGTCGAGGGCCGCTCGGGCGTGGCGCTGGAGCCGCCCTGCGCGTTCAGCTCGGGGGCGCCACCGACGTGTACGCGTCCGTCCGCGCCGCTGCCGCCGATGGTGAAGGTGTCGCCACCGGGCAGCAGGCCGGAGGTCACGGCGACGGCGCCGACCGCCATCGCGGCGGAGGCGCCGAGCAGCCCGGTGCGTACGGGCACCACGGCCCGCTTCTTCCGGTGGCGTCCCATCTCCTGTGCCTTCCTGCTCCGACGTCCCGTCCGTACGTCCGCGTCATTCGGTCACTCGCCCGAACGGGTGAGGCTCATTTCGTCGGGACTGTACGCCATGACGTGTGGGGGAGAAGTGCTCCGAGTGCAATTGGCCGGTTAGCGTGCGGGCATGAACGAAGACGTACGGCTCACCGCCTGGGTGCGCGGCCGAGTACAGGGAGTGGGCTTCCGCTGGTTCACCAGGGCGAATGCTCTGGAGATCGGAGGTCTTACCGGCTTCGCCCTCAATCTGGACGACGGGAGGGTGCAGGTGGTGGCCGAGGGGGCGAGTGAGAATTGCCACCGTTTGCTGGAGTGGCTTCGCTCCGGCGACACACCCGGGCACGTCGAAGGAGTCACGGAGATATGGGGCGCCCCGCGTGGCGGCTATGACGGCTTCGCCATCCGTTGACGATCTTGTCACCGACACCGGTCCGCGTCGGCGCGCCGGCGCCCGGCGGAGCTGCCGCGGGCATGTGCGAAGGCAGAAATGACCTGGTGGTTGCCAAGAATGGCCGGGCGTGCCAGGCTGCGCGGGTAAGGATGATCCAAAGGGCCCGAGAGGCTCTCCGAGGATCGCCCCGAACGCCCCTGGGCACCGCAGTGAGAGGCGCCGCCGCACGTTCGCGGTCACGCGCCCCCCGGTCGTCCCTTGATGCGGGGCGTGATCGTGTTGACCGTCAAACTTTTTGGTGAGACTCTGGAAGCCCCGCGCACCTTAGCTGTTTGGCAGTGAGAACCGCAGTGGCACCAAGCACTGCCGGACACCGCGGGTGCGAAAATCCCTCACGACCCAACCGCTTCGGTCGGTCACTCAGTGTGGAGGACCAAAAGTCATGGCAAAGGCGCTTCTCGGTTATGTCGGCGGTTCCGACCCGCGACTTCTCGCCGAGATGCGACGGCTTCAGCAGCGCGTCCAGGACCTCGAGTCCGAGCTCGTACGGATTCAGTCCGAGAACGATGCGCTGAACGCGGCCGCCGCTCACAGCGAGACGTTGCTCGACGGCATCGACATCGACGTACCCAAGGCGGAGCCTGCGCTCACCTGATCCCAGCCCTCGTCGGCATGGCCCGTACCGGCACTCCGCGGTACCGGGCAGGGTGAGAAACACTCTCGCGAGATATGCAAGGGACGCTTCGGCGTCCCTTCTTTCTTTTCCTTCCCCCCGCCGCCATCCGGCGTTCAACTGATCCTTACCGTCTGATGTGCCCTGCGCATTCATGGGTCAAACGGAAGGTGACAGGTAGAGTCCGGGGGCGTGCACCTCAAGGCCCTGACCCTGCGCGGTTTCAAATCGTTCGCCTCCGCCACCACCCTCCGGTTCGAACCGGGAATCACGTGCGTCGTGGGGCCGAACGGATCGGGCAAGTCCAATGTGGTGGACGCGCTCTCCTGGGTCATGGGTGAACAGGGGGCCAAGTCGCTGCGCGGCGGGAAGATGGAGGACGTCATCTTCGCCGGGACGACCGGGCGCCCGCCGCTCGGCCGGGCCGAGGTCTCCCTCACGATCGACAACTCCGACGGCGCCCTGCCCATCGACTACGCCGAAGTCACCATCACGCGGATCATGTTCCGGGGCGGCAGCAGCGAGTACCAGATCAACGGCGACACCTGCCGGCTGCTCGACATCCAGGATCTCCTCAGCGACTCCGGCATCGGCCGGGAGATGCACGTGATCGTCGGGCAGGGCCAGCTCGACTCCGTGCTGCACGCCGACCCGATGGGACGCCGGGCGTTCATCGAAGAGGCGGCCGGCGTGCTCAAGCACCGCAAGCGCAAGGAGAAGGCGCTGCGGAAGCTGGACGCGATGCAGGCCAACCTCGCCCGCGTGCAGGACCTCACCGACGAGCTGCGCCGCCAGCTCAAGCCGCTCGGGCGGCAGGCCGCCGTGGCGCGGCGGGCCGCCGTCATCCAGGCCGATCTGCGCGACGCCCGGCTCCGGCTGCTCGCCGACGACCTCGTACGCCTCCAGGAGGCGCTGAAGGCCGAGATCGCCGACGAGGCCGCGCTGAAGGAGCGCAAGGAGCGGGCGGAGGCCGAAGTCAAGGCGGCGCTCGGGCGCGAGGCGGAGCTTGAGGACGAGGTGCGGCGGCTCACGCCCCGGCTCCAGCGCGCCCAGCAGTCCTGGTACGAGCTGTCGCAGCTGGCCGAGCGGGTGCGCGGCACGGTCTCGCTGGCCGACGCGCGGGTGAAGAGCGCCACCGCCCCGCCGGTGGAGGAGCGGCGTGGCCGTGACCCCGAGGACCTGGAGCGCGAGGCCGCCCGGATCCGCGAGCAGGAGGCGGAGCTGGAGGCCGCGCTGGAGGCGGCCCAGCGGGCGCTGGAGGACACCGTGGCCCACCGCGCCGAGCTGGAGCGGGAGCTGGCGGTGGAGGAACGCCGCCTGAAGGACGTGGCACGGGCGATCGCCGACCGGCGCGAGGGGCTGGCCCGGCTGAGCGGGCAGGTGGGCGCCGCCCGCTCCCGCGCCGCCGCCGCCCAGGCCGAGATCGACCGGCTGGCCGCCGCCCGTGACGAGGCACAGGAGCGGGCCGTCGCCGCGCAGGAGGAGTACGAGGCGCTCAAGGCGGAGGTCGACGGGCTGGACGCCGGCGACGCCGAGCTCGCCGAGCGGCACGAGGCGGCCAAGCGGGAGCTGGCCGACGCGGAGGCCGCCCTGGGCGCCGCGCGGGAGGACGCCACCGCGGCGGAGCGGAAGCGGGCCGCCACCCAGGCCCGGCACGAGGCCCTGGCACTGGGGCTGCGCCGTAAGGACGGGACGGGCGCGCTGCTGGGCGCCGCGGACCGCCTCGCCGGCCTGCTGGGCCCCGCCGCCGAACTGCTCACCGTGACGCCCGGGCACGAGGTGCCGGTCGCCGCGGCCCTGGGCGCCGCCGCCGACGCGATCGCGGTGCGGGACCCGGCGACGGCCGCCGAGGCGATCCGGATGCTGCGCAAGCAGGACGCCGGGCGGGCCGCGCTGCTGCTGGGCGGCCTGCCGGTCGGGCCCGAGGACGGCGTACGGGACGAGGGCCGTACGTACGCCGTCGACCTGGTGCGCGGGCCCGCGGAGCTGATGCCCGCCGTGCGGCGCCTGCTGCGGGACGTCGTGGTCGTGGCGACCCTGGAGGACGCCGAGGACGTGGTGTACGCCCGCCCGGGGCTCGTCGCCGTCACCGCGGAGGGGGACGTTCTCGGGGCGCACCTCGCGCAGGGCGGCTCGGCCGGGGCGCCCAGCCTGCTGGAGGTCCAGGCGTCCGTCGACGAGGCCGCCGCCGATCTGGCCGAACTGGCCGTGCGGTGCGAGGAGCTGGCGGCCGCGCAGCAGGAGGCCGCCGAGCGGCGCCGCGTCTGCGCCGCCCGGGTCGAGGAGCTGACCGATCGGCGCCGGGCGGCCGACCGGGAGAAGTCGTCCGTCGCGCAGGCGCTCGGGCGGCTCGCCGGGCAGGCGCGCGGTGCCGCGGGCGAGGCGGAGAGGACCGCCGCGGCCGCCGCCCGGGCACAGGAGGCGCTGGAGCGGGCCACCGAGGAGGCCGAGGAGCTGGCCGAGCGGCTGCTGGTCGCCGAGGAGGCGGCCCACCACGGGGACGGAGGGGAGGAGGAGCCCGACACCTCCGTGCGGGACCGGCTCGCCGCCGACGGCGCCAACGCCCGGCAGACCGAGATGGAGGCCCGCCTCCAGGTCCGTACGCACGAGGAGCGGGTCAAGGGGCTGGCTGGCCGCGCCGACGGGCTCGACCGGGCCGCCCGCGCCGAACGGGAGGCACGCGCGCGTGCCGAGCGGCGCCGTGCCCGCCTGCGCCACGAGGCCGAGGTCGCCGCGGCCGTCGCGTCCGGCGCCCGGCAGCTCCTCGCGCACGTCGCGGTGTCCCTGGTACGGGCGGAGCGGGAGCGGACGGCCGCCGAGAGCGCGAAGGCGGCTCGCGAACGGGACCTGGCGGAGGCCCGCGCCCGGGGCCGTGACCTGAAGGGCGAGCTGGACAAGCTCACCGACTCGGTGCACCGGGGTGAGGTGCTGGGCGCCGAGAAGCGGTTGCGCATCGAGCAGCTGGAGACCAGGGCTCTGGAGGAGCTGGGCGTGGAGCCGGCGGCACTGGTGGCCGAGTACGGTCCGGACCAGCTCGTTCCGCCGTCGCTCCCGGCCGAGGGGGAGGAGCTGCCGGAGGACCCGGACCACCCGCGCAATCAGCCGAGACGTTTCGTCCGGGCCGAACAGGAGAAACGCCTGAAGTCGGCCGAACGGGCGTACCAACAGCTCGGGAAGGTGAATCCGCTGGCGCTGGAGGAGTTCGCGGCGCTGGAGGAGCGTCACCAGTTCCTCTCCGAGCAGCTCGAGGACCTGAAGAAGACGCGGGCCGACCTGCTTCAGGTGGTGAAGGAGGTGGACGAGCGCGTCGAGCAGGTCTTCACGGAGGCGTACCGCGACACGGCCCGGGAGTTCGAGGGGGTCTTCTCCCGGCTCTTCCCGGGGGGCGAGGGGCGGCTCGTGCTGACCGACCCGGACAACATGCTCACCACGGGTGTGGACGTCGAGGCGCGGCCGCCGGGCAAGAAGGTCAAGCGGCTGTCGCTGCTGTCGGGCGGCGAGAGGTCCCTGACGGCCGTCGCCATGCTGGTGTCGATCTTCAAGGCGCGGCCGAGTCCGTTCTACGTGATGGACGAGGTGGAGGCGGCGCTGGACGACACCAACCTCCAGCGGCTGATCAGGATCATGCAGGAGCTCCAGGAGAGTTCCCAGCTGATCGTGATCACCCACCAGAAGCGGACCATGGAGGTCGCGGACGCCCTGTACGGGGTGTCGATGCAGGGGGACGGCGTCTCGAAGGTCATCAGCCAGCGTCTTCGCTGAGGCGTCCCTGAGACGTACCCGAGACATCCCTGAGGCTGCGGCGCTCGCCGAAAATCTCTTCAAGTCGTGAACGCAAGCCGACACGCCGTGTACCCAGATTCATGGCCCTAGGACTCTTGACTTCGAAACTTGAAGGCATAGTCTCTGCAGCGTTGCTTTTACCTTCAAGTGGTGGGCGGCGTGAAGTTGTGCGCCACTGGAAGGGCTCGCCCCCCATGCCCGGCGACGGCGCCGGGTACCAGGAGTTCACGTGACCAGCACAGCGAAGCCGCCGGTGTCGGGGGCCCGTGAGGCCCACCCCGACCACCTCGGCCATGTCATCTTCATCACGGCCGCCGCCGCGATGGGCGGATTCCTCTTCGGCTACGACAGCTCCGTCATCAACGGCGCCGTCGAGGCCATCCGCCACCGGTACGACATCGGCTCCGGCACCCTCGCCCAGGTGATCGCCATCGCGCTGATCGGCTGTGCCATCGGCGCCGCGACCGCCGGCCGCATCGCCGACCGCATCGGCCGCATCCGCTGCATGCAGATCGCCGCGGTCCTCTTCACCGTCAGCGCCATCGGCTCCGCCCTGCCGTTCGCCCTCTGGGACCTCGCCATGTGGCGCGTGGTCGGTGGCTTCGCCATCGGTATGGCCTCGGTGATCGGCCCCGCGTACATCGCCGAGGTCGCCCCCGCCGCCTACCGCGGCCGGCTCGGCTCCTTCCAGCAGGCCGCCATCGTCGTGGGCATCGCCGTCTCCCAGCTGGTCAACTGGGCCATCCTCAACATGGCCGGCGGCGACCAGCGCGGCAAGATCGCCGGCCTGGAGGCCTGGCAGTGGATGCTCGGCGTCATGGTGATCCCGGCCGTGCTCTACGGCCTGCTCTCCTTCGCGATCCCGGAGTCGCCCCGCTTCCTGATCTCCGTCGGCCGCAAGGACAGGGCCAAGGAGGTGCTCGCGGAGGTCGAGGGCAAGGGCGTCGACCTGGACGCGCGCGTCCTCGAGATCGAGACCGCCATGCACCGCGAGCACAAGTCGTCCTTCCGCGACCTGCTCGGCAGCCGCTTCGGCTTCCTGCCGATCGTCTGGGTGGGCATCGGCCTGTCCGTATTCCAGCAGCTCGTCGGCATCAACGTGGCGTTCTACTACTCCGCGACCCTGTGGCAGTCGGTCGGCATCAACCCGTCGAGCTCCTTCTTCTACTCGTTCACCACGTCGATCATCAACATCATCGGCACGGTGATCGCGATGATCCTGGTGGACCGGGTCGGCCGGCGCCCGCTCGCCCTCGTCGGCTCGGCCGGTATGGCGATCGCCCTCGCCTTCGAGGCCTGGGCCTTCTCCGCCGACCTCGTCGACGGCAAGCTGCCGGAGACCCAGGGTGTCGTCGCCCTGGTCGCCGCCCACCTCTTCGTGCTCTTCTTCGCCCTCTCCTGGGGCGTGGTGGTCTGGGTCTTCCTCGGCGAGATGTTCCCGAACCGGATCCGCGCCGCCGCCCTCGGTGTCGCCGCCTCCGCGCAGTGGATCGCCAACTGGGCCATCACCGCGAGCTTCCCGTCCCTGGCGGACTGGAACCTCTCCGGCACGTACGTCATCTACACGGTCTTCGCCGTGCTCTCCATCCCCTTCGTGCTCAAGTACGTGAAGGAGACCAAGGGCAAGGCGTTGGAGGAGATGGGCTAATCCCCGCTGCCCCTCTCCTCGATACGGAAACTGCCCCGGCTCACGCGGTGAGCCGGGGCAGTACGCGTCCGTCCGCGTCCGTCCGGCGGACGCCGGGGCAGTACGCGTCCGTCCGCGTCCGTCCGGCGGACGCCGGGGCCCACCGCCTCACCCACGGGCGTCCGCCCCGCACCGGGGGCCTCACCGCGGCGGGGGAGGAGCGGTACGACGGTGCCGCCCCCGCCGAGCACCGGCGCCTGCGCGGACGCACCTCCCGGCGGCCCGTCCCCCCGCGGCCGCACCGCCGGCCGGAGCCGGCCGGGTGCCACGAGGCGTATGTCCCCCGCCGGCCGGACGCGGTCCGCGCGGACGCCGCACGCCTGCGTGGTCCGTTCCGGCGTACGGGGCCGGTTCCGGCGTACGCGGCTTCCCGGCACCGCCGCGGCCGCGAGCCGGAAAGGGAAAACCCCCTCCGCCGGGCGGTGAGCGCGGCGCAGGGGGCGGGGGAACGGCGTGACGTCAGACGGAGACGGCGGCCGCCCGGGGCTCCGCCTCCTGGGCGGCCACGACGGACCGGTCGCGCGGCAGCACCGCGTACAGCACGGCCGCCACCACGATCGTCACCAGCCAGCCCAGGCCGTTCGATCCCACCCAGGAGCCGGCGAGCGGCCCGGCGAACCAGTCGACCCTCGTGAAGAGCAGGCCCACCACCAGTGCGACGCCCCACGCCGTCATGGCCTGCCAGGCGAAACCGCCCCGGTACCAGTAGGCGCTCGTGCGCGTGGTGTCCAGCAGCGCCTCGCCGTCGTACGACCGACGGCGCAGCATGTCGACGCCGAAGACGCCGATCCACGCCGAGAACGCCACCGCCAGCAGCGTCAGGAAGGAGATGAAGGAGCCGATGAAGCTGGTCGCCACCACCATGAGCAGGAAGCCGAAGACGAGCGAGATCACGGCGTTCACGCTGACCGCCCAGGCGCGCGGCACCGTGATGCCCAGCGTCTGCGCGGTGAACCCGGCCGAGTACATCGACATCGAGTTGATCAGCAGCATGCCGATCAGCGCGATCACCAGGTACGGCACCGAGATCCACGCCGGCAGCAGCTCGCCGATGAACGACACCGGGTCCTGCGCGGACGCCAGGCTCGGCGTCGACACCGCCATCACCGCCCCCATCAGCACCATCGGCAGGACGACGATCCCGGCGCCGCCGACGGTGGAGGCCACCATCGCCCTCGACGAGGCGGTACGGGGCAGATAACGGGTGAAGTCCGGACCGGACGGCACCCAGCTGATGCCGCCCGCCGCGATCGTGCCGATGCCCGCGATCATCATCGCCGTCGAACCGGCCGGCTTGGCGAAGACGTCACTCCAGTCGGTGTTGGCGACCAGGTGGACCAGTACCAGGACCGAGAACGCGCCGAAGAGGTACGTCG
The DNA here is from genome assembly GCF_039532985.1 of Streptomyces gobitricini. Lineage (NCBI taxonomy): Bacteria > Bacillati > Actinomycetota > Actinomycetes > Kitasatosporales > Streptomycetaceae > Streptomyces > Streptomyces gobitricini. The sequence continues at coordinate 160,506 of NZ_BAAASR010000049.1, read as the reverse complement.
ACCACGTGCTGCACACGCGCAGGGCGTTGATGCCCAGGCCCGAGACGAGGAAGGTCGCCGCCACGAAGAGCAGCAGCGTGACGATGATCAGGGGGGTGCTGCTCCGGATGCCGAAGAGCAGGTCGAGAACGGTGAGGACGGCGTACGCGCCCGTCACCGCGTTGATCGTCTCCCAGCCCCAGCGGGCCACCCAGATCAGCGTTCCGGGAAAGAGGTTCCCGCGCTGCCCGAAGACCGCGCGGGACAGGGCCATGCCGGGCGAACCACCGCGCTTGCCCGCGATCGAGATCAGACCGACGATCCCGTACGAGAGCACCGGCGCGGCGACCGCGACGGTCAGCACCTGCCAGAAGTTCAGGCCGTTAAAGACGATCAGGCCCGCGCCCATGGTGAGCAGCAGCACACTGATGTTCGCCGCGACCCAGGTGGGGAACAGCTCCCGGACGTGACCGGTGCGTTCGGCATCGGGGACGGGCTCGAGACCGCGGGTCTCTATCGCGCCTTCGGACTCGGAGGCGTTGGGCATGGATCAACTCCGTGCGGGAGGAGAGGGACTCCCGCATCGTACGTTCCGCCGCAAAGAGGTCCAAACAGGGGCCTTGGGTCCGGGTGCACGCTCCGAGACCGCTCGCCCGGGTGGTCGTGGCCGATACTGGACGGGTTATGGAAATCCTCATCCTTGCTGTAGTCATCGCTCTGGTCGCGGTCGGCGCGATCAGCGGCCTCGTGGTCAGCAGCCGCAAGAAGAAGCAGCTGCCGCCGCCCCAGGCGCCGTCGAGCACGCCGACCATCACCGCTCCGCCCGCCGAGCCGCACGTCGGCGAGGAGGCGGAGACACCGCGGGAGGAACCGCGCCGCACCATCGAGGAGGTGGACCTCCCGACGGCCGAAGAGGCCTTGCAGGCCCCCGCCGCCGTGGAGGACCCGCTCGTCTCGGCCCCGCCCGCGCCCGAGATCGAGATCCCCGAGCCGACCGCCGGCCGGCTGATCCGGCTCCGCGCCCGGCTCGCCCGCTCGCAGAACAGCCTGGGCAAGGGCCTGCTGACGCTGTTGTCGCGGGAGCACCTCGACGAGGACACCTGGGAGGAGATCGAGGACACCCTCCTCACCGCCGACGTCGGCGTCACACCGACCCAGGAACTGGTCGAGCGCCTGCGCGAGCGGGTGCGCGTCCTCGGTACGCGGACGCCGGAGGACCTGCGCGGTCTGCTGCGCGAGGAACTGCTCACCCTGATCGGTACGGACCTGGACCGCACCGTCCACACCGAGAGCGACCTCGACACCCCGGGCATCGTCATGGTCGTCGGCGTCAACGGCACCGGCAAGACCACCACCACGGGCAAGCTGGCGCGGGTGCTGGTCGCCGACGGCAAGTCGGTCGTGCTCGGCGCGGCGGACACCTTCCGCGCCGCGGCCGCGGACCAGCTCCAGACCTGGGGCGAGCGGGTCGGTGCCCGCACCGTACGCGGGCCGGAGGCGGGCGACCCGGCGTCGGTCGCCTACGACGCGGTGAAGGAAGGCATCGCCGAGGGCGCCGACGTGGTCCTCATCGACACGGCGGGCCGGCTGCACACCAAGACGGGCCTGATGGACGAGCTCGGCAAGGTCAAGCGCGTCGTGGAGAAGCACGGCCCGCTGGACGAGATCCTGCTCGTCCTGGACGCCACGACCGGCCAGAACGGTCTCGTCCAGGCGCGGGTCTTCGCCGAGGTCGTCGACATCACCGGCATCGTCCTCACCAAGCTGGACGGCACCGCCAAGGGCGGCATCGTCGTCGCGGTCCAGCGCGAGCTGGGCGTTCCGGTGAAGCTGATCGGCCTGGGGGAGGGCCCGGACGACCTGGCGCCCTTCGAGCCGGAGGCCTTCGTCGACGCCCTGATCGGGGACTGACACGCGCGGCGTCCCGCACGGACGACCGGCCGGGGCGGCACCTCCCACGCGGAGGTGCCGCCCCGGCCGTGTTCAGTTCCCCGACCGGTGGCAGATGTACGCCAGCGTGCCCAGCAGCAGCCGGGCCTGGGGCGGGGCGCCCGCGTCCAGGGACGGCGGGCGGAGCCAGCGGCAGGGCCCCAGGCCCGCGTGGTCCGACGGGGGAGCGGTGATGTGGGCGCCCGGGCCGAGGCACCGCAGGTCCAGCTCCGCGTCGTCCCAGCCCATCCGGTACAGCAGCCGCGGCAGTTCGGCCGCCGCCCCCGGCGCCACGAAGAACTGCGCCCGGCCCGTCGGCGTGACGCACACCGGGCCCAGCGGGAGGCCCATCCGCTCCAGCCGCACCAGCGCCCGGCGGCCGGCCGTCTCCGCGACCTCCAGCACGTCGAACGTGCGGCCCACGGGCAGCAGCAGCGCCGCGCCCGGGAACTCCGACCACACGTCGGTGACCGTGTCGAGCGTTGAGCTCGCCGGGACCTCGCGCGCGAAGCCGAGCGGGTGCGCGCCCGGCGCCGGGCACGCCGGGCCCCCGCAGGAACAGCGGCCGGACGCGGCCCGGGCGCCGGGGACCACGTCCCAGCCCCACAGGCCGGTGTACTCCGCCACCACGGTGCACTCCGTGGCGCGGGTGCCGCGCCGCCGCGAACCGGACAGGATGCGGGTGCCGCCGATCGTGAAGCCCATGTCCCCTCCAACGGTGGAACTCGCCCGTGGTTACGACCCGGAGTTCCGGCGTGACGCTCCGTTGCCGCGTGGGCGCCCCGACGGGCGGCGTGCGGTGGCGCGAGGGGTGGTGCGCCCTCTCGCGCACGCCTGGCCGCGCTACGGTCCGCCGACTCCCGATCGTCGTAGTGTCAAGTGAATCGCGCCTGGCGGCAGGGGAGTTCATTCGAAGGGGTGGCGAATGGTGGCGTTTATGGAAACGGCCTCGCGGGACGGGTGATCGTAGGATTACTTTCGGTGCACGAACCCCGGGGGTAGTGCCCGCGCGGACGGGTATGCCGGAGGCGCGTCGGTACCTCGTTCGAAGGGTGCAACCTCCGGACGGGCGACCGTGATCGACGGCAAGCTGATACGGGTTCGCGCAAAAGCGATTCGGCGGATGGGGGCCTTCCAGTGGGCGGCAGTGGCGCAGACGGTACGAACGCCGGGAAGCGCCCGAACGAGCGGCTGAGCTCCTGGTTCGTGCGCAGCGGCTGGTCGAAGGGCGAACTCGCGCGTCAAGTGAACCGACGGGCGCGCCAGATGGGCGCACACCACATCAGCACCGACACCTCGCGCGTACGGCGTTGGCTCGACGGCGAGCAGCCGCGCGAGCCCATCCCGAGGATCCTCTCCGAGCTGTTCTCCGAGCGCTTCGGCAGCGTCGTCGCCGTCGAGGACCTCGGCCTGCGCACGGCGCACCAGTCACCCTCGGTGTCCGGCGTGGACCTCCCCTGGGCGGGCCCCCAGACCGTCGCCCTGCTCAGCGACTTCTCCCGCAGCGACCTGATGCTGGCCCGCCGCGGCTTCCTCGGCACCTCGCTCGCCCTGGCCGCCGGTCCCGCCCTCATCGAGCCGATGCAGCGCTGGCTCGTCCCCACCCCGGCCGCCGAGCCGGCCCGGGCGGACGCGGCCGCCCCGCGCCGCCCCACCCGGCTCTCCCGCGCGGAGCTGGACCTGCTCGAGACCACCACCGTGATGTTCCGTCAGTGGGACGCCCAATGCGGCGGCGGGCTGCGCCGCAAGGCGGTTGTCGGCCAACTTCACGAGGTCACCGACCTGTTGCAGGAGCCGCAGCCCTCGGGGACCGCGAAGCGCCTGTTCAAGTGCGCCGCCGAACTGGCCGAACTGGCCGGCTGGATGAGCTACGACGTGGGCCTCCAGCCCACCGCCCAGAAGTACTTCGTCCTCGCCCTGCACGCCGCCAAGGAGGCCGGTGACAAGCCGCTGGGCTCGTACATCCTCTCCTCCATGAGCCGCCAGATGATCCACCTCGGCCGGCCGGACGACGCGCTGGAGCTGATCCACCTCGCCCAGTACGGCAGCCGTGACTGCGCGACCGCCCGCACCCAGGCCATGCTGTATGCGATGGAGGCCCGGGCGTACGCGAACATGGGCCAGCCCAGCAAGTGCAAGCGCGCCGTACGCATGGCCGAGGACACCTTCGCCGACGTGGGCCTCGACGGTGAGCCCGAGCCCGACTGGATCCGCTTCTTCTCCGAGGCCGAGCTGAACGGGGAGAACGCCCACTCCTACCGCGACCTCGCCTATGTGGCCGGCCGCAGCCCCACCTACGCCTCCCTCGCGGAGCCGGTGATGCGGCGGGCCGTGCACCTCTTCTCCGAGGACGAGGACCACCAGCGTTCGTACGCGCTCAACCTGGTCGGCATGGCCACCGTGCACCTGCTCAAGCGTGAGCCCGAGGAGGCCACCCAGCTGGCCGAGTCCGCCCTCGGCGTCGCCCGGCGGATCCGCTCCGAGCGGGTCAACACCAGGCTGCGCAAGACCGTCGACACGGCGGCCCGCGACTTCGCGGACGTGCCCGAGGTCGCCAGGCTCACCGACATCCTCACCGCCCAGCTGCCCGAGGCAGCGGAAGCGGTCTGACCAGCCACGACACCAGACTCCGGCCGCGACCGTCACCCCGTACAGCCCGACTCGGCTCCCCCATTGCCAGGTCAGCAGGGTGACTGTCGCGGCCGGTCCGCGTCGTGCGCAGAGGGTACTCCCGTGACCCTCCCGTGACCCGGCGGTTCATGGTGACGTAACACACCGGCCCTCTTCGTCACTGCGGCGAAACATCGTGCGGCATCGGCCGAAACCGCGCTGCGCGAATCTCTGGCTCATAACCGGCCACCCCTCATAGCCGCGCAAGCCCGGCTCAGCCCCGCACAGGCCGTACCGACGACGAGGAGACGCCGATGCCCCCAGGCATCACGACCCTTGCCGCAGACGCACCCACGCTGTCTGCCGCCAACACCGGGTTCATGCTCATCTGTTCCGCCCTGGTGATGCTGATGACACCGGCCCTCGCCTTCTTCTACGGAGGCATGGTCCGCGTCAAGTCCACCCTCAACATGCTGATGATGAGTTTCATCAGCCTCGGGATCGTCACGATCCTGTGGGTGCTCTACGGATTCAGCATCGCCTTCGGCACCGACTCGGGCTCCGTCGTCGGATGGTCGTCCGACTACGTCGGGCTCAGCGGTATCGGCATCACCGAACTGTGGGACGGCTACACCATCCCGGTGTACGTCTTCGCCGTCTTCCAGCTGATGTTCGCGATCATCACGCCCGCCCTGATCAGCGGCGCCCTCGCCGACCGCGTGAAGTTCACCGCCTGGGCGCTGTTCGTCGCCCTGTGGGCCACCGTGGTCTACTTCCCCGTCGCCCACTGGGTGTGGGGCTCCGGCGGCTGGCTCTTCGAGATGGGCGTCATCGACTTCGCGGGCGGCACCGCCGTCCACATCAACGCCGGTGCCGCGGCCCTGGGCGTGATCCTGGTCATCGGCAAGCGCGTCGGCTTCAAGAAGGACCCGATGCGCCCGCACAGCCTCCCGCTGGTCATGCTCGGCGCCGGTCTGCTGTGGTTCGGCTGGTTCGGCTTCAACGCCGGCTCGTGGCTCGGCAACGACGACGGCGTCGGCGCGGTGATGTTCGTTAACACCCAGGTCGCCACCGCCGCCGCCATGCTCGCCTGGCTCGCCTACGAGAAGATCCGCCACGGCGCCTTCACCACCCTCGGTGCCGCGTCCGGCGCGGTCGCGGGCCTCGTCGCCATCACCCCGGCCGGTGGTTCCTGCTCGCCGCTCGGCGCGATCGCCATCGGCGCCGTCGCCGGTCTGCTGTGCGCCATGGCCGTCGGCCTGAAGTACCGGTTCGGCTACGACGACTCCCTCGACGTCATCGGCGTCCACCTGGTCGGCGGTGTGGCCGGCTCCCTGCTGGTCGGGTTCTTCGCCACCGGCGGTGTCCAGTCCGACGCCAAGGGCCTCTTCTACGGCGGCGGCCTGGAGCAGCTCGGCAAGCAGGCCATCGGTGTGATCGCGGTCTTCGCCTACTCCCTGGTGGTCTCCGCGCTGCTCGCCTTCGTCATCGACAAGGTGATGGGCATGCGCGTCAGCGAGGACGACGAGGTCCTGGGCATCGACCAGGTCGAGCACGCCGAGACGGCGTACGACTTCAGCGGGGCCGGCGGCGGCGCCGGGTCGCGCAAGGCCGTGCCGACCGGGACGGAGACTGTGGCAGCAGCTCAGCAGCAGAACAAGAAGGTGGACGCATGAAGCTCATCACCGCGGTCGTCAAGCCGCACCGGCTGGACGAGATCAAGGAGGCCCTCCAGGCCTTCGGAGTCCAGGGTCTGACCGTCACCGAGGCCAGCGGCTACGGACGGCAGCGCGGCCACACCGAGGTCTACCGGGGCGCCGAGTACACCGTCGACCTCGTCCCGAAGATCCGCATCGAGGTGCTGGTCGAGGACGATGACGCCGAACAGCTCATCGACGTGGTGGTGAAGGCGGCCCGGACCGGCAAGATCGGTGACGGGAAGGTGTGGAGCGTACCCGTCGAGACGGCCGTACGCGTCCGCACCGGCGAACGCGGACCCGACGCACTGTAAGGAGCCCCCGGGTGACGAGTACCGAAGTGACCGGCGAAGACTCGGGACCCAGCGGCTACGCGGCGGCCCGGCTGCGCCTCCTGCAACAGGAGGCGCCGTCCGGGCCGCCGCGGCGTGCCGCCCTGGCGCGGCTCACCGACGCATGGCTGGCGGCCCTCCACGCGGCCGCCGCCCCGCCCCGCGGCACCGCCCTCGTCGCCGTCGGCGGCTACGGACGCGGCGAGCTGTCCCCCCGCAGCGACCTCGACCTGCTCCTCCTCCACGACGGCACCGTCGACCACGCCACCGTCGCGGCGCTCGCCGACCGCGTCTGGTACCCCGTCTGGGACCTGGGCCTCGCCCTCGACCACTCCGTCCGCACCCCCGCCGAGGCCCGCCGGACCGCCGCCGACGACCTCAAGGTGCAGCTGGGCCTCCTCGACGCCCGCCACCTCGCGGGCGACCTCGCGCTGGTCACCGGAGTGCGGACGACCGTCCTCGCCGACTGGCGCAACCAGGCCGCCAAGAGGCTGCCCGAACTCGACGAGCTGTGCCGCGAGCGAGCCGAACGCCACGGCGAGCTCCAGTTCCTCCTCGAACCCGACCTCAAGGAGGCGCGCGGCGGACTGCGGGACGCCACCGCGCTGCGGGCGGTCGCCGCCTCCTGGCTCGCCGACGCCCCGCGCGAGGGGCTCGCCGAAGCACGCCGCACCCTCCTCGACACCCGCGACGCGCTCCACCTCGTCACCGGGCGGGCCACCGACCGCCTCGCCCTCCAGGAACAGGACCAGGTGGCCGGCGCGCTGGGCCTGCTGGACTCCGACACGCTGCTGCGCCACGTCTACGAAGCCGCCCGCACCATCTCGTACGCCGGCGACGTCACCTGGCGCGAGGTCAACCGCGTCCTGCGGGCCCGTTCCGCACGCCCCAGGCTGCGCGCGATGCTCGGCGGCAAACCACCCGTCGAACGCAGCCCGCTCGCCGAGGGGGTCGTGGAGATGGACGGCGAGGTCGTCCTCGCCCGCACCGCCCGGCCCGAACGCGACCCGGTCCTCCCCCTCCGGGCAGCCGCGGCCGCCGCCCAGTCCGCGCTGCCCCTCTCCCCGCACGCCGTACGCCGCCTCGCCGCCGCCGGCAAACCGCTGCCCGAACCCTGGCCCGCCGACGCCCGGGAGCAGCTCGTCACCCTCCTCGGCGCGGGCGAGTCCACCGTGCCCGTCTGGGAGGCGCTGGAGGCCGAGGGCCTCATCACCCGCCTCATCCCGGACTGGGAACGCGTCCGCTGCCGCCCGCAGCGCAACCCCGTCCACACCTGGACCGTCGACCGCCACCTGGTCGAGACCGCCGTACGCGCCGCCGCCCTCACCCGCCGCGTCGGTCGCCCCGACCTGCTGCTGGTCGCCGCGCTCCTCCACGACATCGGCAAGGGCTGGCCCGGTGACCACTCCGTCGCGGGCGAGACCATCGCCCGCGACGTCGCCGTCCGGATCGGCTTCGACCGGACCGACGCGGACGTGCTGGCCACCCTCGTACGCCACCACCTCCTCCTCGTCGAGACCGCCACCCGCCGCGACCTGGACGACCCGGCCACCATCCGGTCCGTCGCCACGGCCGTCGGCTCGCCCCCGACCCTGGAACTCCTGCACGCCCTCACCGAGGCCGACGCCCTCGCCACCGGCCCCGCCGCCTGGTCGACCTGGCGCGCCTCGCTCGTCGCCGACCTCGTCAAACGGGTCGCGGGCGTCCTCGCGGGCGGCACCCCGCCCGCCCCCCAGCCGACCGCACCCGGAGCCGAGGAGGAGCGCCTCGCGGTCGAGGCGCTCCGCACCGGCGAACCGGTCCTGACCCTCCACACCGAGCACCCCGCCGACCACACCGAACCGGAACCGGTCGGCGTCGAGCTGCTCATCGCCCTCCCCGACCAGCCGGGAGTCCTCCCGGCGGTCGCCGGGGTGCTGGCCCTGCACCGGCTGACCGTCCGTTCCGCCGACCTCCGCGCCATCGACCTGCCCACCGGACTCGGCCCCGCCGCCGTCCTCGTACTGAACTGGCGCGTCGCGGCCGAGTACGGATCCCTCCCGCAGGCCACCCGGCTCCGCGCCGACCTCGTCCGCACCCTCGACGGCTCCCTGGACATCGCCGGCCGGCTGGCCGAACGCGAAGCCGCCTACCCCCGCCGTCGCGGCGGCACCGCCCCGCCGCCGCGCGTCACGGTCGCGGCGGCCGGCTCGTCCCTGGCCACGGTCATCGAGGTCCGCGCCCACGACGCGCCCGGCCTCCTCCACCGCATCGGCCGTGCCCTGGAGACGGCCGCGATCCGCGTCCGCAGCGCCCACGTCTCGACACTCGGCGCCAACGCGGTGGACGCCTTCTACGTCACGGACGCGAAGGGCGCCCCGCTCCCGGCGGAGGAGGCGTCGGAGGTCGCCCGCGCCCTGGAGGCCGACCTCCGGAACCGGTAGGCGCACAACCGCTTCCGGGCGGGGCTGATACTCCACCGCGCGAGGCGGATACCCTGGGGGACGACCGTCCGCCTGCCCCCTACACCCGAGGATCCGCGACCGCCGTGTTCGATACCCTCTCCGACCGCCTTGCAGCGACATTCAAGAACCTCCGGGGCAAGGGCCGCCTCAGCGAGGCGGACATCGACGCCACGGCACGTGAGATCCGTATCGCGCTGCTGGAAGCCGACGTCGCGCTGCCCGTCGTGCGCGCCTTCATCAAGCAGGTCAAGGAGCGGGCGCTCGGGGCCGAGGTCTCGCAGGCGCTGAACCCCGCACAGCAGGTCATCAAGATCGTCAACGAGGAGCTCGTCGGCATCCTCGGTGGCGAGACGCGCCGTCTGCGGTTCGCCAAGACCGCGCCGACCGTGATCATGCTCGCCGGTCTCCAGGGCGCCGGTAAGACCACCCTCGCCGGAAAACTCGGCCTCTGGCTGAAGGGCCAGGGCCACTCCCCACTGCTCGTCGCCTGCGACCTCCAGCGGCCCAACGCCGTCAACCAGCTCTCGGTCGTCGCCGAGCGCGCCGGGGTCGGCGTCTACGCGCCGGAGCCGGGCAACGGCGTCGGTGACCCGGTCCGGGTCGCCGAGGACTCCATCGAGTACGCGCGCACCAAGCAGTACGACGTCGTCATCGTCGACACCGCCGGCCGCCTCGGCATCGACCAGGAGCTGATGCGGCAGGCCGCGGACATCCGCGACGCCGTCAGCCCCGACGAGGTCCTCTTCGTCGTCGACGCCATGATCGGCCAGGACGCGGTCAACACCGCCGAGGCCTTCCGTGACGGTGTCGGCTTCGACGGTGTCGTGCTGTCCAAGCTCGACGGCGACGCCCGCGGCGGTGCCGCCCTGTCGATCGCGCACGTCACCGGCCGCCAGATCATGTTCGCCTCCAACGGCGAGAAGCTGGACGACTTCGACGCGTTCCACCCGGACCGCATGGCGTCCCGCATCCTCGGCATGGGCGACGTGCTCTCGCTGATCGAGAAGGCCGAGCAGACCTTCAGCCAGGAAGAGGCCGCCAAGATGGCCTCCAAGCTGGCGAGCAGCAAGGGCAAGGATTTCACGCTCGACGACTTCCTGGCCCAGATGGAGCAGGTCAGGAAGATGGGCTCCATCTCCAAGCTGCTCGGCATGCTCCCGGGCATGGCCCAGATGAAGGAGCAGATCAACAACATCGACGAGCGTGACGTGGACCGTACGGCCGCGATCATCAAGTCGATGACGCCGGGTGAGCGCCAGGACCCGACGATCATCAACGGCTCCCGCCGGGCGCGTATCGCCCGTGGTTCCGGTGTCGAGGTCAGCGCGGTCAAGTCGCTGGTCGAGCGGTTCTTCGAGGCCCGCAAGATGATGTCCCGCATGGCCCAGGGCGGCGGTATGCCGGGCATGCCGGGGATCCCCGGCATGGGCGGCGGCCCGGGCCGGCAGAAGAAGCAGCAGAAGCAGGCCAAGGGCAAGCGCAAGAGCGGCAACCCCATGAAGCGCAAGGCCGAGGAGCAGGCCGAGGCCGCCCGCCGCGAACAGGCCCAGCAGGGCGGCGCCTTCGGGCTCCCGGCCGGGCAGCCGGGCCAGGACTTCGAGCTCCCGGACGAGTTCAAGAAGTTCATGGGCTGAACACCGGCCGTGTCATGAGGGGCGCCCACCGGTCGGTGGGCGCCCTTTCGCGTGTACCGGCCCCGCGGCCCCGTCGACGGACGTGTCCGTCGTGCCGGTCGCGTCCGGCTCTCGCATGATGGCTGCGTGGCCAATTCCGTCCCCCCGCGCGACCGCCCCGACCAGCCCTGGCGCTCCGAGGGCGCACCGCCGCCGGCCCCGCCGCGCCGGCGGGTGCCCGGCTGGCTCTGGCTGCTCCTCGCCGCCCTGGCCGTCTTCGGGCTGACCAATCTGGCCCTGACCGTCTTCGGCGAGGGGGACGGGCGGACCATCTCGTACACCGAATTCAGCCGACAGGTCTCGGACGGGAACGTCGCCAGGATCTACTCCAAGGGCGACGCCATCGAGGGCGAGCTCGAGAACAAGGAGCGCTTCACCACCCAGCGGCCGGCGTTCGCCGACGACGACCTGTGGGCACAGCTGACGAAGCAGAACGTCACCGTGACCGCCGAGCCGGTCCTCGAGAGGCCCAGCCTGCTCGCCAACCTGCTGTTCTCGCTGGCGCCGCTCCTGCTCCTGGTCGTGCTGTGGCTGTTCATCGCCCGGCGCGTGAGGGGCGGCGCCGGTTTCGGGGCGGGTGGCATGCTCGGCCGCAAGGGCCCGCCGAAGCCGGTCGAACCGGAGGCGGGCCGGCGCACCACGTTCGCCGACGTCGCGGGGATCGACGAGGTGGAGGGTGAACTCAACGACGTCGTCGACTTCCTGCGCAACCCACAGGCCTACCGGAGGATGGGCGCCAAGATGCCGCGCGGCGTGCTGCTGGCCGGACCGCCCGGCACCGGCAAGACGCTGCTGGCCCGGGCCGTGGCGGGCGAGGCGGGTGTGCCGTTCTTCTCCGCGTCCGCCTCCGAGTTCATCGAGATGATCGTCGGCGTCGGAGCCTCCCGTGTACGGGAGCTGTTCAACGAGGCGCGCAAGGTCGCACCGGCGATCGTCTTCATCGACGAGATCGACACCATCGGCCGCGCCAGAGGTGGCGGCGGGGCCATGGGCGGGCACGACGAGCGGGAACAGACGCTGAACCAGATCCTCACGGAGATGGACGGCTTCTCCGGCTCCGAGGGCGTCATCGTCATCGCGGCCACCAACCGCGCGGACGTCCTGGACCCGGCGCTGACCCGGCCCGGCCGCTTCGACCGGATCGTCCACGTCAGCCCGCCCGACCGGGGCGGCCGCGAGGCCATCCTCCGCATCCACACCCGCGACATCCCGCTCGCCGGCGACGTGGACCTCGCCCAGGTCGCCCGCACCACACCGGGCATGACCGGCGCCGAGCTGGCCAACCTCGCGAACGAGGCCGCCCTCCTCGCGGTCAGGCGCCGACAGCACCAGGTCACCCGTTCCGACTTCTCCCACGCCCTGGAGAAGATCCAGCTCGGCGCCGAACGCGCCCTGGTCATGCCCCTGGAGGAGCGGCGCCGCACCGCCTACCACGAAAGCGGCCACGCACTGCTCGGCATGCTCCAGCCCGGTGCCGACCCGGTCCGCAAGGTCACCATCGTCCCGCGCGGGCGGGCCCTCGGCGTGACCCTCTCGACGCCGGACGCCGACAAGTACGCGTACACGGAGGAGTACCTGCGCGGACGGATCATCGGGGCCCTCGGCGGAATGGCGGCCGAGCACGTCGTCTTCGGCGTCGTCACCACCGGCTCGGAGAGCGACCTGGAGCAGGTCACCGGCATCGCGCGCGGTATGGCGGGCCGCTGGGGCATGAGCGAGCGGGTCGGCCGGCTCAGCGCCATCCCCGGCGACGCGCAGCAGGCGTACGGGCTGTCGGCGGCCCCGGCGACGCTGGACGCGGTGGCCCACGAGACGCGCCGCATCGTCGACGAGTGCTACGCGAGCGCCTGTCGGCAGCTCCAGGAGCACCGCCCCAGGCTGGACGCTCTGGCGGCGGCGCTCCTGGAGAACGAGACGCTGGAGGAGGAAGCGGCCTACCGGGCCGCCGGCATCACCCGTCTCGCCAAGGAGTGACCCCGGGCGGGGACCGTCACGGCACCGGCACCCCGGCCACCGGCCGTCAGGGCGTCCTGGCGACCAGGTAGCGGAACACGTTGGGCATCCATACGGTCCCGTCGGGACGCACATGCGGGTGGAGGGCCTCGATGACCTCCTTCTCCACCGTCGCCTGGTCCGAGGCGGCCACCGCCGGGTCGAACAGGCCGGTCGAGAACAGTCCGCGTACGGCGCTCCCGATGTCCGCGTACCCGAACGGGCAGGCCACCCGCCCCGAGCCGTCCGGCCTCAGCCCGGCCCGCGCGGCCACCTCCTCCAGGTCGTCCCGGAGAGCGGGCCGCCAGGTGGCGCCCGTGCGCAGCCGTTCGGTCAGCCGGCCCGCCACGCGGAACACCGCAGAGGTGGCGCACCGCTCCGGCGGACCCCAGCCCGCCAGCACCACCGCGCTGCCCCGCTCCGCCAGCCGTACGGCCGTCGCGAGGGCGGGCGCCAGCCCGTCGGAGTCGTCGGCGGTGCAGCCGATCGGCTGGAAGGCCGTGATGAGGTTGTACGCCGGACGGGTGGCATCCGCGGCGTCGGCGGGCCCGCCGTAGAGCAGCTTGGTCTCGCCGCACCCGTGGGCCTCACGCCCGCCCGTGTCCGGCAGCAGCCGCTTGCGGGCCAGGTCCACGCGCGCGTGGTCCGTGTCGACGCCCGTGACCTGGGCGCCGCGCGCCGCGGCCATCAGCAGGGCCAGGCCCGAGCCGCATCCGAGACCGAGCAGCCGCGTACCGGTACCTACCTCCAGATGCTCGTACACCGCTTCGTAGAGCGGAACCAGCATCCGTTCCTGGATCTCCGCCCAGTCGCGGGCACGGCCGGGCGCATCCGAAGCCGGAGGGGCCGAGGCCGGGTGGGGGTGGTGCTGGACGAGCATAGGTGTCATCGAAAGCGCCCCAATCCGCCGAGAGGTCCATCTGTGCGTCTGTGCCCTGATTGACAGGCCCCCGTGTACGTGCGCTCGCACTCCCCGTAGCCAGGGAACTCCGCATCCGCCCCCAAGTCCAGGGGTCGGGGCGCAATGCTTGCGTGCCCCGGTCGTGCGCCCCCGAGTGCGGCGCGAGCCACCTCCCATAGTGGAGTGGGTCGGTGATTCCCGCCATGCCAGGGAACGGTCCCGGCCCCCGCCGCCCGTCCTGGCCTGCGGTTCCACCGGCCGTGGTGGCGCCCCGGCCGGGGCGGTGCCGCGTGCCGGGCACGGCCCCGGTACTGTCACCCACGGCGCGGGTCGGCATCCCGCTCCGCGCGCCCCGTCTCCGGGTCGGCGACCGGCGCGCAAGCAGCGACCACGCGCCGGGGCGTACGCGCCGCTACGTACCACCTTGTCGGCAGCTGAGCGGCTTCTCCGCAGATCAGCGCAGTGGCCCTCGTCAAGACGCATCAGCGGCAACTGACTGGTACGTGCAAATTATTTGGGATGCCCCGGAATGGAACCCGCGGGCACTCCGGCTCGTTGTCACGACGTGAGCACGACACCACCTGTTCTCGCCGCAGAGCTGGCACAGGCGTGGGCCGACATTCAGCGGCACCACCCCGAGCTGCCCGATCTTGCCGCGCCCGAATCCCTGATCGGAGAGTCGTCGTCCGCGTGTGGCGCCGAGCTCTCCTTCGAACGACTGCTCCATGAGGCAGTCCACGGCATCGCCGCCGCGCGGGGCGTCCGCGACACCTCGCGCGCCGGTCGCTACCACAACCGCAGATTCCTGGCGATCGCCGAGGAGATGGGCCTGGACCACTCCGAGGAACCGCACCCCAGCAGCGGCTTCTCCCTGGTCACGCTCAGCCCCGAGGCGAAGCGCCGGTACCGCCCGACGATCGAGCGGCTGCAGCGCGCCCTCAAGGCGCACACGGTCGCCACGGCGGCGGACACCAAGCGCTCCTTCCGCGGGCCGGCCGCCCGGCACGGCTCCTCCGGTGGCGGTGTGCGGGTCAAGGCCGTGTGCGACTGCGGCCGCAACGTCCGGGTCGTGCCCTCGGTCCTGGCGCAGGCGCCCATCGTGTGCGGCGGCTGCGGGAAGCCCTTCCGCATTCCGGAAGCCGTGGGCGCGGCGAGCTGACCCCGCGTGATGTGGCACAATGGCTAGCTGTACTCGACAGTCGAACAGGACCCCTCTCTCCTCCGGCTGACGCGTCCATCGGGCACTCGAGTACCGCAACCCCACGCGGCATCCCGTTGTGCCCAACCACGTCAAGACCAGGAGACACCACACCCGTGGCAGTCAAGATCAAGCTGAAGCGTCTGGGCAAGATCCGTTCGCCTCACTACCGCATCGTCGTCGCCGACTCCCGTACCCGCCGTGACGGCCGGGCCATCGAGGAGATCGGCCTGTACCACCCGGTGCAGAACCCGTCGCGCATCGAGGTCGACTCGGAGCGTGCGCAGTACTGGCTGTCCGTCGGCGCCCAGCCGACCGAGCCGGTCCTCGCGATCCTGAAGCTCACCGGCGACTGGCAGAAGGTGAAGGGCCTCCCGGCCCCGGAGAAGCCGCTGCTCGCCCCGGCGGCCAAGGAAGACAAGCGCGCCTCCTTCGACGCCTTCGCCAAGGCGCTCGAGGGCGACGACACGAAGGGTGAGGCCATCACCCCCAAGGCGAAGAAGGCCGACAAGAAGGCGGACGAGGCCGAGACTGAGTCTACGGCAGCGTCCACCGAGTCGACCGAGGCCTGAGCATGCTCGAGGAGGCTCTCGAGCACCTCGTGAAGGGCATCGTCGACAACCCCGACGACGTGCAGGTCGCCTCGCGCAACCTGCGCCGGGGGCGCGTGCTGGAGGTCAGGGTCCACCCCGACGACCTCGGCAAGGTGATCGGTCGCAACGGCCGCACCGCTCGCGCTCTGCGTACCGTCGTGGGCGCCATCGGCGGCCGGGGCATCCGCGTCGACCTCGTCGACGTGGACCAGGTCCGCTGAACGAGTTGGCTGTTTTACCTTAAATGCGCCGGCACGGGCCGGGGAGGGCTACGGCCCACCCCGGCCCGTTGTCGTAGGACAGGAGAGATGAAGACGTGCAGCTGGTAGTCGCACGGATCGGCCGCGCCCACGGGATCAAGGGCGAGGTCACCGTCGAGGTGCGTACGGACGAGCCCGAACTGCGGCTCGCGCCCGGTGCCGTACTGGCCACGGACCCGGCCTCCGCCGGACCGCTGACCATCGAGACCGGCCGGGTCCACAGCGGCCGGCTCCTGCTGCGCTTCGAGGGCGTACGGGACCGCAACGCCGCCGAGGCGCTGCGCAACACCCTGCTCATCGCCGACGTCGACCCGGACGAGCGTCCGGAGGAGCCCGACGAGTACTACGACCACCAGCTGATGGACCTGGACGTCGTCCTCGTCGACGGCACCCTGGTCGGCCGGATCACCGAGATCTCGCACCTGCCGTCCCAGGACCTGTTCGTGGTGGAACGGCCCGACGGGACCGAGGTCATGATCCCGTTCGTCGAGGAGATCGTCGCCGACATCGACCTCGACGCCCAGAAGGCCGTCATCACCCCTCCGCCCGGACTCATCGACGACCGCAGCGAGATCGCCTCGTCCAGGGACGCGGAGGACGAGAGCTGATGCGGCTCGACGTCGTCACGATCTTCCCCGAGTACCTGGAACCGCTGAACGTCTCCCTCGTCGGCAAGGCGCGCGCCCGCGGTCAGCTCGACGTCCACGTGCACGACCTGCGCCGGTGGACCTACGACCGGCACAACACGGTCGACGACACCCCCTACGGCGGCGGCCCCGGCATGGTCATGAAGACCGAGCCCTGGGGCGACGCCCTGGACGACGTGCTGGCCTCCGGTTACGAAGGCGGCTCGCACGGGCCGGCGCTGGTCGTCCCCACCCCCAGCGGGCGGCCGTTCACCCAGGAACTAGCCGTCGAGCTGTCCCGGCGCCCGTGGCTGGTCTTCATCCCCGCCCGGTACGAAGGCATCGACCGTCGCGTCATCGACGAGTACGCCACCCGGATACCGGTGTACGAGGTGTCCATCGGCGACTACGTGCTCGCCGGCGGGGAAGCCGCCGTCCTGGTCGTCACCGAAGCCGTGGCGCGGCTGCTGCCCGGTGTCCTGGGCAACGCCGAGTCCCACCGGGACGACTCCTTCGCCCCCGGCGCGATGGCGAACCTGCTGGAAGGCCCCGTCTACACCAAGCCGCCCGAGTGGCGCGGCCGCGGTATCCCCGACGTGCTGCTCAGCGGGCACCACGGGAGGATCGCCCGCTGGCGGAGGGACGAGGCGCTGCGGCGGACCGCCCGCAACAGGCCGGACCTGATCGAGCGCTGCGAGGCGTCCGCCTTCGACAAGAAGGACCGGGAGACCCTCTCCCTGCTGGGCTGGGCACCGGAACCCGGTGGCCGATTTTGGCGCAGGCCTCAGGCCGTGGAAGAATAGGCCGCTGCTGTACGTCCGGCGTGCGCCCCTGCCACAGGGGGACACGACGCCCGTCCGATGTGGCCAGCACCCTTTTCTCATCCCGATATTCCGTTGATGACCTGTGGCATCAGCGAGGAAGCAGACACACATGTCTCACGTGCTCGACGTCGTCAACTCCGCGTCGCTGCGGACCGACGTCCCCGCGTTCCGTCCCGGTGACACCGTGAACGTCCACGTTCGCGTCATCGAGGGCAACCGCTCCCGTATCCAGCAGTTCAAGGGCGTCGTCATCCGCCGCCAGGGCTCGGGCGTCAGCGAGACGTTCACCGTCCGCAAGGTCTCCTTCTCCGTCGGCGTCGAGCGCACCTTCCCGGTGCACAGCCCGATCTTCGAGAAGATCGAGCTCGTGACCCGCGGTGACGTCCGTCGCGCCAAGCTCTACTACCTGCGTGAGCTGCGCGGCAAGGCTGCCAAGATCAAGGAGAAGCGCGACAACTGAGCTCCGGCTCACGCCCGTCGCGCCACGGCTTCGCACCGAGTGTCACAGGAGGGCCGGATACCATCTGGCTCCGATGGACACCGAAGCACAGCACACCGAGCGCGACCGTTCCTCCGATCCGGAGGAGCGGTCGCGCTCCGTGCTTTTCCGGCGGCGGTTCGGTCTGACCGGCCTGGCCTGCGCGGTCTTCCTGCTGCTGCTGAGCCACTTCGTGCTGCAGCCCTTCCAGATCCCCAGCGGCTCCATGGAACCCACGCTGCGGATCGGTGACCGGGTGCTGGTGAACAAGCTGGCGTACCGTTTCGGTTCCGAGCCGGGGCGCGGGGACGTGATCGTCTTCGACGGCACCGGGTCCTTCGTCCGGGAGGCGCCGGAGGGGAATCCGGTCGCCGGACTGCTGCACGGGGCGGCCGCGGCCCTCGGCCTCGCCGAGCCGGCCGACACCGACTTCGTGAAACGCGTCGTGGGGGTGGGCGGCGACCGGGTGAAGTGCTGCGACAAGGGGGGCAGGGTCGAAGTGAACGGCGTACCCGTGGCCGAGGGCTACCTGTACCCCGGTGACGTGCCCTCCCAGGTGCCCTTCGACATCGTCGTACCCCACGGCACCCTGTGGGTGATGGGCGACCACCGGAGCCACTCCCGCGACTCCCGCGACCACCTGGGCTCCCCGGGCGGCGGCATGGTGCCCGTGGACCGGGTGATCGGGCGGGCGGACTGGATCGGCTGGCCGTTCGGACGCTGGTCGGAGGTACGGCCGACGGGCGCCTTCCGCGGCGTACCGGAGGCGGGGGCGGCGGGCGGGGGCCATGGGTAACCGGGGCAAGCAGGGGAGTCACCGGGCCGACACCCGGCTGCCCACCGGGACACGGCCCACGGACGGCGGCCGGTCCCTGCCGGGGCGCGCGGAGCGGCGCAAACTGGCCCGCAAGGTCAAGCGGCGCCGGCGCCGCTCGGCCGTCAAGGAGATACCTCTCCTCATCACGGTGGCGCTGCTCATCGCCCTCGTCCTGAAGACCTTCCTGGTGCAGGCCTTCGTCATCCCGTCCGGCTCCATGGAGCAGACGATCAGGATCGACGACCGGGTCCTGGTCGACAAGCTCACCCCGTGGTTCGGTTCGAAGCCCCGGCGCGGTGACGTCGTCGTGTTCAAGGACCCGGGCGGCTGGCTCCAGCAGGAGCAGACGCCCAAAGAGGACGATCCGGTGGTCGTCAAGCAGGTCAAGCAGGTGCTGACCTTCATCGGTCTGCTCCCGTCCGAGGACGAACAGGACCTGATCAAACGGGTCGTCGCGGTCGGCGGGGACACCGTCAGGTGCTGCGACGCGAACAAGAGGGTCACCGTCAACGGCGTACCGCTCGACGAGCCGTACCTGAACCCCGGAGACGTCCCTTCCACCATCCCGTTCGAGGTGAAGGTGCCGGCGGGACGGATCTTCGTGATGGGGGACCACCGGTCGAACTCGGCGGACTCCCGGTTCCACCTCAACGAGGCGTTCCAGGGGACGGTCTCGCAGAAGGAGGTCGTCGGGCGGGCGGTCGTCATCGCCTGGCCCCTCGACCACTGGCGCAGACTGGAGGAACCGGACACGTTCGCGTCCGTGCCGGACTCGCGGACGGGGACTGCGACCGCGCTCGCCGCGTCGCATAGTGTGTCCTCTCGGAATGTGAACGGATTGACCGGGCTCCCGACCCCTGCGGAACTCCCGCTCGTTATGGGAGTGGTGGGCCTGTCCCTGTGGTGGGGCAGGCGGTTGCACGGAGTGAGGAGTGGATGTGGGGGATGTGGCGGTCGGCGCACGATCCGGACACGACGAGCCCGAGGAGCGGCCCGAGCAGCCCGGACGGTCGTCCTCTTCCGGACCCGTCGAGGAGCCTCCCTCCGCGACCGGTCCGACTGAGCCCGGAGGCGCCGACGACGACGGTCCCGGTGAGCCCAGGCAGCAGCGTTCCTTCTGGAAGGAACTGCCGCTGCTGATCGGCATCGCGCTGCTGCTGGCGCTGTTGATCAAGACGTTCCTGGTGCAGGCGTTCTCGATCCCCTCGGACTCGATGATGAACACCCTGCAGCGCGGTGACCGGGTACTGGTCGACAAGCTGACCCCCTGGTTCGGTTCCGAGCCGGAGCGCGGCGAGGTCGTGGTCTTCCACGACCCGGGCGGCTGGCTGGAGGGTGAGCCCACCCCCGACCCCAACGTGGTGCAGAAGTTCCTGAGCTTCATCGGCCTGATGCCGTCCGCGGAGGAGAAGGACCTGATCAAGCGGGTCGTCGCGGTCGGTGGCGACACGGTCAGCTGCAAGAAGGGCGGCAAGGTCGTCGTCAACGGCAAGCCGCTGGACGAGACCTCGTACATCCACCCCGGCACCACGCCGTGCGACGACCAGCCGTTCGGGCCGATCAAGGTCCCCGAGGGCCGGATCTGGGTGATGGGCGACAACCGCCAGAACTCGCTGGACTCCCGCTACCACCAGGAGCTGCCCGGCAGCGGCACGGTCGCCAACGACCAGGTCGTCGGCCGCGCGATCGTGGTGGCCTGGCCGGTGACCCGCTGGTCCACCCTGCCGGTGCCGGACACGTTCGACCAGCCGGGGCTGAACGCGGCGGCGGCGTCGAGTGCCGTCGCCCGGATGGCGGGCCCCGGGGCCCTGGGCCTCGCCGTGGCGCTGCCCGTCGTCCTGTGGCGGCGGAAGCGGCGGGACGGCTGACCGCGCGCTGCCTCCGGTCGGCACGCGGCGGGCATACCGCCGGGTAGGGGACCGCGGGTAGGGTGCCGTCCCAGATCGTCGATCTCCGAAGGTGGGGAGCGCTGGGATGGGCAAGGACAACACCACGGACGACGGCCACGGCCGTCTCGGCAGCGCGCTGTCGGGGCTGGCCGTGGCCGTCGGCTGTGTGCTCTTCCTCGGCGGGTTCGTCTGGGGGGCCGTCCAGTACCAGCCGTACACCGTGCCGACCGACTCGATGTCCCCCACCATCGAGGTGGGGGACCGGGTGCTGGCGCAGCGGATCGACGGCGCCGAGGTGCGGCGCGGGGACGTCGTGGTCTTCGAGGACCCCGCCTGGGGCGATCTGCCGATGGTCAAGCGGGTCGTCGGCGTGGGCGGTGACAAGGTCGCCTGCTGCGACGGCGACGGCCGGCTCACGATCAATGGCAAGGCTGTCGAAGAACCGTATCTGCGCCCGGGTGGGCCGGCGTCCCTGACGGAGTTCTCGGCATCGGTGCCCGACGGGCAGATGTTCCTGCTCGGTGACGAGCGCGGGACCTCGCAGGACTCCCGCGTCCACCTCCAGGGACCCGGGCACGGCTCCGTGCCGCGCAGCGCGGTGAGCGGGCGGCTGGACGCCGTGGCGTGGCCGTCCACCGCGATGGTGGAGCGGCCGCGGAGCTTCGCGGCACTGCCGGGCGGCGTGTCGCGGCCCGGGCCGGTGAAGCTGGTGGTCGGGTCGGTGGTCGCCGGGGCCGTGCTGATCCTCGGCGGGGCGGCGTACGGGCCCATCGCCAGGGTGCTGTCCCGTACGCGGGGCCGCTCCGGGACGCGGGCCGGTGCCGGTGCCTGAGGAGACGCCGCTGCGCAGGGTGGCCCGGGTGGTACTGCTGGACCCGCGGGACCGGATCCTGCTGCTGCACGGCCACGAGCCGGACGACCCTTCCCACACCTGGTGGTTCACGCCCGGTGGCGGGGTCGAGGGCGACGAGACCCGGGAGCAGGCGGCGCTGCGGGAGCTCGCCGAGGAGACCGGCCTCACGGAGGTGGAGCTCGGACCGGTGGTCTGGCAGCGCGTCTGTTCCTTCCCCTTCGCGGGGCGGCGCTGGCACCAGGACGAGTGGTACTACCTGGCCCGTACGGCGCGGACCGAGGTGGCCCTCGGCACGCTGACGGAGCTCGAAACCCGCAGTGTCGCGGGGCTGAGGTGGTGGACTTCCGCCGAACTGTCGGCGGCCCGTGAGACGGTGTACCCGACACGACTCGCCGAGCTGCTCCGCACACTGCTCGACGAGGGACCCCCGAGTACGCCGGTGGTCCTGGCCCCCGAGATCGTCTAGGGGTGCGGGAGACCGGAGCACAATGGGGTGACGCACGGCTGAAGGGGAACATGCCATGAGCGCCGAGGACCTCGAGAAGTACGAGACCGAGATGGAGCTGAAGCTCTACCGGGAGTACCGCGATGTCGTCGGTCTGTTCAAATACGTGATCGAGACCGAGCGTCGCTTCTACCTCACCAACGATTACGAGATGCAGGTCCATTCGGTGCAGGGCGAGGTGTTCTTCGAGGTTTCCATGGCGGACGCCTGGGTCTGGGACATGTACCGGCCGGCGCGGTTCGTCAAGCAGGTGCGTGTGCTGACCTTCAAGGACGTCAACATCGAGGAGCTCAACAAGAGCGACCTGGAGCTGCCCGGCAGCTGAGCCCCGCCGGCGGTGGGCTGCGGTGGTGCGGTGCGGCTGTGCGGCGCGGTGGTGCGGTGGGCGCGCGGCTGTGCGGCGCGGTGGCGCGGCGGGCGCGCGGTTGTGCGGCCCGGTGGCGCGGTGGGCGCGCGGTGGTGCGGTGCGGCTGTGCGGTGGGCTGCGGCAGTGTGGTGGGTGCAGGCGGTCCGGTGGGCTGAGGCTGTCCGGGAGGTGGGCTCCGGTCGTCCGGGGGACGGCCTTCGCGGGTGGGCTCCAGGGATGGGCTTCCGCGGGTGGGTTGTGGCGGTAGGCCCCGGCAGCCGGGCGGGTGGGCTCCGGTCGTCCGGCGGGTGGGTCGCAGGGGTGATGGGCCGCGGCAGGGGAGCCCGGCCGCCGTCCTGGCGGTGGGCCGGTCCGGTGGCGGGCCGCGCGGGTGGCGTGTCTTTTCACTGCTGTGGGTGACGGGGTTATCCACAGGGCGTCGGTTATCCACCAAGATCCACAAGTCCGGCGCCGACGCGTCACAGTCGGTGCCGGAGGTGGTGCCGAATGAACGCGACGGGGGCCCTGGGGCGGTACGGGGAGGAGCTGGCGGTCCGCCGGCTCGGCGATGCCGGGATGGCGACGCTCGCCCGGAACTGGCGGTGCGGACGGCTCGGCGAGATCGACATCGTCGCCCGTGACGGCGACACGGTGGTCGTCTGCGAGGTGAAGACCCGCAGAGAGGGCGGTTTCGAACATCCCATGGCGGCGGTGACACCCGCCAAGGCCGAGCGTTTGCGGCGGCTGGCAGCCTGCTGGCTGGAGCGGCACGGCGGGCCACCGCCGGGCGGGCTGCGCATCGATCTGGTGGGGGTGCTGCTGCCCCGGCGCGGCGCACCCGTCGTCGAGCATGTGCGGGGAGTGGCCTGATGGGGTTCGCACGCACATGCGCGGTCGCCCTCGTCGGCGTCGAGGGCGTGGTCGTCGAGGTCCAGGCGGACCTGGAGCCGGGCGTCGCGACGTTCGCGCTGGTCGGGCTGCCGGACAAGAGCCTCACGGAGAGCCGTGACAGGGTGAGGGCGGCGATCGTCAACTCGGACGCCGAGTGGCCGCAGAAGAAACTGACGGTCGGGCTCAGCCCGGCCTCCGTACCGAAGAGTGGTTCGGGGTTCGATCTCGCCGTCGCGGCAGCGGTGCTGGGCGCAGCCGAGCGCCTCGACCCCCGGACCATCGCAGACCTGGTCCTCATCGGTGAGCTCGGGCTCGACGGACGGGTCAGACCCGTGCGGGGCGTCCTGCCGGCGGTTCTCGCCGCCGCGGAGGCCGGCTACCAGCAGGTCGTCGTCCCGGAGCAGACGGCGGGGGAGGCCGCGCTGGTGCCGGGCGTCTCAGTCCTCGGCGTCCGGACGCTGCGGCAACTGATCGCCGTACTCGCCGACGAGCCGGTTCCGGAGGAGGAGCCGGACGAGGCGGGGCGGCCCGATGCCATGCTCGCCGGACTGTTGGTCCCCGGTGCCGGCGTGGGCACCGGACTCGGTCCCGACCCGGTCGACGGACCCGACCTCGCGGACGTCGCCGGCCAGCGGGCGGCGCGTGTCGCCCTGGAGGTCGCGGCGGCGGGCGGGCACCACCTGCTGCTGTCCGGACCGCCGGGAGCGGGCAAGACCATGCTGGCCGAGCGGTTGCCGAGCGTCCTGCCGCCGCTGACCCGCCAGGAGGCCCTGGAGGTCACCGCGGTGCACTCCGTGGCGGGCCTCCTGCCGCCGGGCGAGCCGCTGGTGCACCGGCCGCCGTACTGCGCGCCGCACCACTCCGCGACCATGCAGTCGCTGGTCGGGGGCGGCAACGGGCTGCCGAGGCCGGGCGCCGTCTCCCTGGCTCATCGAGGAGTGCTCTTTCTGGACGAGGCGCCCGAGTTCTCCGGCAAGGCGCTGGACGCGCTGCGGCAGCCCCTGGAGTCCGGCCACGTGGTCGTGGCGCGCAGCGCGGGCGTGGTGCGGCTGCCGGCGCGGTTCCTGATGGCGCTCGCGGCCAATCCCTGCCCCTGCGGGCGGCACACCCTGCACGGGGCGGGCTGCGAATGCCCCGCATCGGTGATCCGCCGCTACCAGGCGCGGCTGTCGGGGCCGCTGCTCGACCGGGTCGACCTCCGTGTCGAGGTGGAACCAGTCACCCGCACCGACCTGCTCTCCCAGGGAGGGCGTGGCGAGACGACGGCGGAGGTGGCCGCGCGGGTGCGGGACGCCCGGGCGCGAGCCGCCGCCCGGCTGGACGGCACCCCCTGGAACGTCAACTGCGAAGTGCCCGGCCATGAGCTGCGCACCCGCTGGCAGGTCGCGCCCGGCGCCCTCGCCGCCGCCGAGCGGGACATCGAGCGGGGCCTGCTCACCGCGCGAGGACTGGACCGGGTGCTGAGGGTCGCCTGGACGGTCGCGGACCTCGCGGGACGTGACCGCCCAAGCGCCGATGACGTCCATCTGGCGCTGGAGCTGCGCACCGGGATCGCCCGGGGCGCGCCGATGCCGGTCCGGGAGCCGCTGTGACCCGCCGCGGCCGTCCCGCCCCCGGTCTGGCGGGGATGCCGGGGATGCCGGGGGTGCCACGGGTGCGTGCGAGGGCGGGTGCGGCCGCCGGTGGCGCGCCGGGGCGTCCGGTGAGCCGAAAAAACGGGCCGGGCAGGGGCGGCGGGGGCCGCACGGACACGGGAGGTGGACGGCATGGGACGGGGGAGCGGCATGGCCGGTGGGGTGACCGAGGAGGAGCGACGGGCGCGGGCGGCGTTGACGCGGGTCGTCGAACCGGGTGATGAGCACGGCGGGCGGTGGCTGCGCGAGCTGGGGGCCGTGGGGCTGTTGCGGCGGCTGACGTCCGTGCCGCTGACGTCCGTGCCGTACGAGGACGACGCGCTGACCGGTGTGAGCGACCAGCGCATCCAGGGGTACCGGACGCGGGCGGCCCGTGCCGACCCGGAGCGGGACTTGGCGGCGGTGGAGGCGTGCGGCGGGCGCTTCGTGGTGCCGGGCGACCCGGAGTGGCCGAGTCAGCTCGACGACCTCGGCGATGCCCGGCCCGTGGGGCTCTGGGTGCGTGGCCGGTACGACCTGCGTCGCTGGGCGCTGCGCTCCGTCGCGGTGGTCGGGGCGCGGGCGTGCACGCCCTACGGGGCGCACATGGCGGCGACCCTCGCCTCGGGGCTCGCCGAGCGCGGCTGGGTCGTCGTCTCCGGCGCGGCCTTCGGTGTCGACGGCGCCGCGCACCGGGGTGCCCTGGCCGCCGGCGGCGCGACCGTCGCCGTGCTGGCCTGCGGGGTCGACCGGGCCTATCCGCGTGGCCATGCCGAGCTGATCGGGCGCATCGCCGAACAGGGCCTGGTGGTGGGCGAGTTGCCGCCCGGCTCCCATCCCACCCCGAGCCGGTTCATCCTCCGCAACCGCGTGATCGCCGCCCTCACCCGGGGCACGGTCGTCGTCGAGGCGGAGTACCGCAGCGGGTCCCTGGTGACCGCCCGTGCCGCACAGCGGCTCGGCCGGTTCACCATGGGCGTCCCCGGCCCGGCCACCAGCGGTCTCTCCGCGGGTGTGCACGAGTTGCTGCGCGGCGAGGCGGAGCTGGTCACCGACGCCGCGGAAGTCGCGGAGCTGGTGGGGAACATCGGAGACCTGGCTCCGCAGCGGCGCGGGCCGGTCCTGCCCAGGGACCTCCTCGACCCGGCCGGCGCGCGGGTACTCGAAGCCCTGCCCGCGCGGGGGACGGCCGCCACCGCGAGCGACATCGCGCGTGACGCGGGTACCGCCGTTGACGAGACGCTCGGCAGGCTGTACGAACTCCACGCCCTGGGGTTCGTCGAACGCCACGGCGAGGGATGGCAGTTGACGCGTGAGGCCGTACGTCGCCCGAACACCCGGCGAGGCGGTGCTTGACCCGCAGCAATCGGGTGAAAAAGTGATACCGATGACCTCCGCGGCTCTCTCGGTCGATGCCCCGGGGCCGACGTGCCCGCAGTCGGCCCCGTGGGCCACATTCGAAGATGCGGCCGATGACGTGCACTCATGGAGTCACCATCCAGGGGCCTTCGCTCACCGCGACTCCTCAGTCACGCTACGCTCACCAGAATTACCCCCTCCGCATACCGTCCCCCATCCCCCATTCCCCCGTCCCCCCTCGCACTCAGCAGAACGGCTCAAGGCGACGCATGCCCCAGCACACCTCCGGGTCCGACCGCGCAGCGGTGCCCCCCGCCGCCCGGGGCACCGTGCGCCCGTCCGCGCCCTCGTCGCTCGACGAGCTGTGGCAGTCGTACAAGGACACGGGCGACGAGCGGCTGCGGGAACAGTTGATCCTGCACTACTCGCCGCTGGTGAAGTACGTCGCGGGCCGGGTGAGCGTCGGTCTGCCGTCCAACGTGGAGCAGGCGGACTTCGTGTCGTCCGGGGTCTTCGGGCTCATCGACGCGATCGAGAAGTTCGACATCGGGCGGTCGATCAAGTTCGAGACGTACGCCATCACCCGGATCCGCGGCGCGATGATCGACGAACTCCGGGCCCTGGACTGGATCCCGCGCTCGGTGCGGCAGAAGGCGCGGGCCGTGGAGCGCGCGTACGCCACCCTGGAGGCCCAGCTGCGGCGCACTCCGTCGGAGGGGGAGGTCGCCACGGAGATGGGCATCGCCCTGGAGGAACTGCACGCTGTTTTCAGCCAGTTGTCCCTGGCGAACGTGGTCGCCCTGGAGGAGCTGCTGCACGTCGGCGGCGAGGGCGGCGACCGGCTGAGCCTCATGGACACCCTGGAGGACACCGCCGCCGACGACCCCGTCGAGGTGGCCGAGGGCCGTGAGCTGCGACGGTTGCTGGCCCGTGCCATCAACACCCTGCCGGAGCGGGAGAAGACGGTCGTCACGCTGTACTACTACGAGGGCCTGACCCTGGCCGAGATCGGCAACGTGCTGGGGGTCACCGAGAGCCGTGTCAGCCAGATCCACACGAAGTCGGTCCTCCAGCTGAGAGCGAAGCTGGCCGATGTAGGGCGGTGACGGCGAAGGGGCGGTCGTAAAGTGGAGCCGTGCCCAGGATTCGAGCGGCCTCCGTGGCCGAGCACCGGACCATGCAGCGCGGCGCCCTGCTGGACGCCGCGCGTGCCCTGCTGTCCGAAGGAGGGACGGAGGCGCTGACCTTCCCCGCCCTCGCCGAGCGCACCGGCCTGGCCCGGTCCTCCGTGTACGAGTACTTCCGCTCGCGCGCCGCCGTCGTCGAGGAGCTGTGCGCGGTCGACTTCCCCCTCTGGGCCGCGGAGGTCGAGGCGGCCATGGAGCGGGCGGACACCCCCGACGGCAAGGTCGAGGCGTACGTCCGCGCCCAGCTCGACCTCGTCGGCGACCGGCGTCACCGGGCGGTCGTCGCGATCTCGGCGAGCGAACTGGACGACGGGGCGAGGGAGAAGATCCGCGCGGCCCACGGCGGGCTCGTCGCCATGATCGTCGAGGCGCTGGCCGATCTCGGTCAGGAACAGCCGCGGCTGGCCGCGATGCTGCTCCAGGGCGTGGTCGACGCGGCGGTGCGCCGCATCGAGCTCGGCGCGGCGGAGGACCCCTCGTCCATCGCCGACACGGCCGTCTCGATGGCGCTCCGGGGCGTACGCGGCATCTGACCGCCACCTCCCGAGGGGCCGCGCCGGTGCCCCCGCACGGCCCCCCGCCCGCCCGGTGCCGCCCCCCCCGGGCGGCTTCCGCCCCCGGGGCCTCGTCCACCGGCCCCCGCCGCCCCTGCGCGGCTTCCCCCGGGCCCCGCCCCGCACCGCCCGCCCCTGCGCGCCTCCCCCGGCGGGGGCGTTCCGCACGGCCGTCAGGCGGGGCCGGTCAGGGGCAGCAGGCGCGAGGGCGGGCGGCGGAGCAACGCCGGGGGCAGCAGGGACAAGGGGTCGAGGTAGGCGTCGCCCCGGCGCAGGCCCCAGTGGAGGCACCCGGCCGCGCAGTGTGAGCGGGCTCCGGCGGCCACGACGGCCACCACCTGCCCCGCCGCGACCTCGGCGCCCGGGCGGACCAGGGGGCGGACCGGTTCGTAGGTGGTGCGCAGCGGCGGGGCGCCGGTGGACGGGAGCGTGACCGACAGGACGCCCCGGCCCGCCACCGGGCCCGCGAACGAGACGCGGCCGGCCGCCGCCGCGCGGACCTCGGTGCCCGGCGGGGCGGCCAGGTCCACGCCGCGGTGGCCCGGACCGTACGCCGACGCGGGCGGCTCCCAGCCGCGCACGATCACCGGACGGGGCGGGCCCACCGGCCACACGGCGGGCGGGCCGGCGGCCGGCGGGGACAGGTGGGTCGGCGCGGACAGGTGGGTCAGCACGGACAGGACCAGGGCGAACGCGGTGGAAAGCATGCGCAGAATGTCGCGCAGACGTACGCCACCGCGCTGATCATGGACCCGGCCTGTGGACCACCGGCAGGTTGTGGACAACGCCGTCACCCGGCGCTGTCGTGGTCCCGTACACTTCTTCTGGCGACCCGGGCCACCGGGTCGACTTCGCACGCCCCGCCACCACCCTCAAAAGTCGTGGCAGCGCCCTTCGGTCCACTCGTGGCACGGCGCGTCGGGGCGTCAGGACACAACCGAGAACCAAGGAGATACGGCCATGGCCGTCGTCACGATGCGGGAGCTGCTGGAGAGCGGCGTCCACTTCGGTCACCAGACCCGTCGCTGGAACCCGAAGATGAAGCGCTTCATCTTCACCGAGCGCAACGGCATCTACATCATCGACCTGCTCCAGTCGCTGTCGTACATCGACCGCGCCTACGAGTTCGTCAAGGAGACCGTCGCCCACGGCGGCTCCATCATGTTCGTCGGTACCAAGAAGCAGGCGCAGGAGGCGATCGCCGAGCAGGCGACCCGCGTCGGCATGCCCTACGTCAACCAGCGCTGGCTGGGCGGCATGCTCACCAACTTCTCGACCGTCTACAAGCGCCTTCAGCGTCTGAAGGAGCTTGAGGCGATCGACTTCGAGGACGTCGCGGCCTCGGGTCTGACCAAGAAGGAGCTCCTGGTCCTCTCCCGCGAGAAGGCCAAGCTGGAGAAGACCCTCGGTGGTATCCGCGAGATGCAGAAGGTGCCCAGCGCCGTCTGGATCGTCGACACCAAGAAGGAGCACATCGCCGTCGGTGAGGCGCGCAAGCTCCACATCCCGGTCGTCGCGATCCTCGACACCAACTGCGACCCCGACGAGGTCGACTACAAGATCCCGGGCAACGACGACGCGATCCGCTCCGTCACCCTGCTCACCCGCGTGATCGCCGACGCCGTCGCCGAGGGCCTCATCGCCCGTTCCGGCGCCGCTGCCGGCGACCAGAAGCCGGGCGAGAAGGCCGCCGCCGAGCCGCTGGCCGAGTGGGAGCGCGACCTGCTCGAGGGCGAGAAGAAGGCGGACTCCGACGAGGCCGCCGAGAAGCCGGCCGAGGCCGCTGCGGAGGCTCCGGCCGAGGCCCCGGCCGCCGAGGCCACCGAGGCTGCTCCGGCCGCCGAGGCTCCCGCCGCCGAGGCTCAGGCCGCGGACGCCGAGCAGGCCTGACCTTCAGGGTTCGGATCGACGGCGGGGGCGCGTGTCGCCCCCGCCGTCCACCCGTAGATCTTCGTAGATCTTCCAGACTTCGAAAGAGACTCACAGATCATGGCGAACTACACCGCCGCTGACGTCAAGAAGCTCCGCGAGCTCACCGGCGCCGGCATGATGGACTGCAAGAAGGCGCTCGACGAGGCCGAGGGCAACGTCGACAAGGCCGTCGAGGCGCTCCGCATCAAGGGTCAGAAGGGCGTCGCCAAGCGCGAGGGCCGCTCCGCCGAGAACGGTGCCGTCGTCTCCGTGATCGCCGACGACAACACCTCCGGTGTCCTCGTCGAGCTGAAGTGCGAGACGGACTTCGTCGCCAAGGGCGAGAAGTTCCAGAGCGTCGCCAAGGCGCTCGCCGAGCACGTCGCCAAGACCGCCCCCGCCGACATCGAGGCGCTGCTCGCGTCCGAGATCGAGGCCGGCAAGACCGTCCAGGCGTACGTCGACGAGGCCAACGCCAACCTCGGCGAGAAGATCGTCCTGGACCGCTTCGCGCAGTTCTCCGGCGGTTACGTCGCGGCGTACATGCACCGCACCATGCCCGACCTGCCCCCGCAGATCGGTGTCCTCGTCGAGCTCGACAAGGAGAACGCCGAGATCGCCAAGGGTGTCGCGCAGCACATCGCCGCCTTCGCCCCGAAGTACCTCTCCAAGGACGACGTCCCGGCCGAGGTCGTCGAGGCCGAGCGCCGCGTCGCCGAGGAGACCACCCGCGCCGAGGGCAAGCCCGAGGCCGCGCTCCCGAAGATCGTCGAGGGTCGCCTCAACGGCTTCTTCAAGGACGCCACCCTCCTGGGTCAGCCGTACGCGCTGGACAACAAGAAGTCCGTCCAGAAGGTCCTGGACGAGGCCGGTGTCACCCTGAAGCGCTTCAGCCGCATCAAGGTCGGCATCTGAGCCGGTACGCGCTCGACACGGGATCCCGCTAGGGTTTTCCCAGTGGACGGTCGGTCGCGTCAGCGCCGGCCGGCCACAGATCTGACGAGGAGGCCATTGCCGTAGGGACAACAGCACCCACCGGCAATGGCCTTCTTCGTATGTGCACGAGGAGATCTCCATGAACCAGGGCGCCGCACAGGGCGACGACAACACCGGTAACAAGGCCGGCCGCTTCATGCTGAAGCTGTCCGGCGAGGCGTTCGCCGGCGGTGGTGGCCTCGGCGTCGATCCCGACGTCGTACACGCCATCGCACGCGAGATCGCCGCGGTCGTCCGCGACGGCGCGGAGATCGCGGTCGTGATCGGCGGCGGCAACTTCTTCCGCGGGGCGGAGCTTCAGGTGCGCGGCATGGACCGGGCCCGCTCCGACTACATGGGCATGCTCGGCACGGTCATGAACTGCCTCGCCCTCCAGGACTTCCTGGAGAAGGAGGGCATCGACTCCCGTGTCCAGACCGCCATCACCATGGGGCAGGTCGCGGAGCCGTACATCCCGCTGCGCGCGGTGCGGCACCTGGAGAAGGGCCGCGTCGTGATCTTCGGCGCGGGCATGGGCATGCCCTACTTCTCCACCGACACCACCGCGGCCCAGCGCGCCCTGGAGATCGACGCCGAAGCCCTCCTCATGGGCAAGAACGGGGTGGACGGGGTCTACGACTCCGACCCCAAGACCAACCCGGACGCGGTGAAGTTCGACGCGCTGGAGTACGGCGAGGTGCTCTCCCGCGACCTCAAGGTCGCGGACGCCACCGCCATCACCCTCTGCCGCGACAACAACCTCCCGATCCTCGTCTTCGAGCTGCTCGCGGCCGGCAATATCGCGCGTGCGGTGAAGGGTGAGAAGATCGGCACTCTCGTGAGCGACCAGGGCACCAGGACCTGATCCCGGGCACCAGTACCCGATCCCGGGTCCGGGAACTGCCCGGGGCGCCCCACGAGGGGATGGACAAAGCCCTGCCGGTCGGACACCGTGCAGGGAACAGACGCGACGCAGGTTCCGCAGCCCTTTGCACGCCGGGCCTACTCATAGACACGCAGGAGCAAGTGGTGATCGAAGAGACCCTCCTCGAAGCAGAGGAGAAGATGGAGAAGGCCGTCCTGGTCGCCAAGGAGGACTTCGCCGCGATCCGTACCGGGCGCGCCCACCCGGCCATGTTCAACAAGATCGTGGCCGACTACTACGGCGCCGTCACGCCGATCAACCAGCTGGCGTCGTTCTCCGTTCCGGAGCCCCGCATGGCCGTGGTGACCCCGTTCGACAAGAGCGCGCTGCGCAACATCGAGCAGGCCATCCGCGACTCGGACCTCGGCGTCAACCCGAGCAACGACGGCAACATCATCCGTGTGGTGTTCCCCGAGCTCACCGAGGAGCGCCGCCGCGAGTACATCAAGGTCGCCAAGGGCAAGGCCGAGGACGCCAAGATCTCGATCCGCTCGGTCCGCCGCAAGTCCAAGGAGACGATCGACAAGTTCGTCAAGGACGGCGAGGTCGGCGAGGACGAGGGCCGCCGTGCGGAGAAGGAGCTCGACGACACCACCGCGAAGTACGTCACGCAGGTGGACGAGCTGCTCAAGCACAAGGAAGCCGAGCTGCTCGAGGTCTGATGAACGACTCTTCCTGGGGGGCCCCGCCGAGAGGCGGTCAATGGGGTCCGCCCGACCAGGGGTACCACCCGGGGTTCGCTCCGGCAGCCCCGGCGGGTCCCGCCTACGACGGGCATGAGGCACAGCAGACTCGGCCCATGCCCATCGTGCCCGACGTTCCCGCCGGTGGAGACACCGGCGGAGACCAGGACGACCGCGACCGGGGGACCGCTCCGCTGAGCGGTCCCCCGTTCCGTGACGAGACGCAGCGGCCGGAGCAGGCGCCGTACGACAGGCGGGCGCCGTACGCGCCGGAGCCGCCGTACGCGCCGCGGCCGCAGCCGGAGAATCCGCAGGAGCCCATGCCCAGCCCGCAGTCGGGAGCGCCGCAGCCTCCGGAGCAGCCCGGCCCGCAGAGGAAGCAGAAGAAGCGGGCCGGCCGGGACCTGAGGGCCGCCATAGGGGTGGGCGTCGGTCTCGGCGCGGTGATCGTCGCGTCGCTCTTCGTCGTCAAGGCCGTGTTCGTCGGTGTGATAGCCGTCGCCGTCGTGGTCGGGCTCTGGGAGCTGACCTCCCGCCTTCAGGAGCGCAAGTCCATCAGGGCCCCGCTCGTGCCGCTCGCCGTCGGCGGCGCGGCCATGGTCGTGGCCGGGTACGTACGGGGGCCCGAGGGCGCCTGGGTGGCCATGGCGCTCACGGCGCTCGCGGTGCTCGTGTGGCGGATGACCGAGCCGCCCGAGGGCTATCTGAAGGACGTCACCGCCGGTGTGTTCGCCGCCTTCTACGTGCCGTTCCTGGCGACGTTCGTGGCGCTGATGCTCACCGCCGACGACGGTCCGTGGCGGGTGCTGACCTTCCTGCTCCTGACGGTGGTCAGCGACACCGGCGCGTACGCCGTCGGCTGGCGGTTCGGCAGGCACAAGCTCGCGCCGCGCATCAGCCCCGGCAAGACGCGTGAGGGGCTCCTGGGCGCGGTGGCGTTCGCGATGGCCGCCGGCGCGCTGTGCATGGAGTTCGCCATCGAGGGCGGCACCTGGTGGCAGGGGCTGCTGCTGGGCGTCGCCGTCGCGGCCAGCGCCACGCTGGGCGACCTCGGCGAGTCGATGATCAAGCGGGACCTCGGCATCAAGGACATGGGCACGCTGCTGCCCGGTCACGGCGGCATCATGGACCGGCTCGACTCGCTCCTGCCGACCGCCCCCGTGGTCTGGCTGCTGCTGGTGATCTTCGTCGGAACAGGCTGAACCGCGGTCCGGTTACCCTGGAAGGGCTCGTCGCACGGTCGCGGCGGGCCCTTTCGGCCCCGCGACCCGCGCGGGGATCATCCGGTGAGGTCACCCGGCTCCCGTACCGCGGCCTCGTCCTTGTTGAGGAGTACCAGGTCA
Organism: Streptomyces gobitricini; assembly: GCF_039532985.1. NCBI lineage: Bacteria > Bacillati > Actinomycetota > Actinomycetes > Kitasatosporales > Streptomycetaceae > Streptomyces > Streptomyces gobitricini. The sequence goes on along the minus strand of NZ_BAAASR010000049.1, from coordinate 127,119 downwards.
TGCCACGCCCCGCACCGGGAGAGCTCACCTTCGTCGCCCCGCGCGGAGCCAAGAAGCCACCGCGCCACCTCGCCGACCTGACGCCCGCCGAGCGCAAGGAGGCCGTCGCCGCGATCGGTGAGAAGCCGTTCCGCGCCAAGCAGCTGTCCCAGCACTACTTCGCGCGGTACGCGCACGACCCGGCCGAGTGGACGGACATCCCCGCCGCCTCCCGCGAGAAGCTCGCCGCGGAGCTGCTGCCCGACCTGATGTCGGTCGTCCGCCACATCTCGTGCGACGACGACACCACCCGTAAGACGCTGTGGCGACTGCACGACGGCACCCTCGTCGAGTCCGTCCTGATGCGGTATCCCGACCGCGTCACCATGTGCATCTCCTCCCAGGCCGGCTGCGGCATGAACTGTCCGTTCTGCGCCACCGGCCAGGCCGGGCTCGACCGGAACCTGTCCACGGCCGAGATCGTGCACCAGATCGTCGACGGGATGCGGGCGCTGCGGGACGGCGAGGTGCCGGGAGGACCCGCCCGCCTCTCCAACATCGTCTTCATGGGCATGGGCGAGCCGCTCGCCAATTACAAGCGCGTCGTCGGTGCCGTCCGCCGCCTCACCGACCCCGAGCCGGACGGGCTCGGGCTCTCGCAGCGCGGCATCACCGTCTCGACGGTCGGCCTCGTCCCCGCGATGCTCCGCTTCGCCGACGAGGGCTTCAAGTGCCGCCTCGCCGTGTCGCTGCACGCCCCCGACGACGAACTGCGCGACACCCTCGTCCCCGTGAACACGCGCTGGAAGGTCCGGGAGGTGCTCGACGCCGCCTGGGAGTACGCGGAGAAGTCCGGCCGCCGGGTGTCCATCGAGTACGCCCTGATCCGTGACATCAACGACCAGGCCTGGCGTGGCGACCTCCTGGGCCGGCTGCTCAAGGGCAAGCGCGTCCACGTCAACCTGATCCCGCTCAACCCCACCCCGGGGTCGAAGTGGACCGCGTCCCGGCCCGAGGACGAGAAGGCGTTCGTCGAGGCGATCGCCGCCCATGGCGTGCCGGTCACCGTCCGTGACACCCGTGGTCAGGAGATCGACGGTGCCTGTGGACAGCTCGCGGCCGCCGAGCGGTGAGCTTGTAGTCTGAGGTCGAACACACCTGCATATTCCGACAGGGGAGCGCCACAGCGCTGAGAGTGCGGCACCGTCAGGCCGCAGACCCTCTGAACCTCGCCCAGGTCATTCTGGGTAGGAAGTTCGGTCGTTACTCAAGCTGTTGCGCCCTGCCCACTCCCCGGAAAAGGGGGGTGGGCGGGGCCGCGTCTCTTCCTGGTCACACCCAGGAGGAATCTCAGTGAGCACCACCAGGAAAATCGCGGCCGGCACCCTCGCCGCCGCGCTCGGCGTCACGACACTCACCGCCTGCGGCGGTGACTCCGGCAAGGACGCCGGTGACGGCGGTACGAAGCCCAAGACCGTGACGCTCGTCAGCCACGACTCCTTCAACGCCACCCCGGCGGTCCTGAAGGAGTTCACCCGGCAGACCGGCTACACCGTCAAGGTCCTCAAGAGCGGCGACGCCGGCGAGGCCGTCAACAAGGCGATCCTCACCAAGGGCGCCCCGCAGGGCGACGTCTTCTTCGGCGTCGACAACACCCTCCTCTCCCGGGCGCTCGACCACGGTCTCTTCGAGCCGTACGAGGCCAAGGGCCTGGACCGGGTCCCCGAGGCCGTACAGCTGGACAAGGGCAAGCACCGCGTCACGCCCGTCGACACCGGCGAGATCTGCGTCAACTACGACAAGAAGTACTTCGCGGACAGGAAGCTCGCGCCGCCGCAGACCTTCGACGACCTCGCCGAGCCCGCCTACAAGGACCTGCTCGTCGTCGAGAATCCCGAGCGGTCCTCGCCCGGTCTGGGCTTCCTGCTCGGCACGGCCGCCCGGTACGGCGACGACGGCTGGCAGGACTACTGGAAGAAGCTGAAGGCCAACGGCGTCAAGGTCGTCGACAGCTGGGAGCTCGCCTACAACCAGGAGTTCTCCGGTTCGGCCGGCGGCAAGCAGGCCAAGGGCGACCGGCCGCTCGTCGTGTCCTACGCCTCCAGCCCGCCCGTCGAGGTGCTGTACGCCGAGCCGCAGCCCGCCGAGGCCCCGACCGGCGTCTCCACCGGCACGTGCTTCCAGCAGACCGAGTTCGCCGGTCTGCTGACCGGTGCGAAGAACCCCGACGGCGGCAAGGCCCTCATCGACTTCCTGATCGGAAAGAAGTTCCAGGAGGACATGCCGCTGCAGATGTTCGTGAACCCGGTGGCGAAGGACGCCGAGCTCCCGGAACTGTTCACCAAGCACGGCGCCCAGGTGGAGAAGGTGTACACCGTCGCGCCCGAGAAGATCGCCGAGAACCGTGACCAGTGGATCCAGACGTGGTCCTCGCTCGTCCTGAAGTAGGCACCTTCAAGCGCGGCGCGCCGCGGGCGGGACTCATGGTCCTGCCCGTAGTGTTCTTCGCCGTCTTCTTCGCCTACCCCGTCGCCGCGATCGTCGGGCGCGGGCTGAGGGCGGACGACGGCGGCTGGCGCTTCGGGCGGCTCGGCGAGGTGCTGGGCCGCCCCGACATCCTGGACGTGCTGTGGTTCACCACCTGGCAGGCGCTCGCCTCCACCGCGCTCACCCTGCTGATCGCGCTGCCCGGCGCGTACGTCTTCGCCCGCTTCGACTTCCCCGGCAAGGCGCTGCTGCGGGCGGTCGTCACCGTGCCGTTCGTCCTGCCGACCGTCGTCGTCGGCACCGCGTTCCTCGCGCTCCTCGGCCGGGGCGGGCTCCTCGACGAGCGGTGGGGCGTACGGCTCGACACGACCGTGTGGGCGATCCTCCTCGCGCACGTCTTCTTCAACTACGCGGTCGTCGTCCGGACGGTCGGCGGCCTCTGGTCCCAGCTCGACCCGCGCCAGGAGGAGGCCGCCCGGGTCCTCGGCGCCTCGCGCCTCGGCGCCTGGCGGCGGGTGACCCTGCCGGCGCTCGGGCCCGCCGTGGCCGCCGCCGCGCTGATGGTGTTCCTCTTCACGTACACCTCCTTCGGCATCGTGCAGATCCTCGGCGGGCCCGCGTACCGCACGCTGGAGGCGGAGGTCTACCGGCAGACCGCGCAGCTGCTCGACCTGCCGACGGCGGCCGTGCTCACGCTCGTGCAGTTCGCCGCGGTCGGCGCGATCCTCGCCGTCCACGCCTGGACGGTACGGAAGCGGGAGACCGCGCTGAGGCTGGTGGACGCGGGCTCGACCGCCCGCCGCCCGCGTGGTGCCGGGCAGTGGGCGCTGCTCGGCGCCGTCCTCGTGACGATCGTGCTGCTGCTCCTGCTGCCCCTCGGGGTGCTCGTCGAGCGGTCCTTCGACGGGGGCCTCGGCTATTACCGGGCGCTCCAGGACGTGGACGCGGCCGGCGGGACGTTCCTGGTGCCGCCCCTGGAGGCGGTCGGCAACTCGCTGGAGTACGCCGTCGCCGCGACCGGGATCGCCCTGCTGGTCGGCGGGCTCGCCGCCGCCGCGCTCGCCCGGCGGGCCGGGCGCCTCGTACGCGGCTTCGACGCGCTGCTGATGCTGCCGCTCGGCGTGTCCGCCGTGACCGTCGGCTTCGGGTTCCTGATCGCGCTGGACGAGCCGCCGCTCGACCTGCGCTCGTCGTGGATCCTGGTGCCGCTCGCCCAGGCCCTGGTCGGGGTGCCCTTCGTCGTCCGGACCATGCTGCCCGTACTGCGCGCCGTGGACGTGCGGCTGCGCGAGGCGGCGGCGGTGCTCGGCGCCTCGCCGTGGCGGGTGTGGCGCGAGGTGGACCTGCCGCTGGTGGGGCGGGCCCTCGCGGTGGCCGCCGGTTTCGCGTTCGCCGTGTCGCTGGGCGAGTTCGGGGCGACCGTGTTCATCGCCCGCCCCGACAACCCGACCCTCCCGGTCGCGGTCGCCCGGCTGCTCGGCCGGCCCGGCGAACTCAACTACGGCCAGGCCATGGCCCTGTCCACGATCCTGATGGTGGTGTGCGCGGTGGCCCTGCTGCTGCTCGAACGTATCCGTGTCAACCGGTCCGGGGAGTTCTGACCATGCTCGCTCTTCAGGACGTGACCGTACGCTTCGGAGCACGCGCCGCCGTGGACGCGGTGTCGCTGGACGTCGCCGACCACGAGATCGTGTGCGTGCTCGGGCCGAGCGGCAGCGGCAAGTCGACCCTGCTGCGGGTGGTGGCCGGGCTCCAGCCGGTGGACGCGGGCCGGGTGCTGCTGGACGGCGCCGACCAGACCGGCGTGCCGGTGCACCGGCGCGGCGTCGGGCTGATGTTCCAGGACCACCAGCTGTTCCCGCAGCGGGACGTGGCCGGCAACGTCGCGTTCGGGCTGCGCACCCGCGGCACCGCGCGCAAGGAGCAGGCCTCCCGGGTGACGGAGCTGCTGGACCTCGTCGGCCTGCCCGGCGCCGGACGGCGGGCCGTCGCCGCGCTGTCCGGTGGCGAGCAGCAGCGCGTCGCGCTCGCGCGGGCGCTGGCGCCCCGCCCCCGGCTGCTGATGCTCGACGAACCGCTCGGCCAGCTCGACCGGGGGCTGCGCGAGCGGCTCGTGGTCGAGCTGCGGCAGCTGTTCGGCCGGCTCGGCACCACGGTGCTCGCCGTCACGCACGACCAGGGCGAGGCGTTCGCGCTCGCCGACCGGGTCGTCGTCATGCGCGACGGACGCGTCGCCCAGAGCGGTACGCCGCTGGAGGTCTGGCAGCACCCGGCCTCCGAGTTCGTCGCCCGGTTCCTGGGCTTCGACAACGTGGTCGCGGCGACGGTGACCGGCGAGGCGGCCGACACGGTGTGGGGCAAGCTCCCGGTGCCGGGCGGGTCGGCGCGGGGAGCGGCCCAGGTGCTGGTGCGGCCCGCCGGCGTCCGGCTCGGCGACCCCGCCGACGGACTGCGGTGCACGGTCGAGGCCCGTACGTTCCGGGGCCACCACGTGGCGGTGCGGCTCCGGCCGGAGTCCGGCCCCGCCCTGGAGGCCACGTGCGCGCTGCGGGACGCGCCGGAGCAGGGGGCGGTGGTCGGCGTCACCTTCGCGGCGGACGAGGTCGTGGTCCTCGGCTGACCCGGTGCCGCGCGGGGGCGGCCGCGGTGATCGTGGCACCTGTCATGAGCCGCAGCCGGGGGCCCGTGAGGGCGCGGCTCAGCCCACGCGGGCGAGTTCCCCGGGCTCTTCCTCCGCACCGCGCGGCGGCTCGGACTCCGGCGCGCCGAACCACGCCACCGCGACCGCTCCCGCCACCGCCAGCACGAACCCCAGGACGGCCAGCCACGCGAGGCCCGGCCGGGACGCGTCCCCCAGCCACAGCACACCGATCATGCCCGGCAGCACCGTCTCGCCGACGACCAGCGCCGCCGTCGCCCCGTTGACTTGCGGCTACCGGGCCGGTGGGAAGGCCCGTCCGATGGCGCCGGGGACGTCAGCGGCGCAACAACGCCCGGACGAAGTCCTCCTGGACCTGGCGTCAACGTGCCAGCGGCTCCGGCGTCTCCTTGCTCAGCGCGTCGCCTCAGCGCTCACCGAGCCTGCGCAGGGCTTCCGGGGCCTCGGCAACGCTGTCGACCAGGGCGATGCGCGGCTCCATGGGGCGGCCCGCCGCGAGGGAGCGCAGCAGTGGCCAGGCGGGCAGGTGCTCGGTCCAGTGGGTCCGGTTGACCAGGACCATGGGGGTCGGTTCGCCGCGGGACTCGTAGTAGTTGGGGGTCGCGTTGTCGAAGATCTCCTGGACGGTGCCGGCGGCGCCGGGGAGGAAGACGACGCCCGCGTCGCAGCGGGCCAGCAGGCCGTCCTCCCGGGTGGCGTTGGCGAAGTACTTCGCGATGCGGGACGCGAACGCGTTCGGTGGCTCATGGCCGTAGAACCAGGTCGGGATGCCCACCGAGTCACCGCCCCCGGGCCAGCGGGACCGCACCTCGAAGGCCGCCCGCGCCCAGTCGCCCACGGACGGTACGAACGACGGCTCCTTGCCGAGCAGCAGCAACGCCTCCTCCAGCATGGCGTCGTCGAACGGTGCGGCGTACGCGCCCAGGTTGGCCGCCTCCATGGCGCCGGGCCCGCCGCCCGTGGCGACGGTCAGCCCGGCGCGGGCGAGGGTCCGGCCCAGCCGGGCGGCGCCGGCGTACGCGTCCGTGCCACGCGCCATGGCGTGGCCGCCCATCACCCCGACCACGCGCGCCCCGGCGAGGTGCTCGTCTAGCGCGTCGGAGACCGAGTCGTCGTGCACGGCCCGCAGCATCGACCCGAAGATGTCGCCGTCCGCCTTCGTCCGCTGGAACCAGGCGTACGCCAGAGCGTCCGGCGTCCCCTCGTACCCCTGCTCCGCGAGGCCCGCGAAGAGGTCGTCGGGGGAGTACAGCGTTCCCCGGTACGGGTCGAACGGCAGGTCCGGCACGGGCGGGAAGACGAGCGCCCCCTCGGCACGCGCCTTCGCCGCGGCGTCCGGCTCCATCCGGCAGCCTAGGAACACGGCGCCCGTCGCGGGGAGGGCGAGCAGCGCGCTCGTACGCTCCCTCAGGTCGACGGACTGGAGGCGGTACCCGACGAGGCTGCCGCGCGCGGCCACCTCGTCGAACTCCTGGAGCGTCTCGATCTCCCGGTCGTGGCCGTGCCTGGGTGTGTGCGCCATGCCGCCACGATAGTCACCGTCCTCCCGCCCCCGGTACGGCGGACGTCCGGCGCCGCGCCCGGCCCCCGAGGCCCCGGCACCCGGTCACACGGGCCGCCGCAGGGCCGCACGGCCCCCGGATCAGGGCTCCGGGGGTCCTACCGCCGCAGCGGCAGCGCCGCCAGTTCCGCGATCGCCCAGGTCAGGGGGGCGAACACCATCAGCAGCGCCAAGGCCCGCATGCCCACGGCCAGCCGGAGAGTGGAGGCCGAGGCACCCAGGCGCAGCAGCGCGTCCTTCGTGGAGACGCGGGTCTGCCGGGACTCCAGCGCCGCGGTCAGCAGCGTCGCCGTGGTGCACGCCATGACCAGCGCCGCGCCCAGCCCCGTCAGGGGGCCGAACGGCTGGGCGCCGCCCGTCCCGTACAGCGTCGTCGCCCCGATCGTCGCCGACGCCACCGCGCACGCCACACCCAGCGGTCGGCCGATGCGCCGCGCCTCGTCCATCAGCGCGCGGCCCGCCAGCAGCCGGGTCACACCCGGACGGAACGTCTGGAGCAGCCGCCCGGTCAGGTGCGTGAGGCCCGGCCCCGCGACGGCGAGGCCCACCGCGGTGAGCGCCCAGCCCGCCAGCACGCCCACCGGGCCGCCGCCGAGGCCCCCCGGCAGCGGCAGTGCCGCCGCCCCGCCGCCCTGCCCCCGGGAGGCGTACGTCTCGACCGCCACGCCCAGCGCGACCAGGGCCACGCCCCAGGGCAGCCCGTTCGGCGGGGCCGCCGGGGCGGGTTCGGCGGTGTCGGGGTCGTCGTCCAGGACCGCCTTGCGGCGCGGTCGCAGTGTCAGGGCGGCGGACGTGGACGCGACGACCGGCACGATCGCGAGCAGCGTCAGCGCGCCCGCGAGCGGCAGCGGCCGTCCCGCGCCCAGCAGTTCGGCGGCGGCGCCGTCGAACGGCAGGCCCGTGAGGTCGCCGCGCAGGTGCAGGAAGACGAGCAGCGCGACCATCGAGCCGAGGGTGCAGGACACGGCGGTCGACGCGGCGGCGACCGCGGCGAGCCGGGCCGGGCCCAGGCCGATCGCCGACAGCCCGGGGCGCGGCCGGGTGGTCGGGTCGGTACGGGCGACGGCGACCGCGAAGTGCACGGTGGCGGCGAGCGGCAGCACGCACCAGGCCAGGCGGGCCAGGGCCGCCCGCGACTCGCCGGGGTGCCCGACCGCGTACCCGAGGGTGCACAGCAGCAGGAAGCCGACCCCCGCCGACGCGGCCGCGACGAGCAGCCGGCGCAGGAGCACCAGGGGATGGGCGCCGCGGGCTAGACGGAGAGCGAGCACGCGTCGCGGCCCTCCGCTCCGTCGAGCTGTTGTACGGAGTTGACCCGTCGCCCGTCGAGCAGGTGCGCCGTGCGGTCGGCGAGGGCCGCGACCTGCGGGTCGTGCGTGGCGAGCAGGACGGTGATCCGGTGCGAGCGGGCCGCGGCCGTCAGGGTGCGCAGCACCTGGGCGCCGTCGGCGCGGTGGAGGGGCGCGGTCGGTTCGTCGGCGAACAGCACGGACGGCATGGTCACCAGGGCGCGGGCGATGGCGACGCGCTGGCGCTGGCCGTGGAGGAGGGCGTGCGGCCGTTTGCGGGCGCAGTCGCCGGCGTCGAGCCGCTCCAGCCAGTCGAGGGCGGCGGCCTTGGCGGCGCGGCGGGAGGTGCCGCGGAGCATCAGCGGCAGGGCGGTGTTCTCCCAGGCGGTGAGCTCCGGGACGAGGTCGGGGGCGGGGCCGATCCAGCCGAACCGGTCGCGGCGCAGCCGTTCGCGCTGGAGCGGGGTCATGGTGTGGACGGGGGCGCTGTTGAACCAGACTTCACCGTCGCGGGGGACGAGACGGCCGGACAGGCAGCGCAGGAGTGTCGTCTTGCCGCTTCCCCGGGGGCCGCTGACCGCGAGGATCTCGCCCTCGCGCACGCCGAGGGAGACGCCTTGGAGCGCGGGGGAGCCGTTGTGGGAGTGGTGCAGGGCGCGTGCCCAGAGCACGTCGTTGTCCGGCGGGGCCACCATGGCGTACACCTCGGTATCGGTTCTGATGTGTCGTTTCCCCGTACGGTGTTCCCCCGTACGGCGGAACGATGGTAGGGCGGATCGGTCACAGGAACCGTAGGTATTGGCGAGCCGGGTGTCAGGACAGCACACGGCCCGGGTCCGCCCATCTCACTCGGATGGGGCAGGACCCGGGCCGCGTTCAGCCTACGATCGGACGATCACGCCGAGGGTCACAGCTTCGTCCAGGCCTCGGTGAGGGTGGCCCGGAGGATCTGCTCGATCTCGTCGAACGTGGACTGGTCGGACACCAGCGGCGGCGCCAGCTGCACGACCGGGTCGCCGCGGTCGTCGGCGCGGCAGTACAGGCCGTTGTCGTACAGCGCCTTGGAGAGGAACCCGTACAGGACGCGCTCGGTCTCCTCGTCGTTGAACGACTCCTTGGTCGCCTTGTCCTTGACGAGCTCGATGCCGTAGAAGAAGCCGTTGCCGCGGACGTCGCCGACAATCGGCAGGTCGTACAGCTTCTCCAGCGTGGCGCGGAAGGCGCCCTCGTTGTCCAGGACGTGCTGGTTGAGGTTCTCGCGCTCGAAGATGTCGAGGTTGGCGAGGCCCACGGCCGCCGAGACCGGGTGGCCACCGAAGGTGTAGCCGTGCAGGAAGGTGTTGTCACCCTTGTAGAACGGCTCCGCGAGGCGGTCGGAGATGATGCACGCGCCGATCGGGGAGTAGCCCGAGGTCATGCCCTTGGCGCAGGTGATCATGTCCGGTACGTAGTCGAACTTGTCGCAGGCGAACATCGTGCCGAGGCGGCCGAAGGCGCAGATGACCTCGTCGGAGACGAGCAGCACGTCGTACTGGTCGCAGATCTCGCGCACGCGCTGGAAGTAGCCGGGCGGCGGCGGGAAACAGCCACCGGCGTTCTGCACCGGCTCCAGGAAGACCGCGGCGACGGTCTCCGGGCCCTCCATCAGGATCTGCTGCTCGATCTGGTCGGCGCACCAGCGGCCGTAGGCCTCCGGGTCGTCGCCGAAGAGCGGGGCGCGGTAGATGTTGGTGTTCGGCACCTTGTGCGCACCGGGCACCAGCGGCTCGAAGGGGGCCTTCAGGCCCGGCAGTCCGGTGATGGACAGGGCGCCCTGCGGGGTGCCGTGGTAGGCGACCGCACGGGAGATGACCTTGTGCTTGGTGGGCTTGCCCACCAGCTTGAAGTACTGCTTCGCCAGCTTCCAGGCGGTCTCGACCGCCTCGCCGCCGCCGGTGGTGAAGAAGACCTTGTTCAGGTCGCCGGGGGCGTGGTGCGCGATGCGCTCGGCCAGCTCGACGGCCTTCGGGTGGGCGTAGGACCACACCGGGAAGAAGGCAAGCTCCTGGGCCTGCTTGTAGGCCGTCTCGGCGAGCTCGGTCCGGCCGTGTCCGGCCTGGACCACGAACAGGCCGGCGAGGCCGTCGAGGTAGCGCTTGCCCTTGTCGTCGAAGATGTAGGTGCCCTCGCCGCGGACGATGGTCGGGACGGGGCTGTTCTCGTACGACGACATGCGGGTGAAGTGCATCCACAGGTGGTCGTAGGCGGTCTTGGAGAGGTCCTTGCTCACGGCTATCGGGTTCCCCACATATAGGTCTGCTTCTTGAGCTTGAGGTAGACGAAGCTCTCGGTGGAGCGCACGCCGGGGAGAGTGCGGATGCGCTTGTTGATCACATCCAGGAGGTGGTCGTCGTCCTCGCAGACGATCTCCACCATCAGGTCGAAGGAGCCCGCGGTCATCACCACGTACTCGCATTCGGCCATGGCCGTCACCGCGTCCGCCACCTGCTCCACGTCACCCTCGACGTTGATGCCGACCATCGCCTGACGGCGGAAGCCGACGGTGAGGGGGTCGGTGACGGCGACGATCTGCATGACGCCCTGATCGAGGAGCTTCTGGACGCGCTGTCGCACGGCCGCTTCGGACAGGCCCACGGCCTTGCCGATGGCGGCGTACGGACGGCGACCGTCCTCCTGGAGCTGTTCGATGATCGCCAGGGATACGGCGTCGATCGTCAGTGACGATCCGTTCCCGGTCCTGGAATCTGCGCTTCGACTGGCCACGTCTTCACTGTGCACCGAGTCTCGTCACTCGCGCAACCCCAGATCGAGGAAATTCGTTGTTCTGGAGATCGATTCCCACTGAATCCGAAGTCGTGGGGCGTCGGCCCTGTCGGAATCGTCGCCTCAGCGATTAGGGTGGGGCTGTCCACCACTTGGACACCTGAGCCACCGAGCACCACGAGACCGACAGGAGGGGTGGCAAGTGACCACCGAGCTGCGTCGTCTGCGCAACTACATCAACGGGGAGTTCCGGGACGCCGCCGACGGACGGACCATCGACGTGGTCAACCCGGCCACCGGCGAGGTGTACGCCACTTCTCCGCTCTCCGGCCAGGCCGACGTCGACGCCGCCATGGAGGCCGCCGCGGCCGCCTTCCCCGCCTGGCGCGACACCACGCCGGCCGAGCGCCAGAAGGTGCTCCTGAAGATCGCCGACGCCTTCGAGGAGCGCGCCGAGGACCTCATCGCCGCCGAGTCGGAGAACACCGGCAAGCCGATCGAGCTCACCCGCACCGAAGAGGTCCCCCCGATGGTGGACCAGGTCCGGTTCTTCGCGGGCGCCGCCCGGATGCTGGAGGGCAAGTCCGCCGGCGAGTACATGGAGGGCCTGACCTCGATCATCCGCCGCGAGCCGGTCGGCGTCTGCGCCCAGGTCGCGCCGTGGAACTACCCGATGATGATGGCCGTGTGGAAGTTCGCCCCCGCGCTCGCCGCGGGCAACACGGTCGTGCTCAAGCCGTCGGACACCACCCCGGCCTCCACCGTGCTGATCGCCGAGATCATCGGCTCGATCGTCCCCAAGGGCGTCTTCAACGTCATCTGCGGCGACCGCGAGACCGGCCGCGCCATGGTCGAGCACCCCACCCCCGCGATGGCCTCCATCACCGGTTCCGTACGCGCCGGCATGCAGGTCGCCGAGTCCGCCGCCAAGGACGTCAAGCGTGTCCACCTGGAGCTGGGCGGCAAGGCGCCGGTCGTCGTCTTCGAGGACACCGACATCGCCAAGGCTGTCGAGGACATCTCCGTGGCGGGCTTCTTCAACGCCGGCCAGGACTGCACGGCCGCCACGCGCGTGCTCGTGCACGAGTCCATCCACGACGAGTTCGTGGCCGCCCTCGCCAAGGCCGCGTCCGAGACCAGGACCGGTCAGCCGGACGACGCGGACGTGCTGTACGGCCCGCTCAACAACGCCAACCAGCTGGGGCAGGTCAGCGGCTTCATCGACCGCCTCCCCGCCCACGCCAAGGTCGAGGCGGGCGGCCACCGGGTCGGCGACAAGGGCTACTTCTACGCCCCGACCGTCGTCTCCGGCCTCAAGCAGGACGACGAGATCGTCCAGAACGAGGTCTTCGGCCCCGTCATCACCGTCCAGTCCTTCCGCGACGAGGAGCAGGCCCTGGAGTACGCCAACGGTGTCGAGTACGCCCTGGCCTCCTCCGTCTGGACCAAGGACCACGCCCGCGCGATGCGCATGTCCAAGGCGCTGGACTTCGGCTGCGTCTGGATCAACACCCACATCCCGCTGGTCGCCGAAATGCCCCACGGCGGCTTCAAGAAGTCCGGCTACGGCAAGGACCTCTCGGCGTACGGCTTCGAGGACTACACGCGCGTCAAGCACGTGATGACCTCGCTGGGCTGACCCCCGAGACACCACCGCGAACGGGCGGGCCGGGTTCCTCCCGGTCCGCCCGCCGCGTTTTCGCGGCACGTTCCGGGCGTATGAGGCACCGCGCCACGGGTACCCGCAGGCCCATGAACGACATGACGCCGCAGTCGCCACAGGAACGCGCCCGCAAGCGGGCCGAAGAAGAACCCGGAGCCCACTCCGGCGCCGAGCGCCAGGCCGGCCACCGCACCGTCCCCGGCACGGCGAGCGCCGCCGAGGGTTACCGCCCCGGCGAGGGAACGGGCGGCGGTGAACCGCTCAAGGGGGTCGAGGCCGACGAGGACGACACCCGGGAGCGGTAGTCACCGGCAAGCGGTGCGCCGCGCGCCGCGCGCCGGTCCGCACGGGCCGGACCCGGTCCGCACGGGCCGGACCCGGTCCGCACGGGCCGGACCCGGTCCGCACGGGCCGGACCCGGTCCGCACGGGCCGGACCCGGTCCGCGCGGCGGGACGTGACGCGTAACGCGAGTGCCGCGCGGCGAGAGCGTCCGGGTGGTCAGGGGGTGAAGCGGTTCAGCTCCTCGCGGCCGGCGCCCTTCGGCCGGTCCGCGCGGTCCACGTAGAGCTTGCCCTCCCCGGCCGGGGTGATCACCATCGAGCTCCGCACCGGGCACGCGCTCCCGCCCGCGGTGAGCGGCCCCAGGACCAGCCGGTCGCTGTGGGCGCCGGCGAGCGCCCCCTTCCACCTGCAGTCCTTGAAGGAGCCCGCGCCGATCGCCGTGACGACCCCCTCGCCGACCCTTCCCTGCTTGATCGTCAGCCGGAGGCTGTCGACGGCGGGCTGGGTCGGCAGGTCCCAGGTTCCCAGGAACTTCGGGTGGACGGCCGCCGTGCTGGTCTCGGCCGGTCTGAGCGTCGTGCTGGCGCCCATCGACTCCCACAGCAGCGAGCCGTCCGGCTGGGCCGTGAGTGTCTGCCGTGTCGACGACCGTACGCAGTTCCTCGTCCCCTCCGGCACGCTCTTCGACCTGGTGCCCTCACCCAGGACGATCTTCGCGTCGTCGGTGGACAGCAGCGGGGCGCGATCCTGGCAGAGCGCGTAGGGGAGCGTGTACGTGACCGTGGCGACGACCTGGTCCTTCTCACCCTGGACGATGTCGAAGCGCCCCTGGAACTCGCCCTCCGCGCCCGCCTTCATCACACCCTCCCAGGCGCCCAGGTGGGCCTCCGGCACGGCCCCCTCGATCTCGTGGAGCGCGGGCGTCTCCTCCTTTTCGGTGAGCAGGCCGATCAGGAAGAGGAGGAAGACGCTCACCACCGGCAGCCCGACGACGACGCCCAGCACGATCAGTGCCACCCGCGCACCGCCACCGGACCGGCTGCCGGAGGTGTTCGGGAGGCTCGGCGGTACCGACTGAGGCACCGGGTACGGGTACGGCGGGGGCGGCGTCTGGAACGCCGTCGGCGCGTACGGCGGCCCTGGGTACGGCTGCTGCGGCACGGGTGCGTGCGCCGACGCGGGCACCTCGGCGTCCAGGAGCCGCGCCGCCCGCTGCCCGAGCTGCGCGAGCAGCGCGCCCGGCAGCCAGGCCCCGGCGGGTTCCGCGTCCCGCGTCGCCTCGATCAGCTCCGCGACCGAGGGCCGGCCGGCCGGGTCCTTGACCAGGCAGGCCCGGACGAGGCCGGCGAGCCGCTGCGGCACGCCCGCGAGGTCCGGTTCCTCCTGCACGATCCGGTACAGCAGACTGTGCACACCGCTGTCGGCGCTGCCGAAGGGCGTGCGTCCCGTCGCCGCGTACGCCAGGACGGCGCCCAGGCAGAACACGTCCGAAGCGGGCGTGATGCTCTCGCCGCGCACCTGCTCCGGCGACATGAAGCCCGGCGAGCCGACGACCGCGCCGGTGCGGGTGCGTACGTCACCGGCGCCGCTGTGCGCGTCCAGGGCCCGGGCGATGCCGAAGTCGATCACCCGCGGGCCGTCCACGGTCACCAGCACGTTGGACGGCTTCAGGTCGCGGTGCACCAGCCCCACGGAGTGGATGGCCTCCAGCGCCTGCGACAGCCCGCTCGCCAGGGCGCGTACCGACGTCTCGGGCAGCGGCCCGTGGCCGTCGCCGACGACCTCCGACAGGGAGGGGCCGGGGATGTAACCGGTCGCCACCCACGGCATGGCGGCCCCGGTGTCGGCGTCCAGCACCGGTGCCGTCCACCTGCCGCCGACCCGCCGCGCCGCGCCGACCTCCTGGGCGAACCGCCGCCGGAACTCGGGGTCCTGGGCGAGCTGACGCAGAATCAGCTTGACGGCGACGGTCCGGCCGCCCTCGCTGCGCGCGAGGTAGACACGACCCATGCCTCCTTCGCCCAGGCGGCCGAGGAGCCGGTACGGCCCTATCCAGGAAGGGTCTTCCACGCTGATCGGTTGCACGTTCGGATCTTCGCACAGCCGCCCGACGGCCCCGGCGCGCAGGGCGGGCGCACGGTACCGGGACCCCCGGTAAAAGGCGGGTAAACCCGGGCGTACGCTGCGGACATGAGCGAGACCCGCGCCCTATTGCGGCGCATACGCGTGTGGTTGGTGGTTTTCATCGTCTGCCTGGTGCTGAGCGGGGCGACGGCCTTCCCCCTCGTCACCGAACTGCACCTCCTCGAAGGCGCTCTGAACGGCTGGGCGTCCCCCGTCGCCGACACCTTCCCCGCCCTCCGGGAGTGGATCGAGCGCGTCCGCGCCGGCGTCGACACCGCCGACCGGCAGTACCCCTTCCTCCTCTACGGGACCGACTGGCTCGCGTTCGCGCACCTCGTCATCGCCGTCGCCTTCTACGGGCCCTACCGCGACCCCGTACGCAACATCTGGGTGATCGAGTTCGGCGTGATCGCCTGCGCCGGGATCATCCCGCTCGCCCTGATCTGCGGCCCCATCCGGGACATCCCCTTCTGGTGGACGGTGATCGACATGTCGTTCGGGGTCTTCGGGGTGATACCGCTGCTCGTCGTACGCCGCATGATCAAGCGCCTGGAAGCGCTGACCGCGCCGGTGCTCAGCATGCGAACGCTGCCCGCGTGATCGGCTCGGCCACCGCCGGAGAGGTCCTCGGTGGCCGCGACCATCCCGTCCACGACGGCAGGCCCCGGATCCGGGACGAGGCGCCCGGGGCGTACGGGCGGGCAGCGCCACAGCGACGTCGGCAGCGCTCCTCCAGTGACGCCGGCCACGCCGTCGCGGGCCCGCTGATCGGGGCCCGGGCCGTGCGGGTCACGGCTTGCGGGCGACCAGGCCGAACTGGGCCACCTCCGCCGACGCCGCGAACCGCCAGCTCGCGCACGACACGATGCCCGGTTCCAGCAGCTCCAGCCCCTCCACGAACGAGGCGATCTCGGCGCGACTGCGCGCGGTGATGGGCGGTGTGGCGTTCTTGTTCCAGAACTCCATCGCCTCCGCGTTGCCCTCGCCGCCCAGCTCCAGGGTCGGATGGGTCAGCACCAGGTGACTGCCGGACGGCACCCCCGCCATCAGCGTCCGCACGATCGAACGCGCC
Source organism: Streptomyces gobitricini (assembly GCF_039532985.1). Lineage (NCBI taxonomy): Bacteria > Bacillati > Actinomycetota > Actinomycetes > Kitasatosporales > Streptomycetaceae > Streptomyces > Streptomyces gobitricini. The sequence goes on along the minus strand of NZ_BAAASR010000049.1, from coordinate 111,238 downwards.
TCGTCCGTGTCCAGCACGAAGTTGAGGATGCCGAGCATCATCACGGCGACCGGCCGGTCGAGGTCCAGGATGGGCCGGGCGGCCTCCAGGATCCGGTCCGGCCGGTGGGCGTCCGCGTCGATGTACTCGGTCGCACCCTGCGGGGAGCTGGTGAGCAGCGCGCGGGCGTGCGTGAGGACGATCGGGTCGTTGTCCACGTACACGACCCGGGCGTCGGGCGCGACGCGCTGCGCGACCTCGTGCGTGTTGTCGACGGTCGGCAGACCCGTGCCGATGTCCAGGAACTGCCGTACGCCCGCCTCGCCCGCCAGATACGTCACGGCCCGGCCGAGGAACGCCCGGTCGGCGCGGGCGACTTCGCCGATGCTGGGGTACATGGCGACGACCCGGTCGCCGACCTCGCGGTCGACCGGGTAGTTGTCCTTGCCACCGAGCCAGTAGTTCCAGACGCGGGCGTTGTGCGCGATGTCGGTGCGGATCCTGCCTGTGCTGTCCGGGGTCACGTGCGGTTTCCCTTCAGTACGGCGCTCAGAGCGTCCACGCGGTTGGTGGTGATCGAGTCCACCCCGTCGGCGATCAGCCTACGCATGGTCCTGCGGGTGTCGGCCGTCCAGGCCGAGACCAGCAGCCCGTCCCGGTGGGCCCGCTCCGTCAGCGCCCGACCGACCAGCCCGAAACGGTAGTTGAGCCAGCGCGGTGCCACCGCCTCCAGCAGCACCGGGCGCGGCGGGGCGAGGGTCGTCCACGTCAGGGCGATCTCGGCGCCCGGGGCGGCGGCCCGGACCAGCAGCATCGCGGCGGCGCTGGAGCAGTAGTACACGCGGTCGTCCGCGCCGCACTCGCGGACGGTGCCGACGACGGCGCGCACCGACCGCTCCGTGGCGCCCGGCAGGTCGATCATCACCCGCCGGTCGCCGACCGCGTCCAGCGCCTCGCGCAGGGTCGGCACGCCCTCCGGGCCGGTCAGCGCGCGCAGCCGGTCCAGCGTGACCTGCGCCAGCGGCCGGTCGACGCCCCACAGGCGCTTCAGCGAATCGTCGTGCAGGAGCACCGGGACGCCGTCCCGGGTGAGCCGTACGTCGATCTCGACGGCGTCCGCGCCGCGCGCGAAGGCCGAGCGGAGCGACGCGAGTGTGTTCTCACGGACGCGGTACGGGTCGCCCCGGTGCGCGACGGCGGCGACGGGGCGCGGCGACGGGCGCATCAGCGGCGGAGCCACTCGGTGGTGTAGCTGTCGATCTCGGCGGTGATCCTGGCCTTGCCGGCCGGGTCGAGGAACGACGCCTCCACCGCGTTCTTGGCGAGGCCGGCCACACCCCGCTCGTCGAGGCCGAGGAGGCGGGCGGCGACCTCGTACTCGTGGTTGAGGTCGGTGCCGAACATCGGCGGGTCGTCGGAATTGATGGTGACGAGCACGCCGGCGTCCACCATCTCCCTGATGGGGTGCTCGTCGAGGTGCGCGACGGCGCGGGTGGCGATGTTGGAGGTCGGGCACACCTCCAGGGCGATGCGGTGCTCGGCGAGGTGTGCCAGCAGCTTCGGGTCCTTGGTGGAGCTGGTGCCGTGGCCGATGCGCTCGGCGCGCAGCTCGGTCAGGGCGTCCCACACGGTCTGCGGGCCGGTCGTCTCACCGGCGTGCGGGACGGAGTGCAGGCCGGCGGCGATGGCGCGGTCGAAGTACGGCTTGAACTGCGGGCGCGGTACGCCGATCTCGGGGCCGCCCAGCCCGAACGACACCAGGCCCTCGGGCCGCAGGTCCACCGCGAGCCGCGCGGTCTCCTCGGCGGCCTCCAGACCGGCCTCGCCGGGGATGTCGAAGCACCAGCGCAGGATGACGCCGAGTTCGGTCTCGGCGGCGAGGCGGGCGTCCTCGATGGCGGCCATGAACGCCTTCTCGTCGATGCCGCGCCGGGTGGAGCTGTACGGGGTGATGGTGAGCTCCGCGTACCGGATGTTCTGACGGGCCATGTCCCGGGCGACCTCGTACGTCAGCAGCCGGACGTCCTCCGGGGTGCGGATGAGGTCCACGACCGACAGGTACACCTCGATGAAGTGGGCGAAGTCGGTGAAGACGAAGTAGTCGACCAGCGCCTCGGGGTCGGTGGGGACCTTGGAGTCGGGGTGCCGGGCGGCCAGCTCGGCGACGATGCGGGGCGAGGCGGAGCCCACGTGGTGGACGTGGAGCTCGGCCTTGGGCAGCCCCGCGATGAAGGGGTGCAGATCGGTCATCGGGGTCCTCCGTGTGGGGTTCGCTCGCCGGGCTGGTCAGGGATCATCGTAGGACGGCCGTTAGCATGAACCGGACACGATGGGGGAGGGTCCATGGCAGGCAAGAGCGACTCGCACGACCCGTGGGCTCCGCCCGGGAGCAGGCCGCCCCAGGACCGTGTCGGACCGGCGCCCCACCAGCCGCCGCCGGGCCCGCCCGGTGTGCACGACCAGCCCACGATGACGTCGGTACCGGGTGCCGGGGCCGGCGGTGAGCCGCCACCGCCCCCGATAGCCCCGGGCGGCCCCGCTCAGCCCGCACCGGGCCCGTACGGCTACCCCGCCCCCACCCCGCCCGCCGGGACCTACGGCTACCCCGCGCCCGTCCCGCCCGCCGGCGCGTACGGCTACCCCGGTTACCCCGGCTACGGAGGCTACGGGCAGACAGGCTGGCAGCCGGCGCCGGCCAATGGCATGGGCGTCACCGCGCTCGTCCTCGGCATCGTCTCGATGGTCTTCTTCTGCGTGTGGGGCCTGGGCGTCATCGCGGGCATCCTGGCGCTGGTCTTCGGCATCCTCGGCCGCAAGAAGGCCCAGCGGGGCGAGGCCGACAATCACGGTGTGGCACTCGCCGGGATCATCCTCGGCGCGGTGGGCATCGTGGTCAGCGGTGTGTTCCTGGCGTTCCTGATCTGGGCGGTCACGACCTCCGAAGGCGGGTCCGACCATCAGGACCAGCGCGGCGGCGACCCCTTCGACACGTCCCTGGTCCTTCCGACGCGCGACTGACGCGCCCGCGACCGAGGCGCCCGGGGTGGGAGATGCCCGGGGCCTGGGGCGCCCGGGACCGGCTCCCGCGCCGGCCGGCGGAGGCGGTGGTCCCTGACGCCGGTGCCGCCCCGGTGCCGCCCCCGGAGCCCGCCCACCCACGAGGCCGGCGGCCCGGGGCCCGGGTTCCGTGACCGACCGCCGGGCGACAGCCCGCGCGGCGGCACGGGCACGGCCCCGTCCCGGTCGTGGCCGACTGCCGGTCCATGGGCCCGGGCGCGCGACTCGGGCGCCCGCACTCCCGGAAGGGCGCGGCCCCGCCGGCCGGCCCGGGGGCCGCACCGTCAGCCGGTGGCCGCCGCCCGGAGCTTCGCGCGGGCGTCCATCAGGGCGAAGCCCAGGAGGTTCAGGCCGCGCCAGTGCGCGGGGGACTCCGCGCGGGGGTCGTCGGCGGCCAGACCGATGCCCCAGACGCGGTCCAGGGGGCTCGCCTCCACCAGGACACGGTCGCCCGTCGACAGCAGGAACGTCCGCAGCTCCGGGTCCGAGGCGAACTTGTGCTCGCCGCCCCGCACCACGATCCCGAACCGCTCCCGCTTCCATATCGTCTCGTCGAAGCAGCGCACCAGCCGGCCCGCCTTCTTCGCGAGCGCCGGGTCGGGCGCCTCGACGGCCTGCCGCTCGGCGTCCGCGTCGCCGAAGAGCCGGGCCTTGGACGCCATCATCCAGTGCTCCGCCGTCGCGTACTCCACGCCGTCGACGGTGAACGGCGACGGCCACCACTGGCTCAGGCAGCTCGCCCCGAGCGTCCCGTCCCGCTTCGGCGTGTGTCCCCAGAAGTGCAGGAACTTGACGCGCTTACCGGTGCTGACCTGCTCGATCAGCTCGTGGATCCTTTCCATGCACGCCAGTCTGGCAGTCGCCACTGACACAACGTACGGAGATTCCGCCGCCCACCCGACACTTGGTCGACCGATTCCGTCGCGTAACCAAAAGGCAACAACGGAATCCCTTGTTGCCCTCCATCGCCTCTGTCAGGATCGGCACTCAATTCAAGCCGGGACAACGGAGAGCGTCATGGGCAACCCCTTCCAGGGACTCGACCGCTTCGCGGCCGGGGCGCAGTACATCGACGGGCGCCTGCGGCCCGGTACGTCGGGGCGCCGGCACACCGTCGTCGACCCCGCCACCGGGGAGGAGGTCCTCGACTACGTCCTCGCCTCCACCGCCGACGTGGACGCCGCCGTCGCCGCCGCCCGGGACGCGCTGCCCGGCTGGGCGGGCGCGACCCCCGGCGAGCGCTCCGACGCGATGCACCGGTTCGCCGCCCGGCTGGCGGAGCGGGCCGAGGACCTCGCCCACGCCGAGTCCCTCCAGTGCGGCAAGCCGATCAGGCTGACGCGCGAGTTCGACGTGCCGGGCACGGTCGACAACACGGCCTTCTTCGCCGGGGCCGCCCGGCACCTCCAGGGGCAGTCGGCCGGCGAGTACAGCGGCGACCACACCTCGTACGTCCGCCGCGAACCCATCGGCGTCATCGGCTCCATCGCGCCCTGGAACTACCCCCTGCAGATGGCCGCCTGGAAGGTCCTCCCGGCCATCGCCGCCGGCAACACCATCGTGCTCAAGCCCGCCGAACTGACCCCGCTCACCTCGCTGATGTTCGCGCAGGCCGCCACCGACGCGGGCGTCCCCGACGGTGTCGTCAACATCGTCACCGGCGCGGGCAGGGACGCGGGCGAGCACCTCGTCGGGCACCCGGACGTCGCCATGACGTCGTTCACCGGCTCCACCGCCGTCGGCCGGCGCGTCGCCGAGATCGCCACCTCCACCGTCAAGCGCCTCCACCTCGAACTCGGCGGCAAGGCGCCCTTCGTCGTCTTCGACGACGCCGACCTGGAGGCCGCCGTCCACGGCGCGGTCGCCGGCGCGCTGATCAACACCGGCCAGGACTGCACCGCCGCCACGCGCGCGTACGTCCAGCGCCCGCTGTACGACGCGTTCGTGGAGCAGGTCGCCGACCTGATGGCGACCGTCCGCATCGGCGACCCGTTCCACGAGGACACCGACCTCGGCCCACTCATCAGCCACGCCCAGCGCGACCGCGTCGCCGCCTTCGTCGACCGCGCCCGCGCGTACGCCACCGTCGTCACCGGCGGCGTGGCACCCCACAACGACGGCGCCTACTACCGCCCCACGCTGATCACCGATGCCGCACAGGACAGCGAGATCGTCCAGGCCGAGATCTTCGGCCCCGTCCTGGTCGTGCTGCCCTTCGACAGCGACGAGGAGGGCCTGGCCCTGGCCAACGACACACCGTACGGCCTCGCCGCCTCGGCCTGGACCCGTGACGTGTACCGCGCCGGCCGCGCCACCCGCGAGATCAAGGCCGGATGCGTCTGGGTCAACGACCACATCCCGATCATCAGCGAGATGCCGCACGGCGGCTACAAGGCATCCGGCTTCGGAAAGGACATGTCAACCTACTCCTTCGAGGAGTACACGCAGGTCAAGCACGTGATGTACGACAACACGGCGGTGGCCCGGAAGGACTGGCACCGCACGATCTTCGGGGACCGATAGCCAAGAGCGGTCCGCCCGACCAGCGGTCGCCGCCCCTCACCCGAAAGGCACAGCGCATGGAGCAGTACGAGCCCGACAGCCTGTCCGCGGCCCAGGCCGCCGCGACGCGGCGCAGCCTGACGAACGGCAGGGGAGCCCTCACCCGCCGTTCCCTGCTGCGCGCCACGGGCGTCGGCGCGCTCACGATCGGCGGTGTCGCCGGTCTGGGCGCCTGTGGAATCCCGCCCGCCAAGCGGGAGGGCGAGGGCCCCGCCTCCACCGACTTCTCGGCCGAGGAGAAGCAGCTCAACTTCTCCAACTGGACCCAGTACATCGACATCAGCGACGACGAGAAGTCCCGCCCCTCCCTGGAGGCGTTCACCAAGCGCACCGGGATCAAGGTCAAGTACACCGAGGACATCAACGACAACGTCGAGTTCTTCGGCAAGATCAAGCCACAGCTCGCCGCCGGCCAGGACACCGGCCGGGACCTGATCTGCGTCACCGACTGGCTCGCCGCCCGCATCATCCGCCTCGGCTGGGCGCAGAAGCTCGACCCGGCCAACCTCCCCCACGCGTACGCGAACCTGTCCTCCCAGTTCCGCCGCCCCGACTGGGACCCGGGCCGCTCCTACTCGTACCCCTGGACCGGCATCTCCACGGTCATCGCCTACAACAAGAGGGCCACCGGCGGCCGCAAGGTCGACTCCGTCACCCAGCTCCTGGACGACCCCAAGCTCAAGGGCCGGGTCGCGTTCCTCTCCGAGATGCGCGACTCGGTCGGGATGACCCTCATCGACATGGGCAAGGACCCGGGGAAGTTCACCGACGCCGAGTTCGACGCGGCGATCGGCCGCCTCCAGAAGGGCGTCGACACCCAGCAGATCCGCCGCTTCACCGGCAACGACTACACGGGCGACCTGGCCAAGGGCGACCTCGCCGCCTGCCTCGCCTGGGCCGGTGACGTCATCCAGCTCCAGGCCGACAACCCCGACATCCAGTTCGCGATCCCCAACGCCGGCTACATCACCTCCAGCGACAACCTCCTGGTCCCCGCCCAGGCCCGGCACAAGACCAACGCCGAGAAGCTCATCGACTACTACTACGAGCTCCCCAACGCCGCCCGGCTCGCCGCCTACATCAACTACGTCTGCCCGGTCGAGGGCGTGCGCGAGGAACTCAGCCGGATCGACCCGGCGCTGGCGTCGAACACCCTGATCCTCCCCGACGGGGCGATGGCCGCGAAGTCCCGCGCCTTCCGCTCCCTCACCAGCGAGGAAGAGACGGCGTACGAGCAGAAGTTCGCCAAGCTCATCGGTGCCTGAGCCGACCGCCGTCCACCCAACGAAACCCCTGGGATCGCGAACCCATGACTGACAGCACGAACACCGGCGGCGACGTCCGCCTCTCCGGGATCAGCAAGACCTACGGCTCCTTCACCGCCGTCCACCCGCTCGACCTGACCATCCCGCAGGGCTCCTTCTTCGCCCTCCTCGGCGCCTCCGGATGCGGCAAGACCACCACCCTGCGTATGATCGCCGGCCTGGAGGAGCCCACCACGGGCACCGTCCACCTCGGCGACAAGGACGTCACCGACCTGCCCCCGCACAAGCGGCCCGTCAACACCGTCTTCCAGTCGTACGCCCTGTTCCCGCACCTGAACATCTACGAGAACGTCGCCTTCGGCCTGCGCCGGCGCGGCATCACGTCGGTGAGGAAACAGGTCGGCGACATGCTCGACCTCGTACAGCTCGGCGAGAAGGCCGGCCACAAACCGCACCAGCTCTCCGGCGGCCAGCAGCAGCGCGTCGCCGTCGCCCGCGCCCTCATCAACCACCCCCAGGTGCTCCTGCTCGACGAACCGCTCGGAGCCCTCGACCTCAAGCTGCGCCGCCAGATGCAGCTGGAGCTCAAGCGCATCCAGACCGAGGTCGGCATCACCTTCGTCCACGTCACCCACGACCAGGAGGAGGCCATGACCATGGCCGACACCGTCGCGGTGATGAACGGCGGCCGGGTCGAGCAACTGGGCGCGCCCGCCGACCTCTACGAGAACCCCCGCACCACCTTCGTCGCCAACTTCCTCGGCACGTCCAACCTCATCGAGGCCGAGGTCCTCGAGGCGGCCTCCGACCTCACGGTCACGGCCGGCGGCGGCACGCTGAGGCTGCCCGCCGACCGGTGCGGCGCCGACACCCGCACCGGCGGCAAGCTGCTCGTCGGCATCCGCCCGGAGAAGATCACGCTCGCCCACGCCGACGACGCGGGCGCGATCCCCGACGGGCGCAACCGGGTCACCGGCCGGATCGTCGACACCTCCTTCATCGGCGTCTCCACCCAGTACGTCGTCGACAGCCCCGCGGGCACCGCCCTCCAGGTCTACGAGCAGAACGTCGAGCGCGACTCCCGGCTCGCCCCCGGCGCCGAAGTCGTCCTCCACTGGAACCCGGCACACACCTTCGGCCTGGACGCGGCCCAGGCCATCGACGCGGGCGTGGAAACGGTGGAGGACGCCGCGTGACGATCACCGAGGCACCACCCGCACCGCACGCGCCGGACCGGCCGGCCGTACGGAAGACGGCCACCCGCAAACGGCTCGTCCCCTACTGGCTGCTCCTGCCCGGCATCCTCTGGCTGCTGGTCTTCTTCGCGCTGCCGATGGTCTACCAGGCCTCCACCTCCGTGCAGACCGGCAACCTGGAGCAGGGCTTCCAGGTCACCTGGCACTTCGCGACCTACTGGGAGGCCTTCACCGCGTACTGGCCGCAGTTCGTCCGTTCCCTGCTGTACGCGGGCACCGCCACCTTCCTGTGCCTGCTGCTCGGCTACCCGCTCGCGTACCTGATCGCCTTCCGGGCGGGCCGCTGGCGCAACCTGCTCCTGGTCCTCGTCATCGCCCCGTTCTTCACCAGCTTCCTCATCCGGACGCTGGCCTGGAAGACGATCCTCGCGGACGGCGGCGCCGTCGTCGGCGCCCTGGACGCCCTGTACGTCCTGGACGTCACCAACTGGCTCGGCTGGACCCAGGGCGACCGCGTCCTGGCCACCCCCATGGCGGTGGTCTGCGGCCTCACGTACAACTTCCTGCCCTTCATGATCCTGCCGCTCTACACCTCCCTGGAGCGGATCGACGGCCGGCTGCACGAGGCCGCGAAGGACCTGTACGCCTCGCCCGCCACCACCTTCCGCAAGGTGACCTTCCCGCTGTCCATGCCGGGTGTCGTGTCGGGCACGCTCCTCACGTTCATCCCGGCCAGCGGCGACTACGTCAACGCCGAACTGCTCGGCTCGACCGACACCAAGATGGTCGGCAACGTCATCCAGTCGCAGTTCCTGCGGGTGCTGGACTACCCCACGGCGGCCGCGCTGTCCTTCATCCTGATGGCCATCGTGCTGATCATGGTCACCGTCTACATCCGCCGGGCCGGAACGGAGGACCTGGTCTGATGCGCCTGCTCCGCAAGAACCTCGTCGTCGTCGCGGGTCTGCTGACCCTCGCCTACCTGATCCTTCCGAACATCGTCGTGATGGTGTTCTCCTTCAACGATCCGGCGGGGCGCTTCAACTACTCCTGGCGCGAGTTCTCCACCGACGCCTGGCGGGACCCCTGCGGCGTCGCCGACCTGTGCGGCTCGCTCGCGCTGTCGCTCCAGATCGCCGCCTGGGCGACGCTCGGCGCCACCCTCCTCGGCACGATGATCGCCTTCGCGCTGGTCCGCTACCGCTTCCGGGCCCGTGGCGCGATCAACTCGCTGATCTTCCTGCCGATGTCCATGCCCGAGGTCGTCATGGCCGCCTCGCTGCTCACCCTGTTCCTCAACATGGGGGTGCGGCTCGGCTTCTGGACGGTCCTCATCGCCCACATCATGTTCTGCCTGAGCTTCGTCGTGGTGGCGGTCAAGGCACGGGTGATGTCCATGGACCCCCGCCTGGAGGAGGCCGCCAGGGACCTGTACGCGGGTCCCGTGCAGACCTTCCTGCGGGTCACCCTGCCCATCGCCGCACCGGGCATCGCGGCCGGAGCCCTGCTCGCCTTCGCGCTGTCGTTCGACGACTTCATCATCACCAACTTCAACGCGGGCTCGACCGTCACCTTCCCCATGTTCGTGTGGGGCTCGGCGCAGCGCGGCACGCCCGTACAGATCAACGTCATCGGCACGGCGATGTTCGTCATCGCGGTCCTGGTGGTGGTGGCCGGTCAGGTCGCGGCCGGCCGACGCAAGCGCACAGACGTCTCATGAGTTCCTGAGGGAGTTGGAAGCCATGGCCCCAGTCGCCATGCGTAGTGCCGCACGATCACTCTCGGACGCCCGGCCCGTCCCCTTCTGGCTGGAAGACCCCGGCAAGCCCGCCCCGCTGCCCGCCCTCACCGGCACCGAGCACTGCGACCTGCTGGTCGTGGGCGGCGGCTACAGCGGCCTGTGGACCGCGCTGCTCGCCAAGGAGCGGGACCCCGCGCGGGACGTCGTCCTCATCGAGGGCCGGGAGGTGGGCTGGGCCGCCTCCGGCCGCAACGGCGGCTTCTGCGCCGCCTCCCTCACCCACGGCTTCGGCAACGGACTGGCCCGCTGGCCCGACGAGCTGGCCACCCTCGAAGACCTGGGCATCCGGAACCTCGACGCCATCGAGGCGGCCGTCTCCACGTACGGCATCGACTGCGACTTCGAGCGCCCCGGCGAGATCGACGTCGCCACCGAGCCCCACCAGATGGCGGAACTCACCGCCCTGTACGAGGAGGCCGACCGCCTCGGCCTCGCCGGCGGCCTGGAGCTCCTCGACCGGGACGCCGTACGCGCCCAGGTCGACTCGCCCACCTTCCTGGGCGGCCTGTGGGACCGGCGGGGCGTCGCCATGCTGCACCCGGCCAAGCTGGCGTGGGGCCTCAAGCGGGCCTGCGTCGACCTCGGCGTACGCGTTTACGAGAACACCCGGGGCCTGGAACTCGCCCGCGCGGGGGCCGGTATGGCCGTACGCACCCCCTACGGGCGGGTCTTCGCCCGCCAGGTCGCGCTCGGCACCAACGTCTTCCCGTCGCTCGTCAAGCGCGTCCGCGCCTACACCGTCCCCGTCTACGACTACGCCCTGATGACCGAGCCGCTGACGGACGAGCAACTGGAGTCCATCGGCTGGAAGAACCGCCAGGGCCTCGGGGACAGCGCAAACCAGTTCCACTACTTCCGGCTCTCCGCCGACAACCGCGTCCTGTGGGGCGGCTACGACGCCGTCTACCCGTTCGGCGGCCGGGTCAGCGCCGAACACGACGACCGACCGGAGACGTACCTCAGACTCGCCGAGCACTTCTTCGGCTGCTTCCCGCAGCTGGAGGGCGTGCGGTTCAGCCACGCCTGGGGCGGCGCCATCGACACCTGTTCGAGGTTCTCGGCGTTCTTCGGCACCGCGCACGCGGGACGCGTCGCGTACGCGGCGGGCTTCACCGGCCTGGGCGTGGGCGCGACGCGGTTCGGCGCCGACGTGATGCTCGACCTGCTGGCGGGGGAGCGGACCGAACGTACGGAGCTGGAGATGGTGCGCACCAAGCCGCTCCCGTTCCCGCCGGAGCCGATCGCCTGGGCGGGTATCGGGCTGACCAAGTGGTCACTGGCCCGGGCCGACGCCAACGGGGGACGGCGGAACCTGTGGCTGAAGGCACTGGACCGGCTCGGGCTCGGCTTCGACAGCTGATCCCGCACGGGCCGTTCGCGCCGGGTGTGCGCCCCCATTGACCAGCTTCACCACCACACCGGTGCCCCAGCCGCGTAATGATCCCCGCGGACCCCCCTCTCCCTGTGTGAACGCACTGCCCTCCGGGGCAGTGACAGACACGGACATGGAGGCAGCGGGCGATGACTGGTACGGGGGCCAAGGCCGCGGTGGAGTGGCTGGCAGCGGTGGCGCCGGACCCCGGTGCCTGCCGGTGGGAGTGGGAGCGCAACCCCTACGGGGTCGCGCTCCTGCCCGCCGGCCGGCGCTGGGACGTGATCATCACTCCGGCCGGGCTGGGCGGGCCCGCACTCGACGTCCTGTGCCGGCTCGTGGACCGGCCCGGCCCCGTGCTCGCCGATTCCGGTGACACGCGCCTGGGGTTCTTCGTCCCCGTGGGCACCGCCGCGCGCTGGGTGGGCACCGGGACACGGGCCGCCGGCCGTGGCGCGTGGGTCGTCGTCCCGTACCCGGGACGGGCGACCGGAGCGGCCCGCTGGCTGGTGCTGCCGGACGGCAGCGGCACCCTGAACGACCCGGCGCTGCTGGAGCTGGCGATGCACGAGGCGGCGGCGCGACTGGCACGCCACCGGGAGCCATGAGCACCGGCCGGGCGCGGCACGGGCTGGCGGCCGGGTGGGGTCACGGGCTGGGCGCGGTCACGGGTTCGGCGCCCCCGACGCCCCGTCGCGGGCGGGCCACGGCCGCACCGCGCCGGGGGTGGTGAGCAAGACGCTCGACTTCGCCACGCGGGCGGCGGACCGGGGCGCCTACCGGACGCGCACCACCCGGCCGGGGCCGCGCGCACCGGTGCCCCGGTCGGTCACCCGCGACCGGTTCGTCGACCGGGAGCTGTCCCGAGACTCCTGCGCGTACCGATCGTGGCGAACAGGCACGCACTGCCCACCACGTCCAGCGGCCAGTGGTAGCCCCGCAGCACCAGCCCCACGCCCGTCGCCACGGTGAGCAGGACGGCGACGGGCATCAGGCGCCGGTCGACCAGCAGCGCCGCGCCGCAGTACGCCACCAGCGCGGTGGCCGTGTGCCCCGACGGGTAGTAGCCGGTCTCCGTGGTGAGCGGGCCGACCCGGTCCACGAGCAGTTTCATCGGTACGACCAGGGCCGGCACCAGGACCATGGCGAGCCCCGCGTACAGCACCTGGACGCGGCGGCCGCGCCACAGCGCGTACGCCATCGCGGCGGCCAGGACGGGGAGGGCGACCTGCGTGTTCCCCAGGTCGGCGAGGAACTCGGTCAGCGGCGCGGGGCCCCGGCCGGCCAGGGCGCGGCTCGCGCGCTCGTCCAGGCGGGCCAGGGGGCCGTGGGCCACGACCTGCCAGGTGACGATCCCGAAGAGGAGTACCGAGAGGAGGGGGAGGAGAGCCGGCCGCCCGGGAACAGGGGGGGTGGTTCCGGGGCGGCCGGCTGGACCGGTGTGCCGCGCGCCCCGGGGGGTGTGGGGCGGGCGACCGTCCGATCGGTGAGGAGTTCCGGAGCCGAAAGCTCCGGCGGTGTGCGCGAGGGCACGACCAGGACGAGGCTGGGGATGCTCCGTCCCGGAGCCGCCCGCAGTTCCCTGCGGACGGGGTGTTTCTCTCATCGGCAGAAACCGTACGGCAGAGAACCGGGGGGCCGACAGACGGATCTCCATCCCGCCATCGGCCCCCCACGGCTTCTTCACAACCGGCCGCCGCGCGTCACACGCCGGCGAACGCGTTCTCGATGATGTCGAGGCCCTCGTTCAGCAGGTCCTCGCCGATGACCAGCGGCGGCAGGAAACGCAGCACGTTGCCGTAGGTGCCACAGGTCAGGACCAGCACGCCCTCGGCGTGGCAGGCCTTGGCGAGCGCGCCGGCGGCCTCCGGGTTCGGCTCCTTGGTCGCCGGGTCCTTCACCAGCTCGATCGCGATCATGGCGCCGCGGCCGCGGATGTCGCCGATGATCTCGTACTTCTCCTGCATGGCGGCGAGGCGGCCCTTCATGACCTCCTCGATGCGCTTGGCCCTGCCGTTGAGGTCGAGCTCCTTCATCGTCTCGATGGCGCCCAGCGCACCGGCGCAGGCCACCGGGTTACCGCCGTACGTGCCGCCCAGGCCACCGCCGTGCACGGAGTCCATGATCTCGGCGCGGCCGGTGACGGCGGCGAGCGGCAGGCCGCCCGCGATGCCCTTGGCGGTGGTGATCAGGTCCGGGACGACACCCTCGTCCTCGCAGGCGAACCACTGGCCGGTACGGCAGAAGCCGGACTGGATCTCGTCGGCGACGAAGACGATCCCGTTGTCGTTGGCGAACTTCACGATCGCCGGCAGGAAGCCCTTGGCCGGCTCGATGAAGCCGCCCTCGCCCAGCACCGGCTCGATGATGATCGCGGCGACGTTCTCGGCACCGATCTGCTTGGTGATCTGGTCGATCGCCTGCGCGGCGGCCTCGGGGCCGCAGTTCTCCGCGCCGGTCGGCCAGCGGTAGCCGTACGCCACCGGCACGCGGTAGACCTCGGGCGCGAACGGACCGAAGCCGTGCTTGTACGGCATGTTCTTGGCGGTCAGCGCCATCGTGAGGTTCGTACGGCCGTGGTAGCCGTGGTCGAAGACGACGACGGCCTGGCGCTTGGTGTACGAACGCGCGATCTTGACCGCGTTCTCGACGGCCTCGGCACCGCTGTTGAACAGCGCGGACTTCTTCGCGTGGTCACCCGGGGTCAGCTCGGCGAGCGCCTCGCACACCTCGACGTAGCCCTCGTACGGCGTGACCATGAAACACGTGTGCGTGAACTGCTCCAGCTGGGCGCTCGCCCGGCGCACGACGGCTTCGGCGGAGGCGCCCACGGAGGTCACGGCGATACCGGAACCGAAGTCGATCAGGCGGTTGCCGTCCACGTCCTCGATCACGCCGCCACCGGCGCGGGTCGTGAAGACCGGCAGCACGGAGCCCACGCCGCCCGCGACCGCGGACAGGCGGCGGGCCTGAAGCTCCTGCGACTTCGGGCCGGGGATGGCGGTGACGACGCGGCGCTCCTGCGGGATTTCGGTCATGCGGGGCTCCTGGGGTGGGGTCTTTCGGACGCTGCTTCTCTTTCTTCCGCAGGCTAGGCGGGGTGACGGGCAGGAGGCATGCTCCGTTCGGGAGTGATCGGTGCCGTGTCCTTGTCCGGGACGGACATAGCGCCCCCCGGGCACACCGCCGTCCCACAGTTGTCCACAGGTCGGTGAACCGCCCGGCCCGGGCGGCTAGATTGACAGGGGCACAGACGCGCGGGACCTGGCTGGTCAGGGGGCAGGGGTTCATGGACACCGACGGTACGTACGAGGCACGGCGCGGCCACGTCGCCAAACCGCCCGTGCCGCCTCCGCCCCGGCACGCCCCGGCGCCCGCCGGCGGCGGCACCGCCCAGTGGCTGCGCACGCCCCGGCCGGCGGCCGAGCCCGGGGTGTGGCGCTTCGGGCACCGGCCACGCCCGGAGGAGGAGCCGGAGACGGTACCCGCCCGGCGGCTGTTCGCCGGCGCGGTGATCGCCCTGCTCAGCGGCTGGCTCCTGTGGTCCCTGCTCTGGAACGGGTACCTGGGCTACTACTGGCTCTGGCCGCTCCTGGTGCTCACCCCCGACGAGTGGCGCTCGGAGCCCGGCACCTGGGCCACGGCCAGCTACCTCTACTACGCCATCGTCGGCGGCGGTCTCCTGGTGTTCTTCGCCCGGATCGGGCACATCCCCGAGATCTGGCGCCGGTACGCCGGAAAGAAGGACACCCCGCCCCCGCCGCCGCCCCCGGACGCCGACCCCGTCGACTGGCCCGACCTGCGTGACGCCGGGCTCACGGACGCGGCGGCCCGGCTGGCCGACGCCACCAGGTCCGGGACGCTGCGCGACGTCGACTACGCCCGCATCCGGCGGGCCTGGCAGGGCGTGCGGACCCACCCCGACCGGCTCGCCGCGTTCACCGACGCCGTCCGTGCCCACGGGCCCGCCGCCTGCGCGCACCCGTCGGGCGTGCGCGACCTGCCCGTCCGCACCGCCGCGCACGACCTGGCCACCGCCCAGGTGCGGATCGGCACCGCGGCCGACCACCCCCGCAACCCGTACGCCCGCCGGACGACCGGGGTCGCCCTGGAGCCCGCCGTGCTCGGCACCTCGCTCCTGGCCGTCGGGCCGGCCGGGTCCGGGAAGACGGTCCGGCTGGTCCGCCCGGTCGTGGAGTCCCTCTGCCTCCAGGCGCTCGCCAACCGCGCCGCCGTGATCGCGGTGACCGCCCACGGCTCCGCGCTCGCACCGGACCAGGCGTTCGACGTCGTCGTCTCCGTGGGCCGCCCCGACTCCACCCACGACCTCGACCTGTACGGCGGCGCCGACGACCCCGACGAGGCCGCCCGGATGCTCGCCGAGGCCCTCGTCGGCGACCTCGTCCCCGACAGCCGCCGCGCCGCCACCGCGCTTGCCCAGCTCATCGGCCCCTACCGCGCCGCGCACGGCCACTTCCCCGCCGTACCGGAGCTGCGCGAACTGCTCGGCGGCGCGCCCAAGGCACTGGCCGAGCTGCGCGCGGCCGTGGCCGACGACCCGGCGCAGCTGCGCGAGCTGGACGCCCGGGAGAGGCAGGCCGAGCGCGGCGACGACGTCGGGGTGCTGCTGGCGGAGCGGATCGCGTTCCTCGACCGGCCCGCCTTCGCCCGGTTCTTCCGCACCGACTCCGAAGGGCGCCGCTTCTCGCCCCGCGCCGTCGAGCACCCGCTGCGCGTCCGCGTCGACCTGCCCGAGCGCGGGCACGCCGAGGCGTCCCGGATCGTCGCCCGGCTGCTACTGGCCCAGTTCACCGAGGCGGCGCTGGGCCGGGCCGACCGGTCGCTGTTCGCCTGCCTGGTGCTGGACGACGCCACCTACACGGTCACCGCCGACTCCGTACGCGCCGTCCAGCGGCTGCGCTCGGCCCACGCGGGCGTCGTCCTGGCGCTGCGCACGCTGGAGGACGTGCCGGAGGCGCTGCGCGGCCCGCTGCTGGGCGCGGTGGGGTGCAGGATGGCGTTCGCCGGGATCGCGGCCTGGGACGGCGGGCGGTTCGCCGAGACCTGGGGCACCGAGTGGGTACAGACCCGGGACGTCACCAACCGGCAGATCATCTCCGACGAGCCGCTCACCAAGGCGCTCCACTTCCTCCGCCGCCTGGCCACGGGCAAGGCGGCGACGGCCGAGGCGGTCACCGTGCGGGAGGTCGAGCGGCAGCGCTGGTCCGCCTCCGACCTGGCACACGCGGTGCCTCCCGGGCATGCCGTACTGTCCCTGACCGGAGTGCGCGGGGAGCATGTCCCGCCGCTCCTGGTCGACCTGCGGACCTGATGTGACATGACAACCTGGCAGAATTGAAAAGTGTCGTTCATACGGGACGGCGAAAAACCCCTCCGTGCCTCACCTCCCGAAAGTCCGACGGTCCCGCCATGCCGCTCACGCTCGCCTCGCTCGTCCAGCACTCGGCGCTGAAGCTCACGGTCCGCGCCGGGGAGGACCGCCTCGACACGCCCGTGCGATGGGCGCACGTCAGCGAGCTCGCCGACCCCGTCCCGTACATGGAGGGCGGTGAGCTGCTGATGGTCACCGCCATGAAGCTCGACGCCGAGAACCCCGAGGCCATGCGCCGCTACGTCAAGCGGCTGGCCGACGCCGGGGTCGTCGGGCTCGGCTTCGCCGTCGGCGTCAACTACGACGAGATCCCGCAGGCGCTCGTGGACGCCGCGCGTGACGAGGGCCTGCCGCTGCTGGAGGTGCCGCGCCGCACCCCGTTCCTCGCCATCTCCAAGGCGGTGTCGGCGGCGCTGGCGGCGGACCAGTACCGCGCGGTGACGGCCGGGTTCGAGGCCCAGCGCGAGATGACGCGCTCCGCCCTCGCCGAGGGCCCGGCCGCGGTCGTGGCACGGCTGGCCGCCCACGTCGACGGCTGGGCGGCGCTGTACGACGCGTCCGGCGCCGTACTGGCCGCCGCGCCCGAGTGGGCGGCCCGCCGGGCGGCGCGGCTCACCCCGGACGTGCAGCGGCTGCGGGAGCGGTCGGCGCCCGCCAGCGCGGTGGTGGGCGGCACCGACGACCGGGTCGAGCTCCAGTCCCTCGGCAGCGGGCGGCGGGTGCGCGGCGCTCTGGCGGTCGGCACGGGAGCGCCCCTCGGGACGGCGGAACGTTACGCCGTCCATTCGGCCATCGCCCTGCTGACGCTCACCACCGAGCGGTCCCGCTCCCTCCAGGCGGCCGAGCAGCGGCTCGGCGTGGCGGTGCTGCGCATGATGCTGGCCGGGCAGCCGGACCACGCCAGGACGGTGGCGGGCGACCTGTACGGAGGGCTGCTCGACGCCCCGTTCCGGCTGCTGATCGCGGAGCCGGTGCCGGCGGAGCGCGACCCGGCCGCCGAAGCACCGCTGCCCGCGCTCGCCGAGACCTTGGAAGCGGCGGCCGCGCGCACCGCCGAGGCCGTGCTGACGGTGCCGGAGGGCGACGAGCGGCTGGTGGTGCTGGCGGAGGACGGGGGCGCTGCGGCCGCCGCCTGCGAGGCGTACGCCGGGAAGGAGGCGGAGGAGGCGGGCGTCGTGATCGGGCTGTCCGCCCCGGCCGGCCCCATAGCGGCGGCCGCCGCGTACAAACAGGCCGAACAGGCCCTGTCGGTGGCCCGCCGGCGCGGCCGGGCCCTGGTCGAGCACGAGGAGCTGGCGGCCGGCTCCGTCCTGCCCCTCCTCGCGGACGACGCGGTGCGCGCCTTCGCCGACGGCATGCTCCGGGCCCTGTACGAGCACGACGCGACCGGCCGCGGCGACCTGGTCGCCTCCTTGCGCGCCTGGCTCTCCCGCCACGGCCAGTGGGACGCGGCGGCCGCGGACCTGGGCGTCCACCGACACACGCTGCGCTACAGGATGCGCCGCGTCGAGGAGATCCTGGGCCGCTCGCTGGACGACCCGGACGTGCGGATGGAGCTGTGGCTCGCCCTCAAGGCCACCGGCGGAGCCCCCACGCCCTGACGGCGGCACCGGCCTCGCGTCACACGACCGCGTCACGCAGCCGCGCACACAGTCACGCAGGTCGTGCGGTCACGTCGCTGAGGCGCCGGACAGTTGACCCGAACGTCGAAATCCTGCCCGATCCCGGGCAGGATTTTGCTGTCCGGGTCGCAGGCTCCATAGTCTCCCGTGCATGACAAGCCCCGCCGCGGAACCGGCCCCCATCACCCCCGTCACCGCCGCCGCCCCGGCCCGCAGAGGCCGGACCGGACCGCCCGCCCGCCGCATCACCGGCGCCGTGTGGGCCGCGCTGGCGATCGTGTACGTGGTGTGGGGCTCCACCTACCTCGGCATCCGCGTCGTCGTCGAGACCATGCCGCCCTTCCTCTCCGCCGGCGCCCGGTTCGTCGTCGCCGGCGTACTCCTCGCCGCCCTGCTGGCCTGGCGGAAGGGGCCCGGCGTGCTCAAGGTCGGCCGTCGGCAACTCGCCTCCGCCGCCGTCGTCGGACTGCTCCTGCTGCTCGGCGGCAACGGACTCGTCGTCCTCGCCGAGACCTCCGTCCCGTCCGGTCTCGCCGCCCTGCTCGTCGCGGTCGTCCCCGCCTGGGTCGTCCTGCTCCGCACCGGCTTCGGCGAACGCCCCGGCGCCGGCGCGTACAGCGGCGTCCTCCTCGGCCTCGCCGGGCTCGCCGTCCTCACCCTCCCCGGCCTCAGCGGCGAGGTGCGGATCGGCGGCGTCCTCACCGTCGTCGCGGCCTCGCTCCTGTGGTCGGCCGGGTCCTTCTCCGCGTCCCGCATCCCCATGCCCGCCAACCCCTTCACGGCCAGCGCCTACGAGATGATCGCCGGCGGCTTCGGCTGCCTCCTCGTCGGCCTGGCCCGCGGCGAACACCACGGCCTGGACCTGGCCGGCTTCTCCACCCGCTCCTGGACCGCCTTGGGCTACCTCGTCCTCTTCGGTTCGTTGATCGGCTTCACCGCGTACGCCTGGCTCCTGCAGACCGCCCCGCTCTCCCTCGTCGCCACCTACGCCTACGTCAACCCCATCGTCGCCGTCGCGCTCGGCGCGCTGATCCTCAACGAAGCCGTCACCTGGCCGATCGCCCTGGGCGGAGCCGTCGTCGTGGCCGGGGTATGCCTCATCGTCAGTACGGAACGGCGAAACTGACACCAGGCACCACTCCATCTCGGACAAGCGACCGCGCGCTGTCCCGGCCCTACCGTGTGAGCAGAGGAACCCCCCACCCCGCACAGCTTCGAAAGGGCCGGATCCACTCATGACTGCCACCGCCTTCTGGCTCGCCGGCCGCCAGGCCACCGGCGAGACCACCTTCGACGTCACCTCCCCGTGGGACGGCCGCACCGTCGGTCAGGTGAGCGTGCCCACCGAGGCCCAGGTCGAAGAGGCCGTGGCCGCCGCCCACGCGGTGACCGACGAGTTCGCCGCCACCCCGGCCCACGTCCGCGCCGCCGCCCTCGACCATGTGTCGAAGCGGCTCGTCGAGCGCACCGAGGAGATCGCCCAGCTGATCTCCGCCGAGAACGGCAAGCCCATCAAGTGGGCCCGCGGCGAGGTCGGGCGTGCCGTCTCCGTCTTCCGCTTCGCCGCCGAGGAGGCCCGCCGCTTCAACGGCGGCGACGCCCAGCGCCTCGACACCGACGCCGGCGGCACCGGCCGCCTCGGCCTGACCCGCCGCTTCCCCAAGGGCGTCGTCCTCGGCATCGCGCCGTTCAACTTCCCGCTGAACCTGTGCGCCCACAAGGTCGCCCCGGCCATCGCCGTCGGCGCCCCCATCATCCTCAAGCCCGCCCCGGCCACCCCGCTCTCCGGCCTCATCCTGGGCGAGCTGCTCGCCGAGACCGACCTCCCGGCCGGCTCCTGGTCGATCCTGCCGGTCACCAACGACCGCATGCCGGCCCTGGTCAAGGACGAGCGCCTGCCGGTCATCTCCTTCACCGGCTCCGACAAGGTCGGCTACGCCATCCAGGAGTCCGTGCCCCACAAGCACTGCACCCTGGAGCTGGGCGGCAACGCCGCCGCCGTCGTCCTCGGCGACTGGTCCTCCGAGGAGGACCTGGACTGGGCGGCGACCCGCATCGCCACCTTCTCCAACTACCAGGGCGGCCAGTCCTGCATCTCCGTGCAGCGGGTCATCGCCGACGCCTCCGTCTACGACCGCCTGGTCGCCAAGGTCGTCACCGCCGTCGAGGCGCAGGGCACCGGTGACCCGTCCGACGACGCCACCGACGTCGGCCCCCTGGTCAGCGAGGACGCCGCCAAGCGCGTCGAGTCCTGGGTCGACGAGGCCGTCGCCGCGGGCGCCAAGCTGCTCACGGGCGGCAAGCGCGAAGGTGCCACCTACGCCCCGACCGTGCTGGAGAACCTGCCCGCCGGCACCACCCTCGCCTGCGAGGAGGTCTTCGGCCCGGTCCTCACCCTGCACAAGGTCGACGGCGAGACCGAGGCGTTCGCCACGGTCAACGACTCCAAGTTCGGCCTCCAGGCGGGCGTGTTCACCCACGACCTCCAGACCGCCTTCCGCGCCCACCGCGCCCTCGAGGTCGGTGGCGTGATCATCGGCGACGTCCCGTCCTACCGCGCCGACCAGATGCCGTACGGCGGCGCCAAGCAGTCCGGCGTCGGCCGCGAAGGCGTGCGGTACGCGATGGACGACTACACCTACGAGCGCGTGCTGGTCCTCACGGGCCTCGCCCTGTAACGGCACGCCACTCGTACGGCCCTGACCGGCGGCCGGAGCCCACTGTGCGGGGGCTCCGGCCGTCTCTCTTCTCGTCCCTCCGAGGACTTCACCCCGGCAGCCCCGGCAGCCCCGGCAGTCCGAGAGGTCCGGGAGAACGGGTGAGCCCCCGGTGCGTCGCGCCGGGGGCTCACCGCTGTGCGGATCGGGACGTCAGCCGAAGGACTTGATGGGGTTCCAGTCCACCGACAGCACCGTCTTGACCGCCGCGCCCGTGTTGGTCGTCGTCGGGTGGTACACCTTCATGTTCCCGGTGTCGGCGAACCGGGCCCAGATGTCCGGGACCCCGTCGTTGCTGACGTCGGGCATGCCGATCGCGGCGGACACGTTCGCCGCGGTCCAGCCGGTACCGAAGGTGACGTCGCCGTCGACGGAGTTGGCGGCCAGCTTGATCGACTCCAGGTCCACGCTGCCCGCGACGGCGCCGGGCTTGCCGTGGCGGACGTACATGTTGCCGTTGTCCACGTTGCGCCAGAGCAGGTCGGGCGTGCCGTCCTTGTTCATGTCCGCGAGGTTGACGATGTCGCGCGGGGCCCAGGCGGCGCCCTCCATGAGCGTGGCGGCCTGGAAGGTGGCGCCGGAGTAGCCGGACAGGACCCAGAAGGCCGTGCCGGCCCGCAGGGCCAGGTCGGGCATCTTGTCGCCGGTGATGTCGCCGATCGCCTTCAGCTGCGTCCAGGTGGACGGCGCCGGGGCGTTGGCGGGCAGGCGGATCCTGATGCGGTCGTCGACGTTGAAGCTGCCGTAGCCGTCGCCCGGGTAGAGCCAGAACTGGCCGTCCGGGGCGACCGCGAACAGGTCGGTCGAGCCGTCACCGGGGTAGGTGTCGTTGTAGTGCGCGATCAGCGCGGCCTTGGTGCCGTCCCACCAGTGGCCGGCGGGGTCGAGCTTCTTGCCGGCGGTCACATAGGAGGCGGCCAGGCATCGGTAGAGCTCGCCCTCGGGCGAACCGACGCAGTTCCGCAGGTTGCCGTTGGCCTCGACGACGATGAGGTCGGCGATGGCGTCGCCACCCGTGTCGCCGGGGCCGTCGGCCCTGTCGCGCGGCGGGAGGTAGAACGTGTAGTCGCCCCGGATACTCCGGTTTCCGTGGACGTCGTAGGCGTAGACGGTCAGCACGTTCGGGCCCGCGTGCTTGGGCTGTACACCGGTGATCTTGACGGTGCCGTTGACCGGGGGCGGCGCATCGACGTAGCCGACGCCCTCGAAGGCCCATCGGAACTTGGACGCGCCGGCCGCCGTGAAGGTGAAGTCACCCGACGCGCCGAACTTCACCGACGCCCACGTCTTGCCGTCGCTCGTGGCCTCCGTGAACACGGTGCTGGTGATGTCGGGCTGCGGCGGCGCGGTCGGGTCGACGGTGATCCGGCACGGCTCGGTGCCGTCCGGGAAGAACGTCGAGACCGCGCCCGCGGCGTCCTCGGCGCGTACGTCCCACGAGTAGAGGGTGTTGGCCGTGATGTTCGCCAGCAGAGGATCGGTTGCCTGGATGATCATCTTGCCGTAGCCGCTGGAGTCCGGCGTGGCGACGTACTCGCTCTTGGTGGTCGCGCCGGTCTTCCAGAAGCGGAAGCGCAGCTTCGGCAGGGTGCCGTCGGGGTCGTAGCCCTTGGCCTTCAGGGTGATGGTGGTCCGGCCGATGGTGACGCTGTCGCTCGGCCCGGGCACGCACGCGCCACCGGGCGAGGAGGTGCCGGAGGTCGGCTGGGACGGGGGACGGTTGTACTGGCCCTCCAGCACGGCGCCGGTCGCGGCGAACTTGCGCCAGGTCTGGGTGTCGGACTCGCTGGTCGCGCGCATGCCGAAGGTGAGGTTGGACCAGCCGTTGTCCGCGCCCTTCTGAGCCGCGGCCGTCACGGTGAACGACTCGTACGCGTCCGGGCAGGAGGTGGACCAGCCGTGCGCGAAGGACTTCTTGTGCAGCACCTGTGACCAGCTCGGCTGCGCGTTCCAGGTCGTGCCGGAGGAGATCGATCCGGTCAGCCAGAACTCCATCTGACGGTCGGTGCAGGACCAGGAGTGGTTGTTCTTGACCTTGAACGTGGCCCAGTCGAACTTCGCCCCCTTGTAGCTGGAGGAGAAGTTCATGCGCCAGAAGGAGCGGGCGAGGCCGCCGGTGTCGCTCTCGTAGCCGACGCGGGCGTCGGAGGTGCCGGAGGAGAAGTTCGTACCGTTCCAGAAGCTGGAGTTCGGGTACTTCTTGTACGCCACCGTCCAGGCCAGCCAGCCGCTGTTGAGCGGAGGGTCGATGAAGACCGGGTATTCCGTGCCCTTGTGCGTGAGCAGGCCGGTCTTGGCGACGTTCAGGTGGAGGCGGGCCTCACCGGTGCCGTTGCCGTCGAGGGTGACGGGCAGCTGCGCGGAGCGGGCGCCGGGCTCGATGCCGGTCAGACCCGACAGCTTCAGCACGTCGGCCGTGGTGGCGACCGAGGTGTGCCGCGGGGTACCCGCCGGAACCTCGGAGTCGCGGCCGCTGGAGTCCCAGGCGAACGGGGTCGGGATGCTGCCGACCTCCTGGCCCGCCTTGTCCAGGACCTGGACCCGGTTCGCCTTCGCGTCCGTACGGAAGACCGCGGTCTTCGAGCGCAGGCCGTACGAGACGGTGGCGAGGTCCTTGTTCTGCGCGGCCTGCTTGTTCTTGACGATCAGGAGCTGGCCGAAGCCGCCCTCCTCACGCACCACCAGCAGCAGGTCGACACCCGGGAACACCTCGGGGTACAGCGCGCGGGGCCCGTCGAGCACCGGCTCGGGCAGGGTGCCCGGCCAGGTGTAGGCGATGGTGTGGCCGCCCAGGTCGACCTCGGCGAGGATGCTTTCGTCCGTTACGTCCTGGTCGAGGACGCTCTGGTTCGCGACGCCCTCGGCGAGGGGCAGGCGGCTGTACGAGCGGTCGGCGCGAGCTGCCCCGGTGCCGTCGGCGAAGCGGACGGGCACGACGGCGTTGACCGGGCGGACGCCCAGCGGGCCGGCGCCCTTCGTCCGGCGCAGCGTGCTGTCGATCGGGGCCCACTTGCCCTCGGCGTTCTTCGCGCGCTGTGGCAGGGCGTGGATCCGGGTGCGCATCTTGCCGTCGGGCATCGCCCAGACCAGCTGGGTCTGGGTGGTCGCCGTGTCGACGAGTACCTTCTTGCCGGTCCGCTTGGCCTCGGCCGCGGCGGCGGCCTCGTCACGCGGACCGGTCGACGCCTGCTTGGCGTCCGTGACGGGGGACTTGGCGGCCGGGGGCGCGCTCGCCTGCCACCAGGGCAGGAGCGCTGCGGTGAGTGCGGCCAGTACGAGGCCGAGGGTGAGTGACAGCCGTGTGCGCGTGCGCACGAACGGGCTGAGAAGACGAGGCGGCGCTGGCACGGCGGTCTACTCCCGTGTGGACCAGAGGGATCTTCGGACGGTTTTCGGACAGCACGGACAGCCCCGACGGACGGACCGCGGGGCGCAGGGCGCGCAC
The DNA here is from genome assembly GCF_039532985.1 of Streptomyces gobitricini. Taxonomy (NCBI): domain Bacteria; kingdom Bacillati; phylum Actinomycetota; class Actinomycetes; order Kitasatosporales; family Streptomycetaceae; genus Streptomyces; species Streptomyces gobitricini. The sequence goes on along the minus strand of NZ_BAAASR010000049.1, from coordinate 86,830 downwards.
ACGATCACACGATCGGCAGGCGGCGTCCACGCATGAAGGATTTATGAATATGTTATGTGCCATGTGGTAGGCGTGTGATGAGGCGTCAGCCCGCCCGGCTTTGGACGCTATTGATGGGCCGGTAGATCCTGATTGCGATCGATGCCCGAACCATCGCGAAGATCGACAGTGCGGAGATCTGCTCGCGATTGCACCGTGGCGGATCTCACTTCCGTGGCACCTCGGCCACCATCCACGATCTTGTAAATGCAGCGCACATGACAGAAAGTTCGCACGCACGCGCCTGAGCCGGGCGCGTGCTCTTTGGTGTTTCCGCACCTCCTCCGTTGTGTTGTTCGTCTGGGTGGGAGTCGACGCGTATGCGTGCTTCAGTTCCACTGTCATGGGTGGGGCGGGATCGCCTGGCCATGACAGAGTCACAACGACGGCGCCGTCGGCGAAGCCGCACGGCGACCGTCCTTTTGTTGTCATCGGTATTGACGGTGACGAGTCTGGGCTCGCAGGCCCTGGCCGTTCCCGGCGACGGGATGAGCCGTGAGGAGACGACGTCTCAGGTCGAACTGCCGGACATCCCGAAGAGCACGACGGTCCCCGAGGACGCCGAGGCTCAGAAGACGCTGAGCACGGCGCCGGAGCAGCCGATCACGCCGTACACGCCCGTGGCGACGGATCCCTGGAAGGCGGACACCGGTAAGGCGGACCCGTCGACGGCGACGCCGGGTTCCACGGTCCAGGTCGTGAACGAGACCACTTCGGCGCTTCTCCCGGTCGGTGTGGGTGTGCCGGTGGGGCAGGATCCGGCGTCGATCGCCGGTGACTGGCAGGTTGCGGTCAAGGCGACGACCACGTCCGAGGACACCGGCGTGCCTGGCATGATCATGGAGGTGGTGCCGCCGGCGACGGCGGATCCGGCGGCGCGGGTTCTCCTCGACGTCGACACGACCACCTTCAAGGACCGCTACGGTCAGCTGGCCGCCGAGCGTTTCGGTCTCGTGCTGCTGCCGAGCTGCGTGATCGACTCCCCGGAGGCGGGCGACTGCGCTCCGGACGCGGGCGTCCAGACCATGGCGGTCGGGGACGAGCCGGACGTCGAGGTCGAACGGCTGCGCAGCACCGTCAAGGTGGTCCCGGCGTCGAAGACCAAGCTGAAGGCGACGTCGGCGAAGACCAGGAGTGCTGCGACCCGGCAGATCCTGTCCGGTGCGGTTCCGGTCGCCAACCTGCTGCCGGACAAGGAGACGCCGTCGAAGGTGTCGGGCGCCTCGGTGCGCAAGGCCGGGTTCTCGTCGTCCGTGGACGCCTCGGGCCGCCAGGTCGTGGGTGCGATGGACACCGGTTCCTCGGCGTCCGGTGACTTCACCGCCTCTCCGCTGCTGTCCTCCGGTTCCTGGGCGGCCGGTTCGTCGAACGGTGCCTTCACCTACTCGTACCAGGTGCAGGTCCCGGAGGCCGCCGGCGGTCTGATGCCGAAGGTCGACCTGTCGTACAACTCGCAGTCGGTCGACGGCCGCACCTCGGCGTCGAACAACCAGGCCTCCTGGATCGGCGACGGCTGGGACTACAACCCGGGTTCCATCACCCGGACCTACGTCAACTGCCGTCAGGACGCCAAGAAGAGCGGGTCGAACAACTCCACCCACAAGACCGCGGACCTGTGCTGGGGCTCGGACAACGCCACCCTGTCGCTCGGCGGCATGACCACCGAGCTGGTGTGGGACGACACCAAGGGTCCGCTGGGTGCCGACGGCAAGCCCGTGGGGCAGTGGTTCACCGCCAACGGTGACGGCTCCAGGATCGAGCGGATCAAGGGCCACGCCACCGGCAACGGTGCGAAGGACGGCGAGTACTGGCGTGTCACCACCAAGGACGGCACCAAGTACCACTTCGGTCTGAACAAGCTTCCGGGCTGGTCGGACAACGGCACCGCCGCCGACGACCCGCAGACCAAGTCGGTCCTCACCGTGCCGGTCTACGGCAACCACTCGGGCGAGGACTGCTACCAGGGTCCGACCACGGCCGACTGGAAGAACTCCTCCTGCACCCAGGGCTGGCGCTGGAGCCTCGACTACGTCGAGGACATCCACGGCAACGCCATGTCCCTGTGGTGGCAGAAGGAGGAGAACTACTACGCGAAGAACTTCTATTTCAAGGGTCCGGTCAAGTACGACCGCGGCGGCTACCTGTCGCACATCTACTACGGCCAGCGCAAGGACTCGATCTTCTCCGCGACGGCCCCGGCCCGCGTCGGCTTCACCGTCGCCGAGCGCTGCTACGACGCGTCGGCCACGCACACCTGCAGCGAGGAGAACTTCACCTCCAAGGACCCGGGCAAGTACCGCATCTGGTACGACACCCCGGCCGACCTGCGCTGCCAGGCGGTCACCTCGACGTACACGAGGAAGTGCTGGAACGCCGGCCCGACGTTCTGGACCCGCAAGCGCCTGGACAAGATCACCACCTCCGCGCAGCGTCGTACCGACACCACCGCGCGTCAGGTCGTCGACGAGTACCGGCTCAAGCAGAACTTCCCTGTTCTGAAGACCGGTGCGAACACGGCGCTGTGGCTGGAGTCGATCCAGCGCACCGGCTACGCCCGTCTGGGTTCCAACGACGCGTCGGTGACGCTGAACGCGGTGCGGTTCGAGTCCAACGAAGAGGACATGCCCAACCGCGTCCTGCGCGGCGGCAGCGGCGAGACCGACCCGCGGCCCGGGTTCTCACGTCTGCGCATCGAGCGCGTGATCAACGAGTACGGCGGCGAGACGGTCGTCACCTACAAGCCCCGTGAGGGCCAGTGCCTCTCCGGCACGGGCCTGCCGGGCAAGACCGACACCGCGGAGCTGAAGTCCAACACGCGTCTGTGCTACCCGCAGTTCTGGCACCCGGACGCCGATGTGGAGGACATCGACTGGTTCAACAAGTACGTGGTCCAGTCGATCGAGGAGCTGCCGAACGTCGACGGCTCGTACTCGACGCTGACCTCGTACGAGTACAAGAACGCGGGCTGGAAGCTCGCCGACGCGGAGTTCTCGAAGAAGTCCACCCGGACCTACTCCACCTTCGCGGGCTTCCAGCAGACCGCGGTGATCACGGGCGAGAAGGAGGCCACCGCCGACAGTGGCGAGGGCTCCACCCCGGCCGAGGACACGCCGGGAGTCGACAGCCCGAAGACCAAGGCGGTCACGCGCTTCTACCGCGGCATGGGCGACACCGTCCCCATGACGGACATCACGGGCGCCACGCTCACCCGCGACGGTCAGACCGTCTACGACCGCGAGGCGTTCGCCGGCCGTATCGCCGAGGAGTTCAGCTACACCAACGCGACCGACCCCGACACCAACTGGCTCACCCGCAGCCTCACCGTCCCGGCGGCCACCGAGCTCGCCAGCCGTGACCGCGGCGACGGCCTGGACCCGCTGAAGGCCTGGCGCGTCACCGAGCCCGACGAGATCGCGTACACCAAGTCCTCGGGCACGGGTGACGACACCCGCACCCTGCGGACCGTGCGGTCCAGGACGACGTTCGAGTCGGCCCACGGTCTGCCGACCCTGGTGGAGTCACAGGGCGACACCGGCAAGACCGGCGACGAGTCCTGCACCAAGCTGGAGTACCTGCACCACACCGACAAGAACCTCATCGGTCTGTCCAAGCAGGTCCTCCTCTCCCCGACGCTCTGCGCCAACGCCGACTGGGCCGACCTCAGCACCCTGAGCGGCGCCGCCCGTACCGCGTACGACGGCACCGCGTACGGCACCGCTCTCAGCGCCACGACCCGCGGTCTCGCCACCGAGACCTGGTCGCTGAACGACAAGGGCACCGGTTTCCAGACCGGCGGCACGGTCGGCTTCGACGCCGTCGGCAGGGTGATCCGGCAGACGGACCCGGACCAGATGGCACAGCCGGTCCCGAAGTCCTCCACGATCGCCTTCGACCCGCCCATCGGGCAGGTCTTCAAGGTCACCGAGACCAACCCGCTCGGTCACACCCAGGTCCAGGAGCTGGAGCCGGGCCGTGCGGTCGCGCTGAAGACGACCGATGCCAACGGTCACGTGAGCGAGGCGAAGTACGACCCGCTGGGCCGTCTCGCCGAAGCCTGGGCCCCGGGTCGCACCCCGGCCGCGGGTGCCGTGCCGGACTTCCGCGCCGAGTACGTGATCCCGGCCGAGGAGACCGACCCGACCGACCCGGATGGCCGCAAGATCCGCAAGCCTCCGTACATCACGACCTACAGCCGTGGTCACGAGGACCGGGTCGAGAAGTCCGTCACCATCTACGACGGTCTGGGCCGCGAGCGCCAGACGCAGGAGGAGGCGGACGGCGGCGGCCGTCTGATCACCGACACGCTGTACAACAGGGCCGGTGAGGTCTACCAGACCAACAACGCCTACCTGAACCAGGACGACCCGGGCGGCCAGCTGTTCACGCCGCGTGCGGACACCACGGTTCCGAACATCACCCGCTACAAGTACGACGGCCTCGGCCGCGTGCTCGAGGAGATGCCGGTCCTCACGGTGAAGGCCCCGGGGACCACCGAGGCCATCTCCCAGGCGGTGCCGGAGAAGGCGACCCGCTACGAGTACGGCCAGGACTGGTCGAAAGTGATCCACCCGCAGGGGGCCTCCTCCTACCGGGTCTACACCGACGCCCTCGGCCGCACCGTCCGCACGGACACGTTCAACCCGGCGGCGCCCGACGGCTACACGTCGACGCGCTACGAGTACAACAACCGCGGCCAGGTGGCCAAGGCGACCAGCTCGGTCGACCCGGCCCACCCGTGGTCGTGGACGTACGACAAGCGTGGCCGGATGGCCACCGCGACCGACCCGGACACGGGCACCACGCGGAAGACCTACGACCACCGTGATCGTCCGCTGACCACGACCAACGACCGTGGTGTGACGGTCTGGAACAGCTACGACGAGCTGTCCCGGCCGAAGCAGGAGCGCCTGAACGGCTCGACCGGCACGCTGCTGTCCGAGTTCACGTACGACACCGCCCTCGGCGGCAAGGGCATGCCCGCCACCGCCGTCCGTCACACCGACGGCCTGGCGTACACGCAGAAGATCAACGGCTACACCAAGGACTACCAGCCGACCTCCTCGACGCTGTCACTGCCGTTGACGATCGCCGGTACCTGGGGTCTGCCGACGGAGTACACCTACGGCTTCACCTACTCCGATACCGGTCAGCTGGAGGAGGCCAACCTCCCCAAGGTCGGCAAGCTCGACGCGGAGAAGCTGGTCGTCCGCTACAACAAGGACGGCAAGCCGGTCTCCCTCTCGGGCAAGGACTGGTACGGCACGGAGACCGTCTACTCGCCGTACGGCCAGGTGATGCGTTCGACCCTGGGGGCGCAGCCGTACCGGGTGTGGGCGCAGAACTCGTTCGACGAGTCCACCGGTGAGCTGCAGAAGCAGATGGTCTACCGCGAGCAGACCCCGCTGCCCAACAACAACCTGGTGACGAACCGCGAGTACACCTACGACCCGGCCGGCAACGTCACGGGCATCCGTGAGCACGCCACCGGTATCGAGGAGCGGCAGTGCTTCACCTATGACCCGCTGGGCCAGCTGAAGTCGGCCTGGACCTCCAAGGACCAGGCTTCCTGCACCGGCCCGAAGAACGCCGACGGCACGCTCAACGTCGCCGCCGGCGCGGACACCTCCGGCTACTGGCAGGAGTACGAGTACGACCTGCTGGGCAACCGGACCAAGCTGGTCGAGAAGGACCTGACCGGCGCCACGGCCAAGGACGCGACCACCACGTACACGTACGGTGTGGGCGCGGCCAAGAGCCAGCCGCACACGCTCACCACGGTGTCGAAGACCTACACCACCCCCGCGGGTGCGCAGGTCAAGGCGGAGGCCGAGCGTCTGTACGAGCTCACCGGTGAGACCAAGTCGATCACCTCGCTCCAGAACGGCGACAAGCAGACGCTGTCCTGGACGCACGACGGCAAGGTCGACCGGATCACCGGCCAGGGCACCGGCGGCAAGACCCCGTACGTGGGTCTCGCCGACAATTGCCTCGACCTCAAGTCCGGCCTCGCCGCCGCCTCTCAGCCGATCCAGCTCTTCAGCTGCAACACTTCGGTCGCCCAGAACTGGAAGTTCACCCCCACTCCGGCCCCCGTGGCCGGGACACAGGCCGACCCCAACCGGGGCACGCTCACCGCCTACGACAACTGGTGTGTCCAGCCGGCCGCGAACACGGCGGGGTCTGCGCTCCAGCTCCAGAAGTGCAATGGCACGGCCGCGCAGGAGCTGAAGCGGAACACCGCCGGTCAGCTCACGCACATCGCGTCGGGCCTGTGCCTGGCGGTGCAGGGCGCCAACTCGGCCAGCGGCACGCCGATCGTGCTGGCGACCTGCGACGGCACGTCCGCCGCGCAGCTGTGGGCGCCGCAGAACGACACCCGTCACATCTACGGCCCCGACGGTGAGCGCCTGCTGACCATCAAGGGCAAGCAGGCCACCCTCCACCTGGGCGAGGCCGAGGTGACCGTCCAGCAGGGCGGTGCCCTGGTCAACTCGCAGCGCACCTACGCCACCCCTGGTGGCTCGGTCATGCGCTATGCCTACGGCACGGGTTCGGAACAGCTGGTCGCTCAGACGGGTGACCACCAGGGCTCCACCTACGCCGAGGTCGCGATGAGCGGCACCATGGCGGTGCGGATCCGCAAGCAGGACCCGTTCGGCAACCAGCGCGGCGCCGATACCGTCGGCGTCAACCTGCAGAGCCACACGGGTTTCCTGGGCAAGACGAGGGACGACGCCTCCGGCTTCCAGCCGCTGGGCGCACGTCTGTACGACCCGGTGGTCGGACGGTTCCTGTCGGCCGACCCGTTGATGGACCTGAACGACCCGCTGCAGGCCAACGGGTACGTCTACGCCCACAACAACCCGGTCACGCACTCCGACCCGACCGGTCTGGCCATCACCCTGACCGCTTCGGAGAAGGCGGCCGCCCTCGCGGGCGCGGGCCTGTCCGCGGCCCAGGTCGCGCAGGCGCAGGCCACCATGGGCAAGTCCCTGACCTCGGTGATCCTCGCGGCTGCCTGGAGCACCCTGAGCGACTTCATCGGACTCAGCGACGCCATGGCCTGCTTCGGCGGCGACATGTGGTCCTGCGGCAGCATGATCGTCGGTGCGATCCCGTGGACCAAGCTGGGCAAGATCCCGTCGGTGCTCAAGGCAGTCAACCGCACGATCAACGCCATCCAGGCGTTCCAGAAGGCGAAGAAGGCCGCCCAAGCCGTCCTCAAGGCCGCCAAGGCCGCCGAGGCAGCGGCATTGAAGGCCAAGAAGGCCGCCATCGAGAAGGCCAAGAAGGAGGCCGCGCAACGCGCCAAGAAGAAGGCAGCCGAAGCGGCGAAGAGAAAGGCCGACGCGGCGGCCGCCGCGAAGAAGAAAACCGGCAACCCCGTCCAGAAGCAGTCCCAGGCGAAGGCGGCCCCCAAGGCGTCCTCCCAGCCCAAGGGCTCCGGCGGCGGCAAGGTCAGCACCTCCAAGCCCGGTGGCTCCAGCGGTGGTTCCTCGCGAAGCAACGGCGGATCCAGCGGCGGTTCCTGCAAGACGGCGGACAACAGCTTCACGCCGGGCACGAAGGTGCTGATGGCCGATGGCTCCACCAAGCCGATCGAGCAGGTCAAGACGGGCGACAAGGTCGTCGCGACCGACCCGAAGACCGGGGAGACCCGGGTCACGACGGTCACCGCGGAGATCAAGGGCTCGGGTCTCAAGCGCCTGGTCAAGGTCACGATCGACACGGATGGCAAGGCCGGCTCGAAGACGGCGGAGATGACCGCGACAGACGGCCACCCGTTCTGGGTCGCCGAGGTCGGCAAGTGGATCGACGCCACCGACTTGAAGTCGGGCCAGTGGCTCCAGACCAGCGCGGGCACCTACGTCCAGATCACCTCGATCGAGCGCTGGACCAGCCAGGACGCCACGGTCCACAACCTGACCGTCTCCGACCTCCACACGTACTATGTGGCGGCGAGTGTCAGGAACGTCCTTGTACACAACTGCAACGAGGAAATCAAGGACGTAGCCCTCGGGACCAGTGACAACGGGCTGGAGGAATTCGCCAATGATAATGGGTACAGGCATTTCATGGGCGATGCGACCTTCGAAGATGCTCTGGCCAGTGTCCGAGACGTCGCGAACGAGCACCCTGAGACCCACATCCACGTCCGTCTTGACGGATTCGCGATGACCAGCGGCAAGAAGGGCACTCCGGCCGAGCTCTTCGATGACGCCGTCACGCAGGGACAAGGCGACAATTGGTATACCACGCAGAGGGAGATGGCGATCCTGGAGCGTGCCTTCCGGGTCGGCAACCTCAGTTCGAGTAGACTTTCCTTCTACATGGGTGGGGAGAACATCACTAATGAGATCCTCTCAGGTTCCAGATTCCTAGGAGGAGGTTCCTGATGAGGCTCATCGCTGAATGGGATCGCCCTTTCCGCATCTGGCACTACTCGGTAAGCTACCGCCGTCTGCTCCTGCGCAGCCTGTCGGAGACCTCGCCGAGCAGAGTCGATGTCCTCTTCTCCAACGTGCACTTCCTGCACATGTCGACCGCCTGCGATCAGCTCGAGATTTCCGTGGACGCGGAGTTTCGCCCGCCGGTTTCGATCGACCTTGAAGGCACCCCAGGCAAGTGGTTCCTGCTCAACGGTGGCGCCGGCTACCTCCACGGGACGCATTGCCAGTGGCACGAGGATGACGGAAACGCTCTGACTCCATCCAGATTCGGACCGTTCAAGAGGACGGACTGACACTCGGGTCGGCGACCCCACAGTTGTCCTGTTGTTGAGGGCGGCGACTCCCCGGAGTCGTCGCCCTCAACCAGTTCGTCGAGTTGCAGTGGCCGGGGCGCGCTGGCCCGGCACCTATGCCTTTCGGGAGACCGCCTTCCCCTTGTACCTGAGGTCGGAGGAGATCAGATGCTCCGACCCGTACACCGTGGCCCCCACGCTGATCGGCGGCGAGGCTGGTCCTGCGTCTCGACGACTTCTCCGGAGGGGTTCTCGGACCCGTGGCGGCTCGCGCTGGCGGAGAGTGCGGTTCCCCCGGAACCGTGTCTGTCGTAGCGTGTGCTGAGCCTGGTGGCAGCGCGTACGGAGGGTGATTGGACGTGGATCCGGTATCGGTGGGGTTGCTGGCGGCGCTCGCGGGCGGCGTCGGCGGTGAGGTGGGCCGGCAGACGTGGGCGGGGCTGAGCGCCCTGGTGCGGCGCCCGTTCCAGTCCGGGCGGGGTTCCGGCCAGGTCTCTGCGGTCAGCTCCGGCGAAGCCGAGCTGGTGGCCTTGGGCCAGGCGCCGGCCGATGTGACGCGTGCGCAGGCGCTCAGCACCGCTCTGGCAGTGCGGGCAGCGGTGGACGACGAATTCGGGGACGGGCTTCGGCAATGGCATGAGCAGGCGAAGCTGGTACGCACCGGTGACGGCGAAGTAATCAACATGATCAGTGGTGGTACTCAGAACGGCCCCGTGGTACAGGGTCGGGACTTCTCGGGGATCTCCATCACCACCGCACCACCGTCCCCGGCCGTTCCTGGGGACAGCACGCCGCGCCGACAGGACTGAGCGCCCCACCGCCGGGGGGTTCCCCGGTTGTCGGTCGTTCACAGTCGGCTTTCGGGGGGGGTGGTTGCGTGGAGCTTCTGTGGGAAGGGCTGCTGCTGGCGACGGTACGCGGTGATGAGGACGGGGCCCGTTCCCGTCGGGAAGCCTTGGCCGCCCTCGTACGTGCTCCCCTGCCTCCCGGCATTGAATGTCCCACCGGAGAGGCCGAGCTCGCGGCCGTGACCGCCGCTCCTTCCGATCCCGCCCTCGCCGGAGCGCTCGCCCTCGCTCTCGGCGAGAGAGCTCAGGCCCAGCCAGGTTTCGCAGAGGCTCTCGCCGCCCTCTGGGCCGCGGGGGACGGTGCCCACGTCAATCTCATAGCCGGCGGCGAACAGAACGGTCCGGTCTTCCAGATCGGCACCAACAACGGGCCGATCACCGTGCAGACCTCGCCGCCGGCTCCCCTGCCAGTCCATTTACAGGACTCCCAGGGATGGCCGCGGGCCCGCGACTGGGACAGCCTGCTCGCCGGCGTACACCGCGCACGCCCAGGGCAGGACGGCAGCGTCCTGCCCCCGTACGTCCCTCGGGACATCGACGAGGAGCTGCGCGTCCTGCTGACCGCAGCCGCCCGCGACGGCGGACTGGTCCTGGTCACCGGCGACTCCACGTCGGGCAAGACGCGGGCCGCTTTCGAGGCGCTGCGTGCCTCGCTCCCCGACCACCGCGTTGTGCAGCCGGCCGACCACACCGAACTTCCCGCGGTGGCCCGCGCCGTGGCCCGCTCCTCGGAGCCCTGTGTCGTATGGCTGGACGACCTGGAGCGCTACCTCGGACCCGGACCGGACAGCCTGACCCCCGCATTGCTGAGCCACTTTGCCGCCGGCACCACCGCCGTCCTCGCCACCATGAGACTGCGGCAGTACGAGACCTACACGGCTGACGACGACACGGCGCGAGGTACCGCCGGGGCCAACGGCGGGGCTTACAAGGGGGTGCTGGCCGCCGCCCGCCGCGTGAACCTGGACCGTATGTGGAGCGGCACCGAGCTGGCCCGAGCCCGCGCCTGCGCCGACGACCGCATCACGCATGCCTTGGCCCACCACGGCCCCCATGGCATCGCCGAGTACCTTGCCGCCGGCCCCGCCCTGTTGGACGAGTGGCACAGCGCCGACCGCCCCGGCGGCCACCCGCGCGGCGCCGCGCTGGTGGCCACCGCGGTCGACCTGTCTCGCACCGGTCTGCCGGGCCCCTACCCGCGCTCGCTGCTGCTCCGCCTGCACGAACAACGCCTCGCCCAGGCCGGAGGCGCACTGCTGCGGCCCGAGACGGCGGACGAGGCGTTCGCCTGGGCAGGCGCGCTTCGCTTCGGCGTGACCAGCCTGCTCCTGCCGGGCGACGAGCCGGACACCTGGATGCCGTTCGACTATCTCGTCGACCGCACCGAAAACCCCCTGCCACCGGAAGTGTGGGACGAGGCGCTGATGGCGGCCCCTGAACCGGCCGCCCGGTTCGCCGTCGGCTTCTCCGCCCTCCAGGCCGACCTGCCGCACGTGGCGGAGGCCGCCTGGCGACCGCACGCCCACACCGTCCCGATAATCGCCTCCTGGCTCGGCAGGCTGCTGGATGCACAGGAGCGGCCCGGCGAGGCGGAAGAGGTGCTGCGTGCCGCGATCAGGGCCGGTTCCGTCATGGCCGCCACCGATCTGGGGCTGCTGCTCGCCCGCACCCACCGCCCCCACGAGGCCGAAGTCTGGCTGCGGCTGGCCGCTCGCCACGACGACGCCCGCGCCATGTACCTCCATGGCGAACTCCTGCGCCAAACCGGCCGGGAAGCGGACGCCGAGGACTGGTTCCGACGTGCCGAGGCAGCCGGCAGCCAGGCCGCCACCACCGCCTACGGGATTCTGCTCGCCGACCTGGGCCGCACGGAGGCGGCCGAAGAGCAGCTGAACCGGGCAGTGGACGCGGACCTTCCAGGGGCCGCGGCCGCCCTCGGGCTGCTGCTCGTACGGACCGGCAGACCGGAGGAGGCAAAGGAGCTCACGCACCGTCCCCTGCGCGAATCCGGCTTCGCCCGCATGCGCCTCGCCTTCGGCTGTAACAATGCCGGATTCCTCGATCGACCCGACCGAGCGGAACTGGAGTACGCCCGTACCGCCCTGCTCTCCCGTATCGAGGCCGCCGGTGCACCTGGCGGCGGGGTGTTCCTGCTGTCTCCGGATCTGGCGGAGGCCGACGAGTACACCCACTGGTCGGCCAATCGCGGCGATCTGTTCGCCGCCCTGGACCTGGCCGGCCTCGGCCCAGGCGACTCTCCCCGCTTCGAGGACGAACTCCACCGGCGTATCGTCGAGACCGGCCGCAGCGGGGACAACGCACAGGCAGCGGCCCTCGCCCGTCCTGCGGCGGACGAGGGCGACAGTACGGCCAGAAGGATGCTCATCTTGGCGCTCTCGGCGCTGGGCCGCGAAGACGCGGCCCTGCCCTACGCACGCGCCGCTGCGGAGGACGGCGAGGACCGCGAGGACCGCGAGGTTTGGGACCTGGCCAAGCTGCTGTACCTAACGGGGCGCCAAGAAGAGGCAGAGCAATACCTTCCGCTTTTCGGCGAGGAGCAGGCAAAGGACGCCTACCACGAGGCCAGCTTCTTCCGCGGCATTGAATACATCGCCCGTGTGGAGGAACAGGAGGGAATTCGGCGTGAACGTCCCGAGCTGTGCGACCTGAGCTCAGCCGAATGCCGACGCAGGGTCGAAGGTTACCTGCGACTCGCCGCCCGCCTCGGACACTCCGAGGCCGCTGCCCAACTCGCCGATGTACTCGACAAGTCCGGCCGGAGCGCCGAGTCCACCCCTTACCATCGCCGGGCCGCCGACGGCGGAGACCTCCGGGCAGCCTTCATCACCGCCGAACGACTGCAGCAGGACGGCGACGTGCAGGCGGCGGAACGCTATTACCGCCGCGCCGCCGACCGGGACCACTCCAAGGCTGCCCGGCAACTCGCCCGCCTGCTCGGTCGGTCCGGCCGCCGGGGCGAAGCCCGTGTCTACCGGCGCCGCGCAGCCCAGGCCGACCGCCGGGCCGATCGCCTCGAAGCAGGCATCCTCCAGCGTGTCGCCTGGTGCCTGCTGACGCTCGGCTCCCTTGGGCTGCTTTCCTGGGTGCCCTTCCTCTACGTGGCACTCCGACGCGGCCGTCGTCGTGACTGGTGGACCTGTGCCGCCTTCTTCGTGGTCCAGGCAGTCGTCGTCACAGGGGTGGTCCTCGTCGCACGTAGCCCCGGGGACCGCACTCTGGAGGTGCTGCAACCGCTCTTCGGTAGCCTGATGCACCTCACCCTCGCGTCAGGCACGCTGATGCTGGCCTTCGCCACCTTCGACAGGCGGAGGGCAGACTGACCCCACCGTCAGGGTCGTACGGCTTCGCTCGCTGCGAACAGCCCGCGCCGCCACCATTACATCTGGAACGGGATGGCCGTCGTGTCGAACCGGCCTCCCTCGCCCGCCGCGTGACCTGCTGTACGTACGGGCACGGGGCGCGTAAGGCCGAGGACCGGCTGACGGACCACTCCGCGCCGGCGGTGGGCCCGGCCGTCACCGCGACAGAGTCGCCCCGCGTGCCCGGCCCCGACCGCGCCCGCGACCTGGTGCCGGCGCTGTAGTGCCCCCGTGAGGAGAGCTGTGCCGGACACTTTCAAGCCGAGCGGGGGCGGAGCCTCCCCCATGCAGTACGTGGCGGTCAGCATCAGCCTGCTCCGGCCCCGCGCCCAGGCCGACGGCGACACGGGGCGGGCCGCCTGGCGGCGTATCCGGCGCTGGTCCGGACGCCGGTGGCTACGTGGCCCTGACCGCCCTCGTGGGCGCGCGGCCCGGCCGTGTGGCCTGCGTAGCTCGACCCGCTGACAACCCCAGTAGAGCGACGAGGAGAAGAGCATGGACCGGACGACGTGGGACGGCGTGCACAAGCTGCGGGACTGGCTTGACGAGGAGGCCACTCCGGCCGCGGCCGGTGACGTGAAGCTGTTGCGGGTGCTCAAGATCGGGGAGGAGTTCGGGGAGGTCGCGGAGGCCCTGCACGGCGTGCTCGGCGCCAACCCGCGTAAGGGCAATTCCCATACGTGGCAGGACGTCGAGAAGGAGTTGGGCGACGTCATCGTGACCGCCATGGTGGCCCTGGCCACGATCACTCCGGACGCGGAGAACGTCTTGGACGCGCGGCTCCTGGGGCTCCTGGAGCGGTTGAACCTGGACTGACCCGGATCCGGACAGACCACTGCCCCGATGGCCAGGCGGCTGGTGCTGGGGCAGTGGTGTGTCTGCCACCGGGGGAGGCCCTTCACGGCGCACTCGGTGCCGACCCGCGCAAGGGTGCCTCGCACACCTGGCAAGACCTGGAGAAGGAGCCGTGCCACGTCTCCGTGACGATCATGGTCGCCCTCACCACGCTCAGCCCCCTCGGGGAGAAACCGCTGTGCGGGGCCGTTCCCCGTCGTGTTCCCACGGGAACGCGACCGGTCAGAGGAATGGGGAGATGCGGGCGGACGAGTGAAAACGAGGGCGGCTGCGATCACCGTTTGGGCAGGTCAGAGCAGTATCCCAGGTCAAAGGCGGTCTGAGAATCGCACCGTGCGGGGGCTCCGGCCGCCTTTTCGTACCCGCCGTAATCGGGTAATACGGTCGAGTAGCACCGGCCGGCAGGACCACCGGCCGGACGCCCCCCAACGCGGCGAGGTGAGCCCACCATGTCCGGCCCCCACCACCAGCCCAAAGTCTCCGAGCGCGAAGCCCGTCAGGTCGCCGAGGCCGCCCGTGAACAGGACTGGCGCAAGCCCAGTTTCGCCAAGGAGCTGTTCCTCGGCCGGTTCCGGCTCGACCTGATCCACCCGCATCCGCTGCCCCCCACCGAACAGGCGCAGCGGGGCGAGGAGTTCCTCGCCAAGCTGCGCGACTTCTGCGAGACGAAGATCGACGGCGCCCTGATCGAGCGCGAGGCGCGCATCCCCGACGCCGTCATCGACGGCCTCAAGGAGCTCGGCGCCCTCGGGATGAAGATCGACACCAAGTACGGCGGCCTCGGCCTCACCCAGGTGTACTACAACAAGGCCCTCGCCCTGGTCGGCTCCGTCAGCCCCGCCGTCGGCGCCCTGCTCTCCGCCCATCAGTCGATCGGACTGCCGCAGCCGCTCAAACAGTTCGGCAGCCCCGAACAGAAGGAGACCTACCTCCCGCGCCTCGCCCGCACCGACATCTCCGCCTTCCTCCTCACCGAACCCGACGTCGGCTCCGACCCGGCGCGACTCGCCACCACCGCCGTCCCGGACGGCGACGACTACGTCATCGACGGCGTCAAGCTGTGGACCACCAACGGGGTGGTCGCGGACCTGATGGTCGTCATGGCCCGCGTACCGAAGTCCGAAGGCCACAAGGGCGGCATCACCGCGTTCATCGTCGAGGCCGGCTCGGACGGCGTCACCGTCGAGAACCGCAACGCCTTCATGGGCCTGCGCGGCCTGGAGAACGGCGTCACCCGCTTCCACCAGGTCCGCGTCCCCGCGGCCAACCGCATCGGCCCCGAGGGCGCAGGCCTCAGGATCGCGCTCACCACCCTCAACACCGGGCGCCTCTCCCTGCCCGCCATGTGCGTCGGCGCCGGCAAGTGGTGCCTGAAGATCGCCCGCGAATGGACCTCCGTACGCGAGCAGTGGGGCAAGCCCGTCGCCCGGCACGAAGCCGTGGGCGCGAAGATCTCCTTCATCGCCGCCACCACGTTCGCCCTCGAAGCCGTCGTCGACCTGGCCAGCCAGATGGCCGACGAGGACCGCAACGACATCCGCATCGAAGCCGCCCTCGCCAAGCTGTACGGCTCGGAAATGGCCTGGCTCATCGCCGACGAACTCGTCCAGATCCGCGGCGGCCGCGGCTACGAGACCGCCGAGTCCCTCGCCGCCCGCGGCGAACGGGCCGTCCCCGCCGAGCAGCTCCTGCGCGACCTGCGGATCAACCGCATCTTCGAGGGCTCCACCGAGATCATGCACCTGCTGATCGCCCGCGAGGCCGTCGACGCCCACCTCGCGGTCGCCGGCGACATCATCGACCCCGACAAGACACTCGGCGACAAGGCCAGGGCGGGCGCCCAGGCCGGCGTGTTCTACGCCCGCTGGCTGCCGAAGCTCGTCGCCGGACCGGGCCAGCTGCCGCGCGCCTACGGGGACTTCCACCCCACCGGCCACGCCGACCTGTCGGCCCACCTCCGCTACGTCGAACGCACCTCCCGCAAGCTGGCCCGGTCCACCTTCTACGCCATGTCCCGCTGGCAGGGCCGCATGGAGACCAAGCAGGGCTTCCTCGGCCGGATCGTCGACATCGGCGCCGAGCTGTTCGCGATGAGCGCCGCCTGTGTGCGGGCCGAGCTGCTGCGCTCCACGGGCGACCACGGCCGCGAGGCGTACCAGCTGGCGGACGTCTTCTGCCGCCAGTCCCGCATCCGCGTCGAGGAGCTGTTCGGCCGACTCTGGACCAACACCGACGACATCGACGGCAAGGTCGTCAAGGGCGTCCTGTCCGGCACGTACACCTGGCTGGAGGAGGGCATCATCGATCCCAGCGGCGACGGCCCCTGGATCGCCGACGCCACTCCCGGCCCGGCGACCCGGGAGAACGTCCACCGCCCCATCCGGTGATCGTTCCGGGTGGGTGGACAGCACCACCCGCCCGGCCGGGCGCCGCCGGCCCCTCGGCGGCGCCCGCCGCTCGCCGGGGACGAAGGCCCCCATCGCCGTTGCCACCGGCCACCGGCCGGGCGTGAGCAGCGCCCGTCGTCCGGTACGCGCGGTGCTCCGCCCGTAGGGCCGCGCCGGGCGAACCGCACCGCCGGGTCGCGCCGCACCCGCGCCAGGACGCCCCAGGCACCGCCCCGCGCCCCCGGCACCGCCCCGCGCCCCCGGCCTCCGGGCGCCCTCGCCGCCCCCACGCCCCCGGGCGCACCGCACACCGCCTGCCGCCGGACGCCGACCAGCACCTGAGACGCCCGGCGCCCGTCCCGCCCCGGACGGCAGGATGGGCGCCGTGACCGTCATCGACATCCCCGGCTCCAAGTCCGTCACCGCCCGCGCCCTGTTCCTCGCCGCGGCGGCGGAAGGCACCACCAGGCTCCTCCGCCCGCTCGCCTCCGACGACACCGAAGGGTTCGCCGAGGGGCTCCTCGCCCTCGGGTACGAGGTCGAACGCGCGCCCGGCGAGTGGCGCGTCCACGGCCGCCCCGCCGGGCCCGCCGCCGCGGCCGCCGACGTCTACTGCCGGGACGGCGCCACCACCGCCCGGTTCCTGCCGGCGCTCGCCGCCGCGGGACACGGCGACTTCCGGTTCGACGCCTCCGCGCAGATGCGCCGCCGCCCCCTCGCACCGCTCACCGACGCCCTGCGCACCCTGGGCGCCGACATCCGCCACGAGGAGGCCGAGGGCCACCACCCGCTGCGGATCGCCGCGTCCGGCATCAAGGGCGGGGCGCTCACCCTGGACGCCGGGCAGTCGTCCCAGTACCTCACCGCCCTGCTGATGCTCGGCCCGCTCACCACCGAGGGGCTGTCGATCACCGTCACTGACCTGGTCTCGGAGCCGTACGTCGAGATCACCCTCGCCATGATGCGGTCCTTCGGTGCCGTACCCGCCCGCGAGGGCGACGTCTTCACCGTCCCCCCGACCGGCTACCGCGCCACCACGTACGCCATCGAGCCCGACGCCTCGACCTCCAGCTACTTCTTCGCCGCCGCCGCGCTCACCGGTCGCGAGGTCACCGTCGAGGGCCTCGGTACCGGCGCCCTCCAGGGCGACCTGGCCTTCGTCGACGTCCTGCGCCGCATGGGTGCCGACGTGACGATCACCGCCGACGGCACCACCGTGCGCGGCACCGGCCGCCTCAGTGGCCTCACCGTCAACATGCGGGACATCTCCGACACCATGCCGACCCTCGCCGCCCTCGCCCCGTACGCCGACGGCCCGGTCCGGATCGAGGACGTGGCGAACACCCGGGTCAAGGAGTGCGACCGGCTGGAGGCGTGCGCCGAGAACCTGCGGCGCCTCGGCGTCGCGGTCACCACCGGCCCCGACTGGATCGAGATCCACCCCGGCACCCCCGGCCCCGCCGAGATCATCACCCACGGCGACCACCGCATCGTCATGTCCTTCGCTGTCACGGGCCTCCGCACCCCCGGCATCTCCTTCGACGACCCCGGCTGCGTACGCAAGACGTTCCCGGACTTCCACGCCCATTGGGGGAAGTTCACTTCCCCGGCTTAGGGGATGCCGGGTCCTGGCACGCCGCGGATGCGGCAAGAATGGGGGGCATGAGCGACAGCCCAGCCCCCCTCGCAGACCCGCACATCGCCTTCGATCCATCCGAAGGCCGCCGGGACATCGTCGTCCTCGGCTCCACCGGGTCCATCGGCACCCAGGCCATCGACCTGGTGCTGCGCAACCCCGACCGCTTCCGCGTCACCGCCCTGTCCGCCGCCGGCGGCCGGGCCGGGCTCCTCGCCGAGCAGGCGCGGCGGCTTGGGGTGCGTACGGTGGCCGTGGCGCGCGAGGAGGCCGTGCCCGTACTGCGGGAGGCGCTGAGGGAGCAGTACGGCTCCGAGCCGCTGCCCGAGATCCTCGCCGGACCGGACGCCGCCACCCAGGTCGCCGCCTCCGACTGCCACACCGTGCTCAACGGCATCACCGGCTCCATCGGCCTCGCGCCGACCCTCGCCGCCCTCGAAGCGGGCCGGACCCTCGCCCTCGCCAACAAGGAGTCGCTGATCGTCGGCGGCCCGCTGGTGAAGGCCCTCGCCAAGCCGGGCCAGATCATCCCGGTCGACTCCGAGCACGCCGCGCTCTTCCAGGCGCTGGCCGCCGGCACCCGGGCCGACGTCCGGAAACTGGTCGTCACCGCCTCCGGCGGCCCCTTCCGCGGCCGTACGCGGGAGGAGCTGGCCCACGTCACCCGCGAGGACGCGCTCGCGCACCCCACCTGGGCCATGGGGCCGGTGATCACGGTCAACAGCGCCACGCTCGTCAACAAGGGTCTGGAAGTCATCGAGGCACACCTGCTCTACGACATTCCCTTCGACCGCATCGAGGTGGTCGTCCACCCGCAGTCGTATGTCCACTCGATGGTCGAGTTCACCGACGGGTCCACCCTCGCCCAGGCCACTCCGCCCGACATGCGCGGGCCGATCGCCATCGGCATCGGCTGGCCCGACCGCGTCCCCGACGCCGCGCCCGCCTTCGACTGGTCCAAGGCGTCCACCTGGGAATTCCTCCCGCTCGACACGGAAGCCTTCCCGTCCGTCGGCCTCGCCCGCCACGTCGGACAGCTCGGCGGCACGGCCCCGGCCGTGTTCAACGCCGCGAACGAGGAGTGCGTGGAGGCGTTCCTCGCCGGGCGGCTCCCCTTCAACGGCATCATGGACACCGTCACGGCCGTCGTGACCGAGCACGGAACCCCGGCCGGGGGAACCTCCCTGACCACCCGGCACGTCCTGGAGGCGGAGACCTGGGCGCGCGCCCGGGCCCGTGAACTGACGGCGAAGGCGACCGCGGAGGCTCGCGCATGACTCTTCTGTTGACGATCCTCGGCATCGGGCTCTTCGCCGTCGGACTGCTCTTCTCCATCGCCTGGCACGAGCTGGGCCACCTGTCCACGGCCAAGCTCTTCGGCATCCGCGTGCCGCAGTACATGGTGGGCTTCGGCCCCACCATCTGGTCGCGGAAGAAGGGCGAGACGGAGTACGGCATCAAGGCCATCCCCGCCGGTGGCTACATCCGCATGATCGGCATGTTCCCGCCCGGCGACGACGGCCGCATAGAGGCCCGCTCCACCTCCCCGTTCCGCGGCATGATCGAGGACGCCCGGTCGGCGGCGTACGAAGAGCTCCAGCCGGGTGACGAGACGCGGCTGTTCTACACGCGCAAGCCCTGGAAGCGCGTCATCGTCATGTTCGCCGGACCGTTCATGAACCTGATCCTCGCCGTCGCGATCTTCCTCGGCGTCTCGATGACGTTCGGGTACGCGACCCAGACGACCGAGGTCGCCGGCGTGCAGAAGTGCGTCATCGAACAGAGCGAGAAGCGCGACACCTGCGCCGAGGACGACCCGGTGTCCCCCGCCCACGCCGCCGGCCTCAAGGTGGGCGACAAGATCGTCGCCTTCGACGGCAGGCCCGTCGACGACTGGGCGACGCTCTCCCAGCGCATCCGGGACACCATCGGCCCCACGGACCTCACCGTCGTCCGCGACGGCGAGGAACTGACCCTCCACCCCACGCTGATCAAGAACGAAGTGGTCCAGAAGGACGAGGACGGCGAGGTCGTCGACGGCAAGTTCGTACCGGCCGGCTACCTCGGCTTCGCCGCCAGGACGGAGATCCTGCCGCTCAGCTTCGGCCAGTCCGTCGAGCGCATGGGCGACATGCTCGAGAACGGTGTCGAGTCCATCGTCGCCCTGCCCTCCAAGGTCCCGGACCTGTGGAACGCGGCCTTCAGCGACGGCGAGCGCAAGGCGGACTCCCCGGTGGGCGTCGTCGGCGCCGCCCGGATCAGCGGCGAGGTGATGAACCTGGACATCCCCACGCAGAACATCATCGCGACGTTCCTCACCCTGCTGGCCGGCTTCAACCTCTCCCTCTTCCTGTTCAACATGCTGCCCCTGCTGCCCCTGGACGGCGGGCACATCGCGGGCGCGTTCTGGGAGTCCGTACGCCGGAACCTGGCGAAGGTCTTCCGGCGGCCCGACCCGGGACCGTTCGACGTCGCCAGGCTGATGCCGGTCGCCTACGTGGTGGCGGGAGTCTTCATCTGCTTCACCCTGCTCGTCCTGGTCGCGGACATCGTCAACCCGGTGAAGATCTCCTAGACCGCGTACGTACGCGTGAACGACAACGGCCGGACACCCCGCGGTGTCCGGCCGTGTCATCGGGGGGCTGTAATCTCGAAGCTGGAGCCCGCCGATCTCGGGACCTCGATCCACACCTTGGGGTTGCACAGCAGATGACCGCGATTTCTCTCGGTATCCCGTCCGTTCCGACCAAGCTGGCCGACCGCCGTGTCAGTCGCAAGATCCAGGTCGGGTCGGTTGCCGTGGGCGGGGACGCGCCCGTGTCGGTGCAGTCGATGACGACGACGCGGACTTCCGACATCGGTGCCACGCTCCAGCAGATCGCGGAGCTGACGGCGTCGGGGTGTCAGATCGTGCGGGTGGCCTGTCCCACGCAGGACGACGCGGACGCGTTGGCGACGATCGCGCGGAAGTCGCAGATCCCGGTGATCGCGGACATTCACTTCCAGCCGAAGTACGTGTTCGCCGCGATTGACGCGGGGTGTGCGGCGGTGCGGGTCAATCCGGGCAACATCAAGCAGTTCGACGACAAGGTCAAGGAGATCGCGAAGGCCGCCGGCGACGCGGGCACTCCCATCCGCATCGGCGTCAACGCGGGCTCCCTCGACAAGCGGCTGCTGGAGAAGTACGGCAAGGCCACCCCCGAGGCGCTGGTCGAGTCCGCGCTGTGGGAGGCGTCCCTCTTCGAGGAGCACGGCTTCCGGGACATCAAGATCTCGGTCAAGCACAACGACCCGGTCGTCATGGTCAACGCCTACCGCCAGCTCGCCGCCCGGTGCGACTACCCGCTGCACCTTGGCGTCACCGAGGCGGGTCCCGCCTTCCAGGGCACCATCAAGTCGGCCGTCGCCTTCGGTGCTCTGCTCTCCGAGGGCATCGGCGACACCATCCGCGTCTCCCTCTCCGCCCCGCCGGCGGAGGAGGTCAAGGTCGGCATCCAGATCCTGGAGTCCCTCAACCTGCGCCAGCGCCGCCTGGAGATCGTCTCCTGCCCCTCCTGCGGCCGCGCCCAGGTGGACGTCTACAAGCTCGCCGACCAGGTCAGCGCCGGCCTCGACGGCCTGGAGGTCCCGCTGCGCGTCGCCGTCATGGGCTGCGTCGTGAACGGCCCGGGCGAGGCGCGCGAGGCGGACCTGGGTGTCGCCTCCGGCAACGGCAAGGGCCAGATCTTCGTGAAGGGCGAGGTCATCAAGACCGTCCCGGAGTCGAAGATCGTCGAGACGCTGATCGAGGAGGCGATGAAGATCGCCGAGCAGATGGAGAAGGACGGCGTCGCGTCGGGAGAACCCGCCGTCACCATCAGCTGACGAGCGCCATTCCGTACCCGGCGTACGGCTGTCTCCTCGTGCCCCGCACCCGGGTTCCGGCCCGGGTGGGGCCGTGCAGGGTCGCCCCCGCAGGGGTTGGCGGCGACGGGCGGGTTCCCCGACTCGTTCCCAAGGCCGCCGACCCCGAGGAGGCGAGCCCGGAGGGGCCCCGCCCACCCCCACCGCGCCCCCCGCCCCGTGGGGCACCGGGCAGAGGTCCCGCCCGTTGTGCCCACCCGTTCCGCCTCAGCGGAACGACTGCCCACAACGGCGAAGCCACCGCCCCACGCCACACACCGCCCACGGCCAGGCCTCCGTCACACACCCGCCCCCGCCACGCACCCCCCCCGCACCCGCCCACGGCCCCCGCCACGCACCGCCCCCCGCAGCCGCCCGCGGCCGGGCTCGCCCGGGGAGGGGCCGGCGTCGGCCGGACGTATCCGCGGCGGCGCCGGGTACAGTGCCAGGACCCGTATGGAACGCATGGTGAGGCCCCCTCGTGTTGACGCAGACCACCACCCGGGTGCTCGAGCCCAGCGACCTCGGCGCCGCGCTCGCCGTTCTGGAGAGCGAGCCCGTCGCCAACGCGTTCGTCACCTCCCGCGTGCAGGTCGCGGGGCTCGACCCGTGGCGCCTCGGTGGCGAGATGTGGGGCTGGTACGCGGACGGGCGGCTGCGCTCGCTCTGCTACTCCGGCGCCAACCTCGTCCCGATCTGCGCCACGCCCGAAGCCGTCCGCGCTTTCGCCGACCGCGCCCGCCGGGCCGGGCGCCGCTGCTCGTCGATCGTCGGCCCCGCGGAGCCCACCGCGCGGCTGTGGCGGCTCCTCGAGCCGAGCTGGGGCCCCGCGCGGGACGTCCGCGCCCGTCAGCCGCTGATGGTCACCGACCGGCCGTCCCCGGACGTCGAGCCCGACCCGTACGTCCGCCGCATCCGCAAGGAGGAGATGGACGTGATCATGCCGGCGTGCGTGGCCATGTTCACCGAGGAGGTCGGCATCTCGCCGATGGCCGGCGACGGCGGCCTGCTGTACCAGGCACGCGTCGCCGAACTCGTCGGCGCCGGCCGCTCCTTCGCCCGTGTCGACGACGGCAAGGTCGTCTTCAAGGCGGAGATCGGCGCGGCCACCTCCCAGGCCTGCCAGATCCAGGGCGTCTGGGTCGCCCCCGAGTACCGGGGCCGGGGCCTGTCCGAGACCGGGATGGCCGCCGTGCTGCGGTACGCCCTCGACGACGTCGCGCCGGTCGTCTCGCTGTACGTCAACGACTACAACCTCCCGGCCAGGGCCGCCTACCGCCGCGTCGGGTTCCAGGAGGTCGGTGCCTTCATGAGCGTGCTCTTCTGACGCGCTCGAGCGTGCCCTTCCGAAGCGCTTGTAAGGTTCGGTCGCATGGATGACGTCGTGATCCGTCCCGCCGACCTCGCCGCGCACGTGGACGCCGCCCTCGCCGTACAGGCCGTCGCCTTCGGGCTGACCGAGGACGAGGTCGCGGTCCGTCGCCACATCGTGCTTCGCCACCTGCGCAGCCCGGACGCGTGCGCCTACGCCGCGACGACCTCCGCCGGGCGGCTGGTCGGCTTCGTGTACGGGATGCCCAACGACCGCACCCACTGGTGGTCGACGGTCGTCCAGCCGTACCTGGTCCGTGAGGGCAACGACGCCTGGCTCGACGACTCCTTCGTCATCACCGAGCTCCATGTCCACCCCGACTTCCAGGGCCGTGGCATCGGCCGGCAGCTGATCACCGGCATCACGGACGCCGTCGAGCAGCCGCGTTCCATCCTCTCCGCCATCGACGTCGAGAATCCGGCCCGCTTCCTCTACCGGGCCCTCGGCTACACGGACCTCGCCCGGCGGGTCCACTTCCCGAGCGCCGCGAAGCCGTACGCGGTGATGGGCGCGCCGCTGCCGCTGCTGCGCCGGGAGGGGTCCCCGGGGCGGAACTGATTTCCGCCAGCAGCCGCCCCGGAGCTAACCTCCTAGCCATCACACTTTTCACCGCAGGAGAGTTCCCCATGGCCCAGGTCCAGCGCATGTCCCGGTTGATGGTCAAGACACTGCGCGACGACCCGGCGGACGCCGAGACGCTCAGCCACAAGCTGCTCGTCCGCGCCGGTTACGTCCGTCGCAACGCCGCGGGCATCTGGTCCTGGCTGCCGCTGGGCATGAGGGTCCTGGAGAACGTCTCCCGCGTGGTGCGCGAGGAGATGGACGCGATCGGCGGGCAGGAGGTCCTGCTGCCGGCGCTGCTGCCCAAGGAGCCCTACGAGGCGACGGGCCGCTGGGAGGAGTACGGCGCCGAGCTGTTCCGCCTCAAGGACCGCAAGGGCGCCGACTACCTGCTCGGCCCCACCCACGAGGAGATCTTCACCCAGCTGGTCAAGGACCAGTGCACGTCCTACAAGGACCTGCCGGTGATCCTCTACCAGATCCAGACGAAGTACCGCGACGAGGCGCGTCCCCGGTCCGGCATCCTGCGCGGCCGCGAGTTCCAGATGAAGGACTCGTACTCCTTCGACACGACGGACGAGGGCCTGGCCGAGTCGTACGCGCTGCACCGTGAGGCGTACATCAAGATCTTCGACCGGCTCGGGCTCCGGCACAAGATCGTCTCCGCGGTGTCGGGTGCCATGGGCGGCTCGGCCTCCGAGGAGTTCCTCGCCCCGGCCGCCGCCGGTGAGGACACTTTCGTGTACTGCCCGAACTGCGACTACGCCGCCAACACGGAGGCCGTCACCTTCACGCAGCAGCCGGAGGACCCCACCGCGCACGGCCCGGTCGAGGAGCTGGACACCCCCGACACGCCGACCATCGAGACGCTCGCGGCGCACCTGGGCGTCCCGGCCTCCCACACGCTGAAGAACCTGCTGGTCAAGGTCGACGGCGAGATCGTCGCCGTCGGTGTCCCCGGCGACCGCGAGGTGGACCTCGGCAAGCTGGAGGACCACCTGGCCCCGGCGGCCGTCGAGCTGGTCACCGGCGAGGACTTCGAGGGCCGCGACGACCTCGTGCGCGGTTACGTCGGCCCGCAGGGTCTCGACAAGGTCCGGTACATCGCCGACCCGCGCGTCTCGCCCGGCACGGCCTGGATCACCGGTGCCAACAAGCCCGACACGCACGCGAAGAACGTGGTCGCCGGGCGTGACTTCGAGGTCGACCAGTATCTGGACGTCGTCGTGGTGGAGGAGGGCGACCCCTGCCCGAACTGCGGCGGCCACCTCAAGATCGACCGCGCCATCGAGATCGGTCACATCTTCCAGCTCGGCCGCAAGTACGCCGACGCCTTCCAGCTGGACGTCCTGGGCCAGAACGGCAAGCCCGTCCGCGTCACCATGGGCTCGTACGGCATCGGCGTCTCCCGCGCGGTCGCGGCCCTTGCCGAGCAGCACGCCGACGAGCAGGGCCTGTGCTGGCCCCGCGAGATCGCCCCGGCCGACGTCCACGTCGTCGCGGCCGGCAAGGCCCTCCAGACGGAGCTCGCCCTCGACGTGGCGGGCAAGCTCGGCGAGGCCGGCCTGCGGGTCCTGGTCGACGACCGGGCCGGGGTGTCGCCGGGTGTGAAGTTCACGGACGCCGAGCTCATCGGCGTACCGAAGATCCTCGTCGCCGGCCGCCGCTCGGGCGAGGGCGTCGTCGAGCTGAAGGACCGCCGCACCGGTGAGCGCGAGGAGCTGACGGTCGACGAGGCGATCGCCCGCCTCGGCGCGTAGGGCGGCGGTTCGGATACAGCCGTCCACCCGGCTCGGCGCGCAGGGCGGCGATACAGCCGTCCACCCGGCTCGGCGCGCAGGGCGGCGGCTCAGATACAGCCGGCCGTACCGGCGTCGTCGTCCCGCGCCTGGGGCGCCGTCGCCGGCGCCCGTGCCGGTGCCGGTTCGGGTGCCGCGTCCAGCGCGTCGTGCAGGTGCGGGTCGTGGACGTGCAGTGAGGCCGGGTGCGGGGCGGCGGAGGGCCGCCGGGGCTCCGGGGACGGATCCTGCGCCGCCCGCTCCAGGAAGCGCAGCAGCTCCACCGGGAACGGCAGCACCAGCGTCGAGTTCTTCTCGGCGGCGACGGCGACGATGGTCTGGAGCAGCCGCAGCTGGAGCGCGGAGGGGGTCTCCGACATCACCCCCGCCGCCTCGGCCAGCTTCTTCGACGCCTGGAGTTCGGCGTCCGCGTTGATGACCCGGGCCCGCCGCTCGCGGTCGGCCTCCGCCTGGCGGGCCATCGAGCGCTTCATCGTCTCCGGCAGCGAGACGTCCTTGATCTCGACCCGGTCGATGGTCACACCCCACTCGACGGCCGGGTTGTCGATCATCAGCTCCAGCCCCTGGTTGAGCTTCTCCCGGTTCGAGAGGAGGTCGTCGAGGTCGCTCTTGCCGATGATCGAGCGGAGCGAGGTCTGGGCGATCTGGGAGACCGCGAAGCGGTAGTCCTCGACCCGGATGATCGCCGCCGCCGCGTCCACGACCTTGAAATAGATCACCGCGTCGACCCGGACCGTGACGTTGTCGCGGGTGATGCCGTCCTGGGCGGGCACCGGCATGGTCACGATCTGCATGTTGACCTTGTGCATGCGGTCGATGAACGGGACCACCATGGTGAACCCGGGTCCCCGGATGCCGCTGCGGAGCCGCCCGAAGCGCAGCACCACGCCCTTCTCGTACTGTTTGACGACCCTGGCGGCGGCCGCCACGTACACCACGGCGGCCGAACCCACAGCCGTCGCCGCTGCCAGCAGTTCCTCGACCATGACGGCCCTCCCGTCCGAGCCGGGTGGTACGGGTGCGTTATCCCCAATATCGCACCTATAGGGCCATTCGGGGAGTTCTAGAGCCAGCCGGCGAACTCCAGCAGCAGCTCCCCGTCCTGCCGTCGCCCGGCCGCCAGCGCCCGCGTCCCCGACTCCACGGCCCGGAACAGCGTCCAGCGGCGCAGCCGCTCGCGGTCCACGTCGAGGGAGTCGGCCAGCTTGTTCACCCGGCGGCGCCCCGACGAGGGGCCGGAGGCCGCCGCGACGAGGTCCTCGACCCGGTCGCGGACCAGCCGGGCCAGGTCGTACGCGCGTTCGCCGACGAGCGGATCGGGGCCGACCGCAAGCCAGGGCGCGCGCTCACCGGCGAGCACCTTGCCCTGCCGGAAGTTGCCGTGCAGCAGCAGCGCCTCGGGAGCGTCCGCCACCAGCTCGTCCCTGGCGTCCAGGGCGGCGGACACCAGTGCGGCCGTCTCGGTGTCCTTCACCGCCCGCATCGCCTCCGCCTGCCGCGCGGTCCGCTCGGCGACCGACTCGAAGCCGTGGCCCTCCGGCGGGTCCACCCACAGTCGCCGCACCGTACCGGCCGCCTCCAGCAGCGCCTTGGACTCCGGCAGGGAGCGCAGGCTCACCTCCGTGTGCAGCCGCTCCAGCAGCAGGCCCGCCCGGGCCGCCCCCGCCCCGGCCGCCTCCGGGCTGCCCGCCTCCGCCCCGGACGGCTCCAGCAGGCGTACCGTGCCCCAGCCGTTCCAGTGCGCGAGCGCCGCCCGCTCCAGGTCCGGCGCGGCGAACGGCGGCGCCACCTTCAGCGCGGCGGGGGTGCCGTCCGGCAGCCTCACGAGCGCGACGAGGCTGCTGCGGCCACCCGGCGCGATCACCCGTTCGACGTCCAGGTGCCGCAGGTCGACCGCCCGCCGGGCGAGCTCCGGAAGCCGGGCGAGCCAGTCGCCCGCGGCCGCGTCGCCGTACGTCTCGCCGAGAGCCCGCACCAGTCGCTGCGGCGGTTCAAAACCCATGCGTGCGTTGTTCCCTCTCGAAGTTCCCTCTCGGAGCCCGGCCTCACAGTCGCTCGACGAGCCCTGGAAAGGCTACGCCGCTGCCCCGCCACCGCACGGCCCGGACCGCCGCCTCCCGCAGCGCGCTCGCCGCCTCGCGCCGCAGCGGCCCCTCCGCGGACCGTACGAGGTCGGAGTAGACGCCCGCGACCCGGTCCTCCAGCTCCGCCGCCAGCCGTACGGCCGCGGCCGCGTCCGGCACCGGGAACGGCAGGGCGTACGCGGCGGCGGACGCGGCGGGCCTGCCGCCCAGGTCGCGCACCGCGCGCGCCAGCGCGTCCCGCCGGGCCCGGTGTGCGGCGTACGCGGCGGTCGCCTCCGCCGCCCGTCCGTCACCGATCCGGCCGCCGACGACCCCGTACCCGTACACGGCCGCGTGCTCGGCGGCCAGCGCCGCCTGGGCGGCCTCCAGGGCGGCCTCGCTCATGACGGGGTCCCTTCACTGGTCAGCAGGTAGGCGTGCGCGGCCGCCGCGGCGGCGACGGACGCCAGCAGCCGGGCGTACTCGGGCGGGGCGGTGAGCAGGACGGCGGCGTGCGCGTCGGCGGTCCGCCGCGCCGCCGCGGCCAGCTCCGCGACCGCGACGCCGGGGTCGGCGGGCACGGTGCCCACCGGAGCGGCCGGGCCGCCCGGAGGCACCGCCGCCCGGGCCGGGGGCTCCGGCGCGGTGGGCACGCCCGCGGTGGCCGGGCCGCTCGGCGAGGGTGACGTTCCCGGGGGCGCCAGGGCCGCGACATGGGCCGCCCCCGCCGCGCGCAGCGGGGCCAGCCGGTGGGCCAGGGAGGGGTGTACGGCGAGGACCTCGTCGTACTTGGCCAGCAGCGTCGCGCTCGTCGCGGCCGACCGGCGCCGCAGCGCCGTCTCCGCGCGCGCGGAGCGTTCGGCAGCCGAAGCGGACGCCGTGCCGCCCTCGTCGTCCGCTGTGCACGCGCCGAGCACACCGGCCGCCGCCACCGCGCCCGACGCGATGAGCGCGTGTCTGCGTGTCGTTCCCGTACGCCTCACGCGTCACTCCCTCAGCAGCCGGACCAGCCGGACCCGAAGATCACCGCAGGCGAGCGTACCTGCGGCTTGTCGCGAGGTGGACGGCAACACCCCCCGCGACCGGATACCCTTTGATCTGACACGCGACGATCCCACAACAGCACACGCGGCCGAGGAGTCACCCGGATGAGCACCACCCAGAGCGAAAGGCTGCGCGGGCTGCTGGAACCGCTGGTCAACGCGGAGGACCTGGACCTCGAGGAGATCGAGGTGTCCCGGGCGGGCCGGAGGCGGATGCTGAGGATCGTCGTCGACTCGGACGAGGGCGTGGAACTCGACGCCTGTGCCGAGCTGAGCCGCGCCATCTCCGACAAGCTCGACGAGACGGACGCGATGGGCGACGAGGAGTACGTCCTCGAAGTCAGCTCGCCGGGCGCGGACCGCCCGCTGACCGAGCACCGCCACTACGTACGCGCCACCGGCCGCCTGGTGAAGCTCCAGCTGACCGCCCAGGGGGCGGAGGGAGGGGGCGAGCTGGTGGCCCGCATCCTCTCCGTGGACGACGAGGGCCTCGATCTCGAGGTGCCGGGTGTGAAGGGGCGCAAGCCCACCGCCCGCCGCGTGGCGTTCGGGGACATCGCCAAGGCGCGCGTGGAGATCGAGTTCAACCGCAAGGACAAGAAGGAAGAGGAGGCGTAGCCGTGGACATCGACGTGAAGCTCCTGAGGGGCTTGGCACAGGAGAAGGAGATCGCCTTCGACCTGCTGGTCGAGGCCATCGAGTCGGCCCTCCTCATCGCCTACCACCGCACCGAGGGAGCCCGACGTCACGCCCGTGTCGTGCTGGACCGGCAGACCGGTCATGTGACGGTGTGGGCGAAGGAGGATCCGGCCGACCTGGAGGAGGGGCAGGAGCCCAAGGAGTTCGACGACACGCCGTCGGACTTCGGCCGGATCGCGGCGAGCACCGCCCGTCAGGTCATCCAGCAGCGGCTGCGGGACGCCGAGAACGACGTCACCTTCGGCGAGTACGCCCGCCGTGAGGGCGACATCGTCGCCGGCATGGTGCAGCAGGGCAAGGACCCCAAGAACGTCCTGGTGAAGCTGGACGACAAGCTGGAAGCCATCCTCCCGGTGCAGGAGCAGGTGCCGGGCGAGGAGTACACGCACGGGCTGCGGCTGCGTACGTACGTCGTCCGCGTCGCCAAGGGCGTGCGCGGCCCGTCGGTCACCCTGTCCCGGACGCACCCCAACCTGGTGAAGAAGCTGTTCGCCCTGGAGGTGCCGGAGATCGCGGACGGGTCCGTCGAGATCGCGGCGATCGCCCGTGAGGCCGGTCACCGCACCAAGATCGCGGTCCGGTCCACCCGTTCGGGCCTCAACGCCAAGGGCGCCTGCATCGGCCCGATGGGCAGCCGGGTGCGCAACGTGATGGCCGAGCTGCACGGTGAGAAGATCGACATCGTGGACTGGTCGGACGACCCGGCCGACATGGTGGCGAACGCGCTCTCCCCGGCGCGCGTCTCCAAGGTGGAGGTCGTCGACCTGGCCGCCAGGTCCGCCCGGGTGACCGTGCCGGACTACCAGTTGTCGCTGGCCATCGGCAAGGAGGGGCAGAACGCCCGTCTGGCCGCACGCCTGACCGGCTGGCGCATCGACATCCGCCCGGACACCGAGCAGCAGCCCGCCGGCGACCAGGACTGACGAGCGTTCCCCGGCGCGTCCGGGGAATAGAACGCGTCATCGTCACGTTGTGCGATGGCGAGATCACGACAACAACCGTTCGATTTTTGCCCCAAAGGGGTGAGGTCGGTGCGGGGAGGTAGACTTAACCGTGTCTGGCCGGACGCACACCCGCGCCTGCCCTGAGCGAACCTGTGTGGGGTGCCGGGAGCGAGCGGCCAAGCACGATCTGCTGCGCATCGTGGTGATCATGGGCGAGTGCGCCCCCGATCCACGCGGTACGCTGCCCGGCCGGGGTGCTTATGTGCATCCCGCCTCGGTCTGTTTCGACCTGGCGGTCCGCCGCCGGGCGTTCCCGAGGGCCTTCAGGGTCCAGGGACCGCTCGACGTCGCGAACGTCCGCCGGTACGTCGAGCAGCCGGCACCGTAAGAAGAAGTACGGCACGGAACACCGTGCGGTCAGGTACCTCGCGAGTTGGAAGTAGGTCGAGATTGCGATGAGCACTCGATGAGTACGCGATGAGTACGCCCATGAAGTAGCGACGGTCCGGCGGTAACCCGGACCTAAAAGGAGCGATGTGGCTAAGGTCCGGGTATACGAACTCGCCAAGGAGTTCGGTGTGGAGAGCAAGGTCGTCATGGCCAAGCTCCAGGAACTCGGTGAATTCGTCCGTTCGGCGTCTTCGACGATCGAAGCGCCGGTTGTACGCAAGCTGACCGACGCGCTGCAGGGTCCCGGCGGCAACGCCGGCAAGTCCGCAGCGAAGCCCGGCGCACCCCGCAAGGCCGCGCCGGCCAAGCCCTCCCCCTCGGCGGCGAGCCGCCCGGGAGGCACCCCCGCCCCGTCCGCGCCCTCCCCGGCGCAGGCGGCCCGTCCCGCTGCCCCGAAGCCCGGCGCCCCCGCGCCGAAGCCCGCGGCGGCCGACACGCCCCCCGCAGCGGCAGGCCGCGCGGGAGGCAGCACGGCGCCGGTCCCCGGCCCGCGTCCCACCCCGGGTCCCAAGCCCGCGGCGGCGCCCAAGCCGGCGCCCGCCTCGCCGGCCCCGGCGAACCCGGAGTTCACCGCGCCCCCGTCGGCCCCGGCCGCCGGTTCCCGGCCCGGTGCCACCCCCGGTCCCCGTCCCGCCGGCCGCCCGCAGGGCGAGCGCGGTCAGGGCGGCGAGCGCGGTGGCGAGCGCGGCGGCCGTCCCGGTGGCGCCCCGCGTCCCGGCGGCGACCGTCAGGCGCCCCGTCCGGGTGCCCCGCGTCCCGCGGGTCCGCGTCCGGGCAACAACCCGTTCACCTCCGGTGGCTCCACCGGCATGGCGCGCCCGCAGGCGCCCCGTCCCGGCGGTGCCCCGCGTCCCGGTGGCCCCGGTGCCCCGGGCGGTCCGCGTCCGCAGGGCGCCGGTCAGGGCGGCCCCCGTCCGCAGGCCGGTCCCGGCGGCCCGCGTCCCACTCCCGGCGGCATGCCGCGTCCCCAGGCCCCGCGCCCGGGTGGCGGCCCCGCCGGTAACCGCCCGAACCCGGGCATGATGCCGCAGCGTCCGGCTGCCGGTCCCCGTCCCGGCGGTGGCCCCGGCGGTGGCCGCGGTCCCGGTGGTGGCGGTCGTCCCGGCGGTGCCGGCGGCGGCGGTCGTCCCGGCTTCGGTGGCCGTCCCGGTGGCCCCGGCGGCCGTGGTGGCACGCAGGGCGCCTTCGGCCGTCCCGGCGGCCCGGCGCGTCGTGGCCGTAAGTCGAAGCGGCAGAGGCGCCAGGAGTACGAGGCCATGCAGGCCCCGTCGGTCGGCGGCGTGATGCTGCCTCGCGGCAACGGCGAGACCGTTCGCCTGTCGCGCGGTGCGTCCCTCACCGACTTCGCCGAGAAGATCAACGCCAACCCGGCGTCGCTCGTCGCGGTCATGATGAACCTCGGCGAGATGGTCACCGCCACGCAGTCCGTCTCGGACGAGACGCTGCAGCTGCTCGGCGACGAGATGAACTACCAGGTTCAGATCGTCAGCCCCGAGGAGGAGGACCGCGAGCTGCTCGAGTCCTTCGACCTCGAGTGGGGCGAGGACGAGGGCGGCGAGGAGAACCTCGAGTCCCGCCCGCCGGTCGTGACCGTCATGGGTCACGTCGACCACGGTAAGACCCGACTGCTGGACGCGATCCGCAAGACGAACGTCGTCGCGGGCGAGGCCGGCGGCATCACGCAGCACATCGGTGCGTACCAGGTCGCCACCGAGGTCAACGGCGAGGACCGCAAGATCACCTTCATCGACACCCCGGGTCACGAGGCGTTCACCGCCATGCGTGCCCGTGGTGCGAAGTCCACCGACATCGCGATCCTCGTGGTCGCGGCCAACGACGGTGTGATGCCCCAGACGATCGAGGCGCTGAACCACGCCAAGGCGGCCGACGTGCCGATCGTGGTCGCGGTCAACAAGATCGACGTCGAGGGTGCCGACCCGGTCAAGGTGCGCGGTCAGCTGACCGAGTACGGCCTGGTGGCCGAGGAGTACGGCGGCGACACCATGTTCGTCGACATCTCCGCCAAGCAGGGTCTGCACATCGACTCCCTGCTGGAGGCCGTGATCCTCACGGCCGACGCCTCCCTCGACCTCCGGGCCAACCCGGAGCAGGACGCGCAGGGTATTGCCATCGAGGCCCACCTGGACAAGGGCCGCGGCGCCGTCGCGACCGTCCTGGTCCAGCGAGGCACGCTGCGGGTCGGCGACACGATGGTCGCGGGCGACGCCTACGGCCGCGTCCGCGCCATGCTCGACGACAAGGGCGAGAACGTGGAAGAGGCGGGTCCGGCGACTCCGGTCCTCGTCCTCGGTCTCACCAACGTCCCGGGCGCCGGCGACAACTTCCTGGTGGTCGACGAGGACCGTACGGCCCGTCAGATCGCCGAGAAGCGTGCCGCCCGTGAGCGCAACGCCGCGTTCGCCAAGCGCGTGCGCCGCGTCTCCCTCGAGGACCTGGACAAGGTGCTCAAGGCCGGCGAGATCCAGCAGCTCAACCTCATCATCAAGGGTGACGCTTCCGGTTCCGTCGAGGCGCTCGAGTCGTCGCTGCTCCAGCTGGACGTCGGCGAAGAGGTCGACATCCGGGTCCTGCACCGCGGTGTCGGTGCGGTCACGGAGTCGGACATCGACCTGGCGATGGGCTCCGACGCCATCGTCATCGGCTTCAACGTCCGCGCGGCCGGCCGTGCCGCGCAGATGGCGGAGCGCGAGGGCGTCGACGTCCGGTACTACTCGGTGATCTACCAGGCCATCGAGGAGATCGAGGCGGCCCTCAAGGGCATGCTCAAGCCGGAGTACGAAGAGGTCGAGCTGGGTACGGCGGAGATCCGCGAGGTCTTCCGCTCGTCCAAGCTGGGCAACATCGCGGGTGTCCTCATCCGCTCCGGCGAGGTCAAGCGCAACACCAAGGCGCGCCTCATCCGCGACGGCAAGGTCATCGCGGAGAACCTCAACATCGAGGGTCTGCGTCGCTTCAAGGACGACGTCACCGAGATCCGCGAGGGCTTCGAGGGTGGTATCAACCTCGGAAACTTCAACGACATCAAGGTCGACGACGTCATCGCGACGTACGAGATGCGCGAGAAGCCGCGCGGCTGATCGCAGTCACGGCAGCCGGGGCCGGTCGGCGGAAGTATTTCCGTCGATCGGCCCCGGCCGTTCCGTGTACGGTTCTTGGTGTCCCTGCCAAGCGGTTGGCGGGGCACTGAACCCGAACCGGCGGGACATCCGGGCACACATGTATGTGGGGACTCTGTCCTTCGACCTGCTCCTCGGCGACGTACGGTCGTTGAAGGAGAAGCGGTCCGTCGTCCGCCCGATCATCGCGGAGCTCCAACGCAAGTTCGCGGTGAGCGTGGCGGAGACCGGCTCCCAGAACCTCCACCGCCGGGCCCAGATCGGCCTCGCGGTGGTGTCCGGGGACGTCGGACACCTGACGGACGTGCTGGACCGGTGCGAGCGTATGGTCGCGGGCCGGCCCGAGGTGGAGCTGCTGTCGGTACGACGGCGCATGCACACCGATGAAGACTGAACGTGTCGCACTGTGGCACGACGAACGTAGGACGAAAGAGGAGAAGGACCGGTGGCCGACAACGCGCGGGCCCGCAAGCTGGCCGATCGCATCCAGGTCGTGGTCGCGGAGACCCTGGACCGGCGTATCAAGGATCCGCGACTGGGCTTCGTGACCATCACGGACGCCCGGGTCACCGGCGACCTGCGGGAGGCCACGGTCTTCTACACGGTCTACGGCGACGAGGAGGAGCGGGCGGCGTCCGCGGCGGCGCTGGAGTCCGCCAAGGGCGTCCTGCGCTCCGAGGTGGGCAGGCAGACCGGTGTCCGCTTCACACCGAGCCTGACCTTCGTCCCGGACGCCCTGCCGGACAACGCCCGCACCATCGAGGACCTCCTCCACAAGGCGCGGGCCAAGGACGAGGAGGTGCGCGAGGTGTCGACCGGCAAGACGTACGCCGGCGAAGCCGACCCGTACCGCAAGCCGGAGGACGAGGACGAGGACGACGCCTCCGCATGACACAGCACACCAAGACGCCCGACGGCCTCGTCATCGTCGACAAGCCGTCGGGCTTCACTTCGCACGACGTCGTCGCCAAGATGCGCGGGATCGCCAGGACCCGCCGCGTCGGACACGCGGGGACGCTCGACCCGATGGCGACCGGTGTCCTGGTCCTCGGCGTCGAGAAGGCCACCAAGCTCCTCGGTCACCTCGCGCTGACCGAGAAGGAGTACCTGGGCACCATCCGGCTCGGGCAGGACACCGTCACCGACGACGCGGAGGGCGAGATCACCTCGTCGACCGACGCCTCCCGGGTCACCCGCGAGGCCGTCGACGGTGAGGTCGCCAAACTGACCGGCGCCATCATGCAGGTGCCGTCCAAGGTCAGCGCGATCAAGATCGACGGCAAGCGGTCGTACGCGCGCGTGCGGGGCGGCGAGGAGTTCGACATCCCGGCCCGGCCGGTGACGGTCTCGTCCTTCCAGGTGTACGACATGCGCGACGCCGTCGCGGAGGACGGCACGCCCGTCGTGGACCTGGTCGTCTCGGTGGTCTGCTCCTCCGGGACGTACATCCGCGCCCTCGCCCGGGACGTGGGCGCCGGGCTCGGCGTCGGCGGCCATCTGACGGCCTTGCGGCGCACCCGCGTCGGCCCGTACAAGCTGGACGCCGCCCGGACCCTGGACCAGCTCCAGGAGGACCTCACCGTCATGCCGATCGCCGACGCAGCGGCTGCCGCCTTCCCCCGCTGGGACGTGGACGAGCGGCGGGCGAAGCTGCTGCTGAACGGTGTGCGGCTGGACATGCCGGCCGTGGGTGCGTCCGGGGCCGGAGGCTCCGGGGGAGGCACGGTCCCGGTGGCGGTCTTCGGCCCGGAGGACCGGTTCCTGGCGCTGGTGGAGGAGAAGAACGGCAAGGCGAAGAGCCTCGCGGTCTTCGGCTGACCGGGTGCCCGGGTGCCCGGGTGCCCGGGTGTCGGCCGCGGCCGCGGCGGTTCCTGGACCGGCTGTGGCGGGGGCCGGCTGACGGGTGAACCGCGGCGGAGGCCCGGAGGGTTTCCGGGGGTGGCTCTGGCTGTGGCCGGGGGTGGGTTCCCGCGGTGGTCTCCGGGGGCCGCTCCGGCAGTGGACCGGCTGTGGCCTCCGGCAGGGGCACCGGAGGTGGCCGGGTGGCCCCTCGGTGGGGTCCCGTCGGGAGGGACCGGGGCGATGGGGCGCGCGCAGTGGCGGCCGATCGCCCGGACGCGGGCTTCGTGCCGCCGTGGAGCGGGCGGCGGGCGTCCCGGCGCCGGCGCCCGCTCCACGACCCCCCTCCCACTGGGTCTATCCGCCCGACAGCCCGAATTCACCCACTTGGCCAGGCGCTCGGAGTGAATGGCGGGGGCACTCGGGGGCGCTTTTCCCTCGCGTTCTTCACCCGGTGATCAACACCGTCCTACCGTCGAATCATGGAACGCGGGGAACGGGCGACGCTGGTGCGGATCTGTGATCCGGCGGGCCGGACCCGCGGGGTCGGCTTCGTCGCCGACGACGAGGGCACGGTACTGACCAGCCACGAAGCCGTGGACGGACTCGTCAAGGTCGTGGTGCGCGGGACCGGGACCGAGGAGCGGGACGCACCCGCCTGGACCGCGGAGGGCGACGCCATCACGCCGCTGCCCGAGGCCGACCTGGCGCTCGTGCGCACCGAGGGGCTGGGGGTGGCCCCGCTGCCCGTCGCGGGCCGGGGGCGCGTCGAGGCCGGGACGTACGTACGGATCGCCGCGCGCGGCTGGCGCGAGGCACGGGTGCTCGGCACCGCCCGGGTCACCTACACGGCGTCCGACCGGTTCCACCTCCTCGGTGACGTCCTGGAGCTCGCCATCGGGACGGAGGGCCGCGAGGCGCTCCGGCTGGGCGGCGAAGCCGCGGGCGGTCCCGTCCTGGACGCCTCGACAGGCACCGTGCTCGGCCTGCTCGGCACGGCGCTGCACGCCGGGCACCGGGCGGCCGGCCTCGCCGTACCGCTCGCGCGGGCCGCCGCCGCGACACCCGACGGACCGCTGGCCGCGCTGCTGCGGCGGAACGCCGCCACCGTCCCGGCGTACGGCGACGACCTCAACCTCGCCGGCGCGCTCCACCTCACCGCCACCACGAGCGGCACCGTCTGCGGGCCCAGCGCCTGGCCCGACCCGGTGGAACGGCGCGCCGTCGCCCGGGAGCTGGACACGTTCACCGGGGCGGACGCCCTGGTGTTCGCCCTCGTCGGCGACCCGGGGAGCGGCCGGACCACCGAACTGCGAGCCCTCGCCGACCGCCGGGCGCTCGGCGACGCGCCCGCCCCCACCCTCTGGCTGCGCGGCGCCGACCTGCGCGCCGACGACACCTCCCTGGCCGACGCCGTCGCCCGGGCACTGCGGCAGGCCGGCCGCATCGTGGCCTGCTCGGGCACGCCCGGCGACATGGGCACCGCCACGCCCGCGCGGGTGGCCCGGCTCGCCCGGGACTGGGGCCGCCCCCTGCTCGTCCTCCTGGACGCCCCGGAGGAGATGCCGCCCCTCCTCGCGCACCGGCTCGCCGCGTGGACCGCCGGGACGGTGGGCTGGCTGCGCGCCCACCACGTCCGGCTCGTCGTCGCCTGCCGGCCCGAGCACTGGGAACAGGCGGGCGCGCTGTACCCCGCGGGGACCCTGTACCGGCCCGGGCGGCCCGCGTGGCGGCTGCCGGACGCCCTGCGGATCGGCGACCTGTCCGGACGCGAGACCGGCCGGGCGCGCGAACGGTACGGGCTGCCCGGTGACGCCCTCGCGGCGGACGACGCCCGGCACCCACTGGCCCTGCGGCTCCTCGCCGAGGTGCGGGAGGCCCTGCCCGCGGAGGTGCCGGGGCGGCCCCGCCGGGACGAGGTCTTCGCGGCCCATCTGGACCTGATGTGCCTGCGCGTCGCCGTCCGGATCGCCGCCGCGTCCCGGCCCGCCCTGCGTGGCGGTGCCGTGCGGCGGCTCGCCGCCCGGGTGGCGGGGCGCGTGCACGAGGCGGCGCGGCGCTGCCTGGGTCCCGGGCAGGGGCAACTGGACAGGGAGGCGTTCGAGGAGTTGTTCCCCTGGTCCACCGGCTGGGCGGCCGCCGTCCTCACGGAGGGCCTGCTCGTCCCGGCGGGCGCCGGCTACCGGTTCGCCCACGAGGAGGTGGGCGACTGGATCCAGGGCGCGCACCTGGACCTGGACGCGGCGCTCGACGCGCTGGTCCACGGTGACGCCCCGGAGGCACTGCCCGTACCCCGCCACCGGATCGGCCCGGTCATCCAGGCGCTGCTGCTCCTGGACCGCGTCCAGGGGCCGGCCGCCCTGGCCCGGCGGCTGGAAGGCCTGATCGACGCTCTGGACGACGCGGGCGCGGGCGTGGACGCGAGCGGAGACGGGAACGGGAACGGGAGCGAGGACGGAGACCGGAGCGGGCACCGCGGCGGCGACGCCGTCTGGTGGGGCGCCCGGCTGCTGGGCGAGACCCTGCTCAGGGTGCCCGACGTGCGGCCCTGCCTCGGCGTGCTGCGGCTGCTCGCCGACCGCGTCGCCGCCCGCTCGCTCCACGCGGGCGGACCCGGAGGCCTGGGCGGGTTCGAGGAGTTCGGCCCCTGGTTCTGGGAACGGCTCCGGCTCGGCGAGGACGACCGCCTCGACCTGCTGCGGCGCCTCGTCCCCGCCGACGGCGCGCCCGGGACACGGGACGTGCCGCGCTACCTGGACGCCGTGGCGGTACGACTGGCGGCCGACCCCCGGGGCGTCCAACCCCTGCTGTGCCGCTGGTTCACCGACGAGCGGCCGCTGACAGCCCACCCCGGCGCGGCGCGGCCCACCGTCGCCGGGGCCGCGCAGGCCCTGCTGTACGCGCACCGCGACCTGGCGGTCGACGACCTGTGCGAGGCGCTCGTCACCACCGCGCACCCGCGCGCCGACGAGCTGCTCGCCGCCCTCGCCGAGGACGAGCCGGCCGCGCTGTGCCGGGCCGTCGACCGCTGGGCCCACGACGACACCCGGCCCGGCCGGCGCGCCGCCGCCGCCGCGTACGGTCTGCGGCTCGCCGCACAGGTCACCGCCGACGCCGAGCGCGAGCACCTCCGGTACGCCGCTCTCGCGCTCCTGGCCCGCCGGGAGGACCCGGCCCTGCGCGGACCGGCGCTCGGCATCCTCGTATACGACCCGCGGGGCCGGCCCCGGTACCTCCGCGAAGCCCTGGCCGCCTTCCTCGCCGGCGACCCCGGACTGCCGCCGAGCGCGGTGGCAGCCGCCCTGCACACCCACCCCGAGCCGGTCCTCGCCGCGTTCCGGGCCCGGCTTCTCGACGGCGGCCCCGGCGCCGGCGCCGTACTGGCGGAGCTCGCCGGGGTCCGCACGCCCGCGCTCGCCCGCAGGGCCGCAGACCTGGTCCGCGCCTACGTCCAGCACCACCCCGAGGGCGCCGCCCACGCCGCCGCGTACGTCGACCGGCGCCTGGAGCAGGGCCCGGCCGCCCGGGCCGTCCTCTTCCCCCTGGTCAGCGACGTGCTGCGGGGCTGCCCCCTGGAGGTCCGCACCGCACTGGCCCCGGTTCTCGCGGCACCCGGCACGCGCGCGTCGCGTCCGTTGCGGGACGAGCTCCTCGACGTGCTCCTGGAGTACGAGCAGTACGAGAGCCGTGATCTGGCCGTGCTCGACGCGCTGTTGCGGGCGGCCGCTCTCGGAGCCGGGCGACGGCCCGAGGCACGCACCCGGGAACTGGTCCACCGCACCGGGCTGCTGCTCGTCCGCACACCCGAGGGCGCGACCTGCTTCGACCGGCGCCTCGTCGAGCTCGCCCGGGAGACGCCGGGCTTCGCGGACCTGGTCGCGGGATGGCTGCGGCGGGCGCCGGCGGACTGGGCGCTCGTCGTCGGCCCCAGCGCCCGGTGGACCATCGAGAACCTGGCCGTCGACCCGGGCGTCGATCCGCTCGGCGCCCCGCCCGGACCGGTCCATCCGATGCCGATGCGGGCCGGAAGCCGCGGGCATGGCAGTCTTAGACCTGCGTAATCGGTCAATGACGTACACGGGTTCGGGCGAGGAGCGGTCACAGTGCAGCGCTGGCGTGGCTTGGAGGACATCCCCCAGGACTGGGGGCGCAGCGTCGTCACCATCGGCTCGTACGACGGAGTGCACCGCGGCCACCAGCTGATCATCGGGCGGGCGGTGGAGCGGGCGCGTGAACTCGGCCTCCCGTCGGTCGTCGTGACCTTCGACCCCCACCCCTCCGAGGTCGTCCGCCCGGGCAGCCATCCGCCGCTGCTCGCCCCGCACCACCGGCGCGCCGAACTGATGGCGGAGCTGGGTGTCGACGCGGTGCTCGTGCTGCCGTTCACCGCCGAGTTCTCGCAGCTGTCGCCGGCCGACTTCATCGTGAAGGTCCTCGTCGACAAGCTGCACGCGCGTGCTGTCATCGAGGGTCCGAACTTCCGCTTCGGCCACAGGGCGGCCGGGAACGTCGCCTTCCTGCGCGAGATGGGCGAGACGTACGACTACGAGGTCGAGGTCGTCGACCTGTACGTGCGCGGCGAGGCGGGCGGCGGCGAGCCGTTCTCCTCGACCCTGACGCGGCGCCTGGTCGCCGAGGGCGACATCGAGGGCGCCGCCGAGATCCTGGGCCGTCCGCACCGCGTCGAGGGCGTCGTGGTGCGCGGCGCCCAGCGTGGCCGTGAGCTCGGCTACCCGACGGCGAACGTCGAGACCCTGCCGCACACGGCGATCCCGGCGGACGGCGTCTACGCCGGCTGGCTCACGGCGGCGGGGGAGCGGATGCCGGCCGCGATCTCGGTCGGCACGAACCCCCAGTTCGATGGCACGGAGCGGACGGTCGAGGCGTACGCGATCGACCGGGTCGGCCTCGACCTGTACGGGTTGCACGTGGCGGTCGACTTCCTGGCGTACGTACGGGGCCAGAAGAAGTTCGCGTCCATCGAGGCGCTGCTGGAGGCGATCGGGGCGGACGTGAAGCGCTGCCGAGAGCTCACCTCCGGCCGGTAGGCCCACGCACCGGGCGCGTCGGGCCCGCGCTTCGGGGCGGTGGTTCCGTCCTGCGGGCGGGTCCGTGCTTCGGGTGGTGGCGGTGGTTCCGTCCTGCGGGCGGGTCCGTGCTTCGGGTGGTGGGGTACTCCGTCGGGGCGGCTGCGGCCCCACCCGGGCCGGCGGCCGGCTGCGGGCCGGTGGGTCAGGGCGCCACGCCGTGGACGTGGCACGCCGCCGCGCGGCCGTGGCCGGGCAGGAGAGGCAGGTCGCGCGTGCGGCACGCGGCGGCCAGGTCCGCCCGGTCCGCCTCACCGGACGCCAGCACCGGACACCGCGCGTGGAAACGGCACCCCGCGGGGACGCGGGCCGGGTCCGGGGGCTCGCCCGCGAGGACCACCGGTGCGGTGTCGGATTCCGGGAGGACCGAGAGGAGTGCCCGCGTGTACGGGTGACGGGGGGCCGAGAGGACCTCCTCCACCGTGCCCGTCTCGACGATGCGGCCCAGGTACATCACCGCCACCCGGTCGGCGATGTTCCACGCCAGCCCGAGGTCGTGCGTGACGACCAGCGCGGACAGGCCCAGCTCGTCACGGAGGCGCAGCAGCAGGGCCAGGATCTCGCCGCGTACGGACGCGTCCAGGGAGGCGACCGGCTCGTCCGCGACGATGAGTTCGGGTTCGAGGACCAGTGCCCCGGCGATGACCACGCGCTGCCGCTGGCCGCCCGACAGCTCGTGCGGGTAGCGCAGGAAGAACCGCTCCGGGGGGCGCAGCCCGGCGCGGGCGAGCGCGGAGGCGACGGCGGCGCGTTCGTCACCGTCGTACGCGTGGACACGCAGGCCCTCGGCGACCGCGTCGTACACGGTGTGCCGGGGGTTGAGCGAGCCGCTCGGGTCCTGGAGCACGAGCTGCACGCGCCGCCGGTAGGCCTTGAGGTCGCGGGAGGCGTACGAGAGGGGTGACCCGGCGAAGCCGACCGAGCCGGACGTGGGGCGGACCAGCCCCATCAGCGCCCGCGCCAGGGTCGTCTTGCCGCAGCCCGACTCGCCGACGAGCGCGACGATCTCCCCGGTGCCGATGTCCAGGTGGACCCCGTCCACGGCACGGGCGGCGGGGCCGCCGCGCCGGCCCGGGAAGGTGATGTGCAGGTCGGAGGCGGTGAGCAGGGGGTTCATACGGGGCTCCCGGTCGTCAGGACGCAGGCCGCCCGGTGCCCGGGTGCCGCCAGGGCGAGGGGCGGGTCCTGCGACGCGCAGGAGTCCAGCGCCACCGGGCAGCGCGGGTGGAACGTACAGCCGGACGGCAGCGCGGCGGGGTCCGGCGGGTCGCCGGGCAGGCCGCGGGGGGCGAGGCGCGACGCCGGGTCGCCGATGCGCGGGAAGGCGGCGGACAGGGCCCGGCCGTAGGGGTGGCGGGACGCGTCGTACACCTCCCGCGCCGGGCCCTCCTCGACGACCCGTCCCGCGTACATGACCGCCAGCCGGTCGCAGGTGTCGGCCAGGACGGCCAGGTCGTGGCTGATCATGACGAGGCTGATGTCCTGCTCGGTCACCAGCCGCTCCAGCAGCCGCAGGATCTGCGCCTGGATCATCACGTCGAGCGCGGTGGTCGGCTCGTCGGCCACGATCAGCCGCGGGTCGCACGCCAGCGCCATCGCGATCATCACCCGTTGCCGCTGTCCACCGGACAGCTCGTGGGGGTGGGCGTCGGCGCGGGCGGCCGGCAGCCCCACCTGCTCCAGCAGCGTGCCCACCCGCTTGCGGGCCGCGCCCGGGGTGGCCCGCCGGTGGACGAGGAGAGGCTCGGCGATCTGGTCGCCGATCCGGTGCACGGCGTTGAGCGAGTGCATGGCGCCCTGGAACACGATCGACGCGCCCGCCCACCGTACGGCCCGCAGCCGTCCCCACCGCATGGTCAGGACGTCCTCACCGTCCAGCAGGATCTCGCCGGTCAGCCGCGCCGACGCGGGCAGCAGCCGCAGCAGCGCGAGCGCCAGTGTGGACTTGCCGCACCCCGACTCGCCCGCGATGCCCAGCTTCCGCCCCGCCGCGACGGTCAGGTCGACACCCCGTACGGCGGGAGTTCCGGTTCCGTACGTGACGTGCAGGCCCCTGATGTCGAGCTGGCTCAACGTCCCACCCCCAGCTTCGGGTTGAGCACGGTCTCGATCGCCCGCCCGCACAGGGTGAAGGCGAGGGCGACGACCGCGATGGCGATCCCGGGCGGCGCCAGGTACCACCAGTGCCCGGACGAGACCGCGCCCGCCTCGCGCGCGTCCTGGAGCATGCCGCCCCAGGAGACGACCGTCGGGTCGCCCAGCCCCAGGAAGGCCAGCGTCGCCTCGGTGAGGATCGCGCTGGAGATGCACAGCGTGGTCTGCGACAGCACCAGCGGCATGACGTTGGGCAGGACGTGACGGCTCATGATGTGCCGGTGGCCGCCGCCGAGCGCCTTGGCGCGTTCGATGTACGGGCGGGACTCCACCGCGATGGTCTGCGCCCGCACCAGCCGGGCCGTGGTGGGCCAGCTGGTGACGCCGATGGCCAGGATCACCGTCCACACGCTCCGCGACAGGACGGTGGCCAGCACCAGCGCGGGCATGACCAGGAACCAGTCGGTGACCCGCATGGCGATCGTGGAGAACCAGCCGCCGAAGTGGCCCGCGAGGATGCCGATCAGGGTGCCGATGGCGACGGAGAGCGCGGCGGCCAGCAGCCCCACGGCGAGCGAGACGCGTGCGCCCCACAGCAGAAGGCCGAGCAGTGACCGCCCGAACTGGTCGGTGCCGAGCGGGAACCGCCCGCTCGGTGACTCCAGCGCCGTACCGGGCGCGTCCGTCACACTCCGCACGTCACCGCCGACGAGCAGCGGAGCGGCGAGGGCGACCAGCGCGATCAGGACGAGGGCGCCGAGCCCGTACAGCCCGGCCCGCCGGCGCCGGTACTGGCGCCAGAAGCGTGCCATCGACGCGCGTCGCCTGGTCCATGTCAGGGATGTCATCGGCCCACCCGGGGGTCGAGCAGCGGGTACAGCAGGTCGGCGAGGAGGTTCATCAGGATCATCGCGCCGGCGAAGACCACGAACAGGCCCTGTACGAGAGGCAGATCGGGCACCGACAGCGCCTGGTAGAACAGTCCGCCGAGGCCGGGCCACGAGAACACCGTCTCGACGAGGATCGATCCGGCGGCCACGTGCCCCAGATTGATGAAGATCATGGTGACGGTCGGCAGCAGCGCGTTCGGTACGGCGTGCCTGCGGCGTACCAGGTCGTCGCGGAGGCCCTTCGCCCGCGCGGTCGTCAGGTAGTCCCCGCCCATCTCGTCGAGGAGCGAGGCACGCATCACCAGCAGTGTCTGCGCGTACCCCACGGCGACCAGCGTGAGGACGGGCAGCACCATGTGGTGGGCGACGTCGAGGACGTACGCGAGGCCCGTCTCGTCCCCGGACTGCATGCCGCCCGTCGGGAACATGCCGGGAACCGGGCCCACGCCCACCGAGAAGACGATGATGAGCAGCAGCCCCAGCCAGAACGACGGCACCGACCACAGGGTGAGGGCGACACCCGTGTGCAGCTTGTCGCCGAGGCCGCCGTGGCGCCACGCCGAACGGGTACCGAGCCACAGCCCGAGCACCGAGTAGAGGACGACGGCGACGCCGGTCAGCAGGAGTGTCGCCGGGAGCTTCTGCGCGATCAGCTCGCCGACGGGCGCGCGGAACTGGTAGGACATGCCGAGATCGCCGGTCAGCGCCTTGGCGCAGTAGTCCGTGAACTGCTGCCACAGCGGCAGGTCGAGCCCGAACTGGCGGCGTAACGTGGCCATTTGCTCGGCGGACGTCGGCATGCCGTGGGTCATGGCCTTGACCGGGTCGCCGGGGACGATGCGGAAGAGGAAGAAGCTGGTGACGAGCACGGCGAGGAGGGAGACCGCCGCGCCGCCCAGCTTGCCCGCCAGGTAGCGCGGATAGGCGCTCGGTGTCGTACGCGGGTGCCGCACCACATCGGCGGGCGAGCTGACCGTCGTCATCGCCTACTCGCGGTCGTCGGCGGTGGAGCGGCGGCGTACGGCGGCCCAGACGCCCACGGCGAGCAGCACCAGCGCGGCGGGGCCGATCACGAGCCACACGCCTGCCGGGGAACCGGAGTCCTCGCCGCCGCTCGCCGCGGCCGCCGGCTCCGCGGACCACCAGCTCCAGTAACCGTCCTGGCCGTAGATGTTGCCGCCGTCCGACGGC
This sequence comes from Streptomyces gobitricini, assembly GCF_039532985.1. Lineage (NCBI taxonomy): Bacteria > Bacillati > Actinomycetota > Actinomycetes > Kitasatosporales > Streptomycetaceae > Streptomyces > Streptomyces gobitricini. The sequence goes on along the minus strand of NZ_BAAASR010000049.1, from coordinate 41,891 downwards.
ATCGTGGTGATGGACTCGATGTGGTCGGTGCGGTAGGCCTCGACCGCGTTGGGGTACGCCATGACGTTCATGTACCCGGTGTCGTACAGCCGCGACTGCAGCCGCTTGACCAGATCGGCCCGCTTCGCGGGGTCGTACTCGACCGCCTGCTTGGCGTAGAGCTCGTCGTACCGCTTGTCACAGATGAAGTTGTCGGTCGCCCCGGTGTCCTTGGGGGTGGCGGGGAGCGCGGCGCAGGTGTGGATCGACAGCACGAAGTCGGGGTCGGGGTTGACCGACCAGCCGTCGAAGGCGAGGTCGTAGTCGCCCTTGAGCCAGGGGTCGGAGACGTTGTCCAGACAGTCGACCTTCAGCCCGATGCCGAGCTCGCCCCACCACTCCTGCAGGTACTTGCCGATCGCCTTGTCATTGGGGTCGGTCGCGTGGCACAGGATCCGGAAGTCCAGTGGCCTGCCGTCCCCGCCGACGCGCTTGCCGCTGCTGTTCTTCCGGTACCCGGCCCGGTCGAGGAGCTGTTCCGCCTTGGCGGGGTCGTGACCGATCCGCTGGGCGGCCGCCGGCTTCCAGAAGTACGTGCCGAAGCGCGGCGGGATGTAGCCCTCACCCTCCACCGCGTGGCCCTGGAAGACCTTGTCCACGATCGTCCCGCGGTCGACGGCGTGGAACAGCGCCTTGCGGACCGCCGGGTCGAGGAGCGCCGGGTGGCCGGTGCCGAACTTCCTGCCGTCCTTCGAGCGCGCGCCGGGGTTGGTCGCGAGTGCGAGGAACCGGCGCCCGGGCGCGTCGTTCACCTTGATGTCCTCGGCCGACTTCAGGGAAGCGGCCTGGGCGGGGGTGAGGTTGGGGACGAAGGACACCTCGCCCTTGCGCAGCGCTGCGACCGCGGCGTCGCCGTCCTTGTAGTAGCGCAGCACCAACTCGTCGAACTTCGGCGCCCCGCGCCAGAAGTCCTTGTTCGGCTTCAGCTTCACGTACTGGTCGACCTTGTAGTCGGTGATGACGAACGGGCCGTTGCCGACGATCGGGAACCGCTTGTCGTTGTTGAACTTCGAGAAGTCGCCGACCTGCTCCCAGATGTGCTTGGGCACGATGGGGACGTCGAGCGCCGTCATGGTGGCCTGCGGCTTCTTCAGCTTGATGACCAGCGTCCGAGGGTCGGGCGCGGTGACCTTCTCGAAGTTGGCGGTGAAGCTGCCGTTGGCGGTGGCGGCGTTCTGGTCCGTCATCATCTTGGTGAACGTCCAGGCGGCGTCCTCGGCGGTGGCCCGTCTGCCGTCCGACCACATGGAGTCGGTACGGATCGTGTACGTCCACGTCAGCTTGTCGGGCGACGACTTCCACGCGGTGGCGAGGCCGGGGATGGTGCGCGCGTCCTTGGCGTCGTAGTTGGTCAGGTACTCGTACGCGAGCCGGTGGATGCTGGTGGAGACCAGCCGCTGGGCGAGGAAGGGGCTCAGGGAGTCCACGCTCTGCGAGACGGCGACGGTGAGGACGGTCCTGTCGTCCCCCTCACCCCTCGCTTGTGCGGTGGGGGCGACGGCGAGCGGGGTGACGGCGACGGCCGAGGCGAGAAGCAGGCGGAGGGGGCGGCGGGGAGCCAGGGAGCGGTGCGGAGCCATGGTGACCATGAGGTTGTCCTCGTGTCGATCTTGGGGCGCCAGCTGGTGAAGCGAAGGTTTATCAGCGGGGACGGAGCCGCGTCAACGATCCGTCAGCGATCCGCCGACGAAGTGTCAAACCCGTTGTGTACTGCGGAAACGCAGGAAGGGCCCGCACCGTGGTGACGGTGCGGGCCCTCATTGGTCCAGTCCTCTGTCGCGCTACTGCTGAGGGGCTGGCGGCGCCTGCGGAGGCTGCTGCTGCGGCCATCCGGGCTGCGGCTGCTGGGGGTGCTGGGGGTGTTGCGGATGCTGGGGGTGTTGCGGGTCCTGTGCTTGCTGGGGGTGGGGCGGGTGCTGAGGCTGGGGGGCTTGGGGGGCTTGGGGGGCTTGGGGGGGTTGGGGCGCTTGTTGGGGATTCTGCGCCGGGGGCATGGGCAGGCCGGGCTGCTGGTACGGCTGCCATCCCTGCTGTGGGTACGGCTGACCCGGCATCGGCTGCTGGGGCGGGTACGGCTGGCCGGGCATCGGCTGCTGCCCCGGCGTGGGCTGCGGTCCGGGCATGGCCTGGCCCGGCACCGGCGGTGCCATCTGCGGGGGCATGGAGCCATGACCGTCGCCGGTCCACAGCCCCTGCGCCTGCTGCGCCCGTGCGAAGTCCTCGGCGACCATCGCGGAGAGGTTGAAGTACGCCTCCCGTGTCTTCGGCCGCATCATGTCGAGGTCCACCTCGGCACCGGCCGCCAGGTGCTCGTCGAACGGCACCACGATCACTCCGCGGCAACGCGTCTCGAAGTGCTGCACGATGTCGTCGACCTTGATCATCTTGCCGGTCTCGCGGACACCGGAAATCACGGTGATCGAGCGCTGCACCAGCTCGGCGTATCCGTGCGCGGACAGCCAGTCGAGCGTCGTCGACGCGCTGGACGCACCGTCGACGGACGGGGTCGAGATGATGATCAGCTGGTCGGCGAGGTCCAGTACACCGCGCATCGCGCTGTAGAGCAGCCCGGTGCCGGAGTCGGTGAGGATGACCGGGTACTGCTTGCCCAGGACGTCGATCGCCCGCCGGTAGTCCTCGTCGTTGAACGTCGTCGAGACGGCCGGGTCCACGTCGTTGGCGATGATCTCCAGGCCGGAGGGTGCCTGCGAGGTGAAGCGGCGGATGTCCATGTACGAGTTGAGGTACGGGATCGCCTGGACGAGGTCGCGGATGGTGGCCCCGGTCTCGCGGCGCACGCGCCGGCCGAGCGTACCGGCGTCCGGGTTGGCGTCGATCGCGAGGATCTTGTCCTGCCGCTCGGTCGCCAGGGTGGCGCCCAGGGCGGTGGTGGTCGTCGTCTTGCCGACGCCGCCCTTGAGGGAGATGACCGCGATCCGGTAGCAGGACAGCACCGGCGTACGGATCAGCTCCAGCTTGCGCTGCCGCTCCGCCTCCTCCTTCTTGCCGCCGAGCTTGAAGCGCGCCGCGGCGGAGGGGTTACGGCTCGACTTGGCCTTCTGCTTGTTGTTGCGCAGCAGCCGGTCGGACGACAGCTCGACGGCCGCCGTGTAGCCGAGGGGCGCCCCGGGCACGGACCGCTCGCGCTGGTCGTGCGTGACGGAGGTGGGCCAGGCGCCCCCGGTCCTGGGGTCGACGGGCGGCTGCTGAGGGTGTTGCGGCTGCTGTTGTGGTGGCTGGTGCGGCTGCTGGTGGGGGTGGGGGTGGGGGTGCGCGGGCTGCCGGCCGGGCTGGGGCTGCTGCGGGAACCCGTACCCGCCTTGCGGTGCGGGAGCGGAAGGCTGCTGCGGCTGCGGCTGCGGCTGCCCGGGGTGGGGGAAGCCGTACCCGCCCTGGGGTGCGGCGGCGTCGGGCTGCGGCTGTCCGGGGTATGGCTGCGCGGGCTGCGGCTGTCCGGGGTGGGGGAAGCCGTACCCGCCCTGAGCCTGTGCCTGCCCGGGGTGCGGCTGCCCCGGGTGGGGGAAGCCGTACCCGCCCTGGGGGGCCGCCTGCGGCGGCAGCGGCACGGCGGGCGCTGCCGGAGCTGTCGGCTCCGGTGCCGGTGCCGACGCTGCGGGCCACTGCTGCGCGCCCGTCGGCGTGCCCGTCGGCGCGGCCGGCTGGAACGCGGGGGGCAGCGGCGGGAGCCCCGGCCCCTGCTGGGCGGGCGGCGGCGGAGCCCACGCCTGCGCGGGTTCGGGCGCGGGCACGGGTGCGTGGGCGTGCGGCGCGGTGTGCTGCGGCGCGGCGCCCTGGGGCGCGGGATCGGCCACCGCGTCCGCGGCCTCGCCCGGCGGCTCCTGGGCCCCGGCCTCCTCCGCCCCGGCCTCCTCCGCCCCGGCTCCGGAGGCGTCGGTCTCACCGGCCGCGTCCGTACCGGCGGCGTCGTCCACCGGAGCACCGGCTTCGGCGGCCTGGCCCTCACCCGCGTGCGGGCCCTCGGGGGCGCCTGCGGCTCCGTCCGCCGGCTTCGCCGCCTCCCGCTCCGCGATCTCGGCCATCTCCCGCTTCAACGCGGCCGGGGAGAAGCGCATGGTGGCGCCGCTCTCCACGTCACCGCCACCGAACGGCTGCCCGCCCGTCGCCCCCTGCTCGGCCGAAGCGGCCTCGACCGGGGACCCCTCGACCGGAGACCCCTCGGCCGAAACGGCCCCGACCGGAGCGGGCTCGGCGGGAGCGGGGGCAGCCGGCGGAGCCACCGGGGCGGCGGGGGTGGCCGGAGGAGTCGGCGGAGCGGCCGGGGGAGGCGTACCCGGGCTCCAGTCCTGCTCCGGGCTGTCGCTCCGCGGCTCCGGGGAACCCGGCACGGCCACCGGGGCCGCCCCGTGCGGAGGCGGGGGAGGCGTGACCGGCTGGGTGGCCGGTGGGGTGGCCGCGCCACCGCCCGACGACGTGTCCCCCGCGTTCTGCGTGTACCAGGCGGGCGGGGTGTAGTCGATGGTGAACTCACCCGTCATCTCGGCGGGATCCGCGTCGGACTCCTCGACGGGAATGCTCCAGCTCCCGTGGATGTCGTCCCGATCGCCGTTCACTTTGCCTCCTGGTGTGGTCGAGCACCCTTGTGCCGTCGTGGGTGGGGGCCACCGTTGTTCCGATCGGCCCGGCTCTCCCCCGGGGGCGTGGCGACATGCCCGCATGTCTGCACCGCGCCCTCACCCACCCTAATCGCCAACACCGCCCGCCCGGCAGGCCCGCCCGTCGTAGGCCCGCGCCGGGCGTCCCGCGTACTGCCCTCATGTGACCCGGCTACGGCGGAGCGTGAGGAACAGAGCGGAGTAAACCGGCGTAATTCACCGGAAGCGGGGCGGCCCCTCCCGGCCGACGGGCGGACCCAACGATCCGGCCTCGCCCCGGGGGCCCGGGCCCGGACCGCCGCCCGTGACCGGCTTCCCCGGCGGACGCCTGTCACCCCGTACGACGAACACGAGCTCTCGGCGCAGGCCTACGGCGCAGGATGCGGCGCAGGTGTCAGCGCGACCTCAGCGCAGGTCGAACTCGCCATCACGCGCGCCGAGCACGAACGCCCGCCATTCGGCCTCCGTGTACCGCAGGACCGTCTCGGGGTCCAGGGACGAGCGCATGGCGACGGCTCCGTCCGGGAGGTACGCGATCTCCACGCGCTCCTCGTCCGCGCTCGTGCCCGGGGCGCCGTGCCACTCGACGCCGGAAATGTCGAGTGCGTACAGCTTGTCCTTCTCCTCTGCGGTGCCCATCGCGGTTCCCTTCGATCACGGCCGGCTGGAACAACGGGCGCCATCCAAACGCCCTGTGGCGGCGCGTAGTTGTCTGTGCCCCAAACGTCACCATCGGTATCCTAGGTCAGCCCGGCCCTGGTGGACGGAGCGCTTCCACGGATCGGTACACAGATCGGCGCGCGTATCCGCGCACGGACCGGCGCACTTATCCGTGCACGGACCGGCGCACTTATCCGTGCACCGAGCGGCGCACGGAGCGGTACGCCGTTCCGCGAGCCCGCCCTCGGTACTGCCGCCGCGTCCGCCGTGGACGTACATCACCCGGGGGAGTGAGAGGCGGCGGGGTTCAGTCGATCCGGCGGGGCATACCCAGCAGGCCGGACTCCGCGTCCGTGGCGCTGGTCATCACCCAGTGCCGCTCGCGTCCGGCGCACCACAGGGTCACGCCGTCCGCCAGGGTCGGCAGCGCCTCCGTCTCGGTCCGGTGCAGACCCAGTATCCGGCCGATCTGCCGCGCTTCCTCGGGTGAGACGCGCTGCACGCCCACGAGCGTGGACATCCGCATCAAACGGGGCGCCACAGGGCTGAGATACGGCAGCAGCGTCAGCACGGACTGCCACGGCGACGACACGACACGCCCGCGGGGCGGCCGCATGCCGCAGTCGCGCACCACGACGACCGGGCTGCCCACGGTCGCGCCCAGGGGCGGGACGCGGCCGACCTCGTGGAGGGTGACGCACTCCAGCCCGGCGCCCGCGGACTGCGCCAGAGTGGTCCACTCCCGAGGGCGTCCGGTCTCCACCGCCACCCGCGCGCCGGTGCCCGCCGCGCGCAGGGCCAGCACCTGCGCCGTCCACAGGCCGCCGATCAGGAGGACGTCGTACGGCGTCGAACGGTGGAACCCGATCAGCTGCGGGTGGCCCTCCGCGTCGTCGCCGATCACCACACCGTCGTCCCCGACCGGCAGGGCCAGCACGCCCAGGTGGTCGGTGGCCACGCTGTGGCCCGCGTGATCCGGGCCGAACAGCCCGCGCATGCCGCGTACGGAAGGAGTGCGGGCCATCAGCGGGTACCCCCCAACGGCAGCGTCGCCAGGACGCCCGGGAGCTGCTCGCGGTCCAGTCGGCGCAGGCCGACCTTCGCCGAGCGCGCGGCCTGCTCCAGCGCCCGTCGTACGCCCACGAGTTCGGTGTCGGAGCCGCCGGTGATGCGGATGTGGCTGAGGATGTTCATCGCTCCCTGGCGCGTGCCGCGGCGGAGGGTGAAGCTGACGGTGGTCGCGTACGCCGGGACGGAGGTGAGGAGGGACACCAGCTTGGGCAGCGGCGTCGCGCCCCGGCCCAGCTCGGGCCAGCGGCCGACCGCGTACGTGGTGTGCCACCGGTCGTCGCACCGCCAGACGCGTGACGTCTCGGCCGTACGGCGCTGGGGCGTCGCACCGGGCTGTGACGCCCGCCCCGCCAGGCGGGGGTTCGCACAAGAAGCAGTGGCCACCGTGGAGTTGAGCTCCTCCTGGTCCAGGGCCACCGCCTGGAACCCCGCTCCGGTCAGCCGGCTCGCCACGTGGTCCGCCACGCGCACCAGGCAGCGCTGCGCCCCTTCGAGGCCGCCGCCACGCGCCTTCACGGCCTCCGCGCAGAGCTCGGGGTCGAGCTTGACGGCCACCCACGTCATGCGCAGTGCGGGGGCGCCGGTCCGCTCGTGCAGGGGAGCGTAGGAGAGGCGCGCCACGGCCTGCTGCGGCAGGTGCGGAGCGGGAGCCGGGCGCACCTGCTGCACCAACTGCGCGGACTCCAGGACGATGTCGTCGACCTTGAGGGCTTCCGCCAGGACGGACAGGGGCAGCGCGCGGGCGCCGGAAGCGGGGCGCAACCCGGTCCCGTGCGTCTCGATCCGTACGACCGCGGTCAGGAAGGTGCCGTCGCCGAGCATGCCGACGGTACGGCGGTTCCGGTCGACGTACGGGAACGGCCGGAAGCCCGGCACGTTCTCCGCGACGCCGGCCAGCGAGGGGTCGGCGTCCGGGAGGGGAGCGGTGGCGCCGCGCCTGCGCGCGCGCAGGGCGAGTGCGGTGGAGAGCCAGTCCTGAAGTGCCCGGCCCCTGCGGCGGATCACCGCGAACAGCACCAGCAGGCAGGCCACGGCGCACGTCGGGACGAGCCAGAGCCCGCCGAGCGCGACACCGACCGCGGCCAGGGCCAGCGCCGCCTCCATGAGCACCAACTGCCGCAGCTGGAGCGGACCGACACGGCCGGTGCGTGTCAGGGGGCGCGGCGTCGTCGTCGCCGGAGCCTCCGGAACCCGGGGCGACGGACGGGCGTTACTCCGTTGCCGTCGGGAACGGTCGGGAGCTCGTCCGGTACTCCGCCCATTGCGCGCGCGCGTCGCCGTACCCATCGCCGCGTTGCCCCCTCGTGTCCGCATTCGCCAAAATCCCATGGGCGTTGACCGGGCGATCACCCTACCTGAGCGGGGGGCTACAGGTACCGGCAGGCATAGTAGTGCGCGGCGCGACGGCCGCGGGTTTCGATGCGTGTGGGAACCTGGGCGCCCAGAGGGGATGAGGGGCAGCGGACAAATGGCATCACGACGGGACGAACTCAACGCCTACACCTTCGCAAAGCGGAGGCTCATTGCGCAGTTCGTGCAGCCGAACACCACCGGGTCGGAGGAGGGCGCGCCGCGCCCCCTGCGCGCGGTGGCGCCCGGAGCCATCGCCGGGGTGGTGATCCTCGCGGTCTTCGCCGCCTGGGGCATGTTCAAGCCGGTGGCGCCGCGGCAGTGGGACGCCCCGGGCGAGAACGTCATCATCGCCAGCAAGTCGACCACCCGGTACGTGGTGCTGAAGACCGGTGGCAAGACCCAGCTCCACCCGGTCCTGAACATGTCCTCCGCCAAGCTCCTGCTCAACCCCGACAAGGGCAAGGTCATCAACGTCGACGAGTCGGTGCTCGACAGCGGCAGAATCCCGCACGGCGCCACCCTCGGCATCCCCTACGCCCCCGACCGGCTGCCCGACCCCAAGGAGGCCGGCGCCGCCAAGCGCTGGGCGGTCTGCGAGCGGCCCGGAGAGGGCGGCCGGGCCATCCAGAAGGCCGCGTTCGTCTTCGCCGACCGCGAGAAGGGCAGGACCGAGGGAGCGAACCGCCTGCGCGGCGGAGAGCTGCTCTACGTCGAGGGCCCGGACAAGACCCGTTACGTCGTCGACGCCGGCGGCACCGCGTACCCGGTGGAGAAGGACGAACTGCTCCTGCGCCAGCTCGTCGGTCAGGGGCGTGCCGCCCAACGGGTGTCCGCCGCCTGGCTGGACACCCTCCACAAGGGCGACACCATCACCTTCCCCACCGTCCCCGGTCAGGCCGGGGAGCCCGCCGGTGTCGACGGGTTGCTCGACCCCGAGGACAACGCGGTGGGCATGGTCCTCACCGCCACGGACGGGACGAAGAAGCAGCAGTACGTCGTCCTCAAGGGACGGGTCGCTCCGATCTCCGACTTCACGGCGAAGCTCCTGCTCAACAGCAGGGAGCTGATCGAGCTGGGGCAGGCCGGCCAGGCGAAGTCGGTCAGCGCCGGAGCCTTCGAGCCGGGCGAGGCGTTCGGCAAGGACAAGAAGTGGCCCCGGTCCGCCCCGAAGCCCGTCAACGAGGCAGGTATCGCCGAGGGAAGCCGTAACACCGTGTGCAACGTCCTGCGCGAGGTGGACGGCGACACCGGCGCGACCTCGCTCAGCACCTGGGCGGGCACCGACTTCCCGGCGACCCTGCCGACCGGCTCCAGCAGTGCCTACGTCACCCCCGGCTCCGGCCAGCTGTTCCGGCAGTTCAAGGGGTCCACCACGGACTCGGGCTTCCTCTTCCTCGTCACCGACACTGGACTGCGTTACGCCATGCAGTCCAACGGCGACAGCGCCACGGCCGACTCCGGGATCGGTTCGTCCGGCTCCAAGGAGGAGAAGCAGGCTCGGCAGCACGAGGCACAGCAGGCCCAGAACCGCCTCGGCTACAAGGGCGTCGACCCGGTGCCGGTCCCCGCGGCCTGGTCGGCCTTCCTCCCGACCGGCCCCCGGCTGTCCACCGGGGCCGCCCGTCAGCCGCAGGGCTCCTGAGGACCGGTGCGCACATGACCTCCACGTACCGACGCCTGCTGACGGCCGCGGCCGCCGGCGCGCTCACCCTCGTAGCCGTACCCGCCGGCCCCGCCGTGGCCGACGGCACCCAGTGCACCTTCCCCGGCAAGCCGTACGAGGGCCGGCCCTGGTCCCTCCAGCGGGTGCTGCTGGACGAGGTGTGGAAGCAGTCCACCGGCAAGGGGGTGCGGGTCGCCGTCATCGACACCGGTGTCGACGTCAAGCACCCTCAGCTGGCCAAGGCAGTGGACACCGGAAGCGGCGTCAACCTGCTCCCCAAGGACCTCAAGGACGACAACGGCAACGAGATCGAGCGTGGCAAGGAGGACGGCACCACGGACACGGTGGGCCACGGCACCAAGGTCGCCGGCATCATCGCCGCCCGCCCGGCCAAGGGCACCGGTTTCGTGGGCCTCGCACCCGACGCCACCATCATCCCCATCCAGCAGAACGACGCCGAGGGCCACGGCACCGCCGAGACCCTGGCGTCCGCCATCAGGCACGCCATCGACGAAGAAGCCGACGTCATCAACATCTCGCAGGACACGGCCAAGGCGGTGGAACCCGCCCCCGAGCTGAAGGAGGCGGTGAACGACGCCCTGGCCGAGGAGATCGTCGTCGTGGCCTCGGCCGGCAACGACGGCCTGGGCGGCAACGTCAAGCGGACCTACCCGGCCTCGTACGACGGAGTCCTGGCCGTGGCCTCCTCCGACCGCAACAACGAGCGGGCGCCCTTCTCCCAGTCCGGCGACTTCGTCGGGATCGCCGCGCCGGGCGTGGACATGGTCTCCACCGTTCCCGGCGGCGGCCACTGCGCGGACAACGGCACCAGCTTCTCCGCCCCGTACGTCGCGGGCCTCGCCGCCCTCATCAAGGCCAAGCACAAGGACTGGACGGGGAAGCAGATCGTCGCCCAGATCCAGCAGACCGCCGAACGGTCCGTCGCCGGCCACGACCGCCTCGTCGGCTGGGGCGTCGTCGACCCGGTCCGTGCCCTCACCGAGGACGACAAGCCCATCGAGGCCCCGGTCGCCCACGAGGGAGTCTCCCGCGCCGAGCCCCCCACCCCGGCCGAACTCCACCTCGGCGAAACCCCGGACCAGCGCAACGCCCGCCTCGCGACGTACGTGGTGATCGGCGGCGGCGTCCTGGTCGCGGCCATCGCCGGCGCCGCGGTGACCCTACGGGACTCCCGGCGCCGTGCGAGACGGGTCGCGCGCTCATCGCCGCACGGGAGGGAAGTGGCGTGACGAACAAGGCGCTTGGGGCTGTCAGAGCCAGTGACTAGAGTGACCACGGCACTGAGTGTCAGCAGAAGCAAACGGGGAGGATTGAGCATCGTGCTCGACGGAGTGGGTTACGGGGGCGGTCATGGCAGGTGACCTCAAGCTCGGAGTGGACGCGCTGATCACGTTCCGGTCGCGTGTCGACGCGGTGCTCACGCAGCTGGAAGGCGGAGACGGGGGCGCTGCCAAGGTCGCGGCGGAACGGGTGACGCGTACCTCGTTCGGCGGCGACAAATTCGATGACGCCCAAGGCTTCTACTTGCAGTACAACCGGGTCCACAAGGCCCTGGTCTCCCTGTCGAAGTCCCTGGGCGACCAGATCGAGCTGCTGGCCATCGGCGTGCACGCGGCCGACGTCGGCTACGACAACGTGGACGAGGCGCAGCGTCGCCGCTTCCACGAGATTCAGGCCCGCCTCTCGGAGGAGCGGGAGGCCGCGCTCGCGCTCAAGGAACAGGCGGAGCGCGCGAAGCAGGGCGACAAGCCTGCCGCAGCGCCCTCCGACCAACCTCTCAGCGGTGACAAGGGCGTCAAACAGGGACTGGGGTAACGGGTGATGAGTGAAGAGAAGCAGCCGAAGAAGCCGCTGACCCCGCAGGAGCATGAGGAGGCGCAGCGGAAGACCGACGGCCTGGTCCAGCAACAGGCTGCCTTCGTCGACATGACGGGGGGCGTGTCGGATCTCATCGACATTTTCGGCCCTGGCACTGGCTATGTCGCGCTGGGCAAGACCGCCTTCGACGGTAAGCAGCTCAACGAACTGCTCGACATGGTCGAGCCGGCCAACCCGGCCGACTTGGAGCACGCCGGCGACGCTCTGGAAAAGGCGACGGTCGCCATCAACGCCGCGGCCAAGGATCTGGGCGACTTCGTCAAGGCCACCGAGTGGGAGGGTGAGGGAGCCGCCGCATTCCGGACGTACGGACACGAGGTGGTCCGTTACGCGTGGGATGTCGCCACGCTCGCCAACGTCGTCGGCGCCCAGATGAAGGTCGCCAGTACGGGCCTCGCCTCGGTACGCAACGCCATGCCGCCGCGCGACGACCGCCCTGCCGACGAGCAGAAGAAGCCGCACCAGTTGAGTGCGGCGGAACGCCAGGAGAGCAACCCGAAGTACCAGAAGGCCGTCAAGGTCGAGAAGGACCGACAGGAAGCCATCAACCAGATGAACCGACTGGGGTCGTACTACGCGATCTCGCAGTCGACGCTGGCTTCTCAGGTGCTCCCGGAGCCGCCGGCGGCGTACAAGGCGGCAGTGCCGATGCCGACGGCGGTGAAAGCGGACGCATCCACCGGAGCATTCGGAGCCGCTGAGCCGGGCTGGTCAAGGACTTCCTCGGTGTCGCCGAGCGTTGATCGTCCGGAGGTCGGTACTGACACCGGCTCGGCACGGCCGGAACTCACGGGTAAGCCGGCCGACATGGCGGGCCCCAGCACGTCAGTGCAGATCGACAGCGTGCTGGCCCCTCCCGCCCCCGCTCCTGCCCCGGCCCCGGTAGCGCCACCCTCGACCGGCCCGACCGGCCCGGTCACTGGCAACCCTCTTCCGATGCCTACGAACTTCGGTCCCGTACGCCCCACCCCGTCCCGCGCCCAGGGCGCACCGGGTGCACCCCGGAGCGGTGGTAGCCAGGGCAAACCCACGCTCGGCCGCTCTCCCGTCACGGGGACTGGCGGACCTGGCCAGACAGGGCGAACCGGTCCAGCAGTCGGGCGGGCGACAACACCCACGAACGGGCCGACATCGTCAACCGGGCGCTCCACCGGCCCCACGGTCGGGCGCCCCGGGATGCCGGGCGCTCACCAGGCCACGGGCCGCCCCGCGTCGGACGGCAGCGGTCCCGTGACCGGCCGTAGCGCCGGCATGCCAGGGCAGACCACCTCCGGGCGTCAGGGCGGCACTAGCACTCCTCGTGCCGGTCATTCGAACGGGATCGTCGGTGGTACGCCTCAACGTGCGACCACCGGATCCATCGGATCGCGCATTCCCAGGGCCACGGTCATTGGGGCAGAGGGCTCGACCACGGGCCGTTCTACGGCGGCGAGGCCTAGCCAGTCCGGGGTCGTCGGTGCCGTGGGTAACAACTCTGCACGTCCCTCAGGGCGAGGCACGCCCAGCGCGAACGGCGTCGTCGGGACCCCGCGCGGAGGGGTAACGGGCACTGGGGGCGTCGGCCGCTCGGGCAGGCGCCAGTCCCGTGACGAGGGCCAGGAGCAGACGGGCTCTACGCGCCCCGACTACCTGACCGAAGACGAAAAGACGTGGGCTGGACGGCGGCAAGGCGCTGTGCCCCCGGTGATCGACTAGCCATCCGGAAGACTCGGAAGTCAAGGTGACGCCAGTAATGAACCAGGTATTTCGGCGCAATGCGCTGTATGGCTACCGGCGCGGAGTGCTCTACGCCGTAGCCTTGACCGCCGCTTGGTCGGTGAGTGTCGGCGGTACCGCCGCGGCAGCGCCCATCACCGACCCTCAGTCGAGGCAGTGGTACCTGGAAGCCATGACCGCTGAGAAGATCTGGAAAACCTCAACAGGTGAGGGCATCAAGGTCGCGGTAATCGACAGTGGCGTCAATCCTTCTACACCGTCTCTCAAGGGACAGGTTCTCAAGGGAGTGGACTTCAGCGGAGCTGCGGGTGAGGCCTCGGATGACTTTGACGGGCACGGTACGTCGATGGCTGAGCTCATCGCCGGCACCGGGAAGGGTGGAGGCCTCAAAGGCCTGGCCCCGGGAGCCAAGATCATCCCGTATCGCGTGTCCGACACCGAACTGCAGAACCAGGAGAAGGTGAATGCCTTCGACATGGAGCAGGCCATCCGGGCTGCTGTCGACAGCGAGGCACACATCATCAATGTCTCGATGGGCTCCGAGTACTACAACACGGCCATCCGTGATGGAGTGAAGTACGCTCAGCGAAAAGGTAAGTTGCTTTTCGCCTCCTCGGGAAACGAGGCCACGAAGGGCAACAAAAAGGCGTATCCGGCTGCGTATCCCGAGGCGATCGCGGTCGCGGCGTCGGGACCAGATGGCAATGTAGGCGACTATTCCGTCCATGGTGCCTTTGTCGACATCGCTGCCCCTGGCAGCGAAATCCCCACATACTGCGACAAGGCATTGACGCGTTACTGCCTCTCGCAAGGGACCAGTATCGCCACCGCCATCGCCTCCGCCTCCGCCGCCCTCATCTGGTCCAAGCACCCGGACTGGAACGGCAACCAGGTCCTCCGGGTCATGTTCGAGTCCGCGGCACGGGATTGGAAGCCCGGCACGATCAGCACGTACCTCGGCCATGGCATCGTCCGCCCCGGGGCCCACATCAACCGGGGTCTGGGCAAGCCGGGGGACCCGAACATCACACCTCTCACGAACGAGAGGGTCGGTGGCACCGCTTCCGCCTCGCCCAAGCCTTCCGCACCGGCTTCGACAAAGCCGCAGGAGGGCAAGCCCGGGTCGGAGGTGACCGCGGCAGGCGCCAGCAAGGATGCGGCTCAGGAGACCGACGGTGACAGCAAGTCGGGTCTTGTCATCGGAGGAGTGGCCCTCGTGGTCGCCCTCGCGGGAGCGGCGTACGCGATCGCGCGCCGACGGCGCAGCGCCTGACCGGGAGCCCACGGCCAACAGACTTCACCTCTCACCACTTGGTGAAGCACAACCCAGCAAGTCACACCCGTAGTTCAGAAGGGAAACGCAACCGTGTCACAGGGCCAGCGGCTTTCAGACAGCCAGGTAATCCAGCTCGAAAGGCACCTGCTCGAGAAGTTCAACTCGATCAAGGGCCAGCTCCAGCAGATCCAGGGCACCATCGACAGCCTTGAAGGCCAGTGGAAGGGTATCGGCGCCGGGGCCTTCAACGTGAAGCAGCAGGAGATCAACACCTCCATGGTGCGCCTCGGCAACATCCTTGCGAAGTTCCTCGAAGGCATGAGCGCCTCGAGGAAGATCAAGGACGGCACGGAGGACGACGTCCTGCGTGCCGTGCAGAGCATCAACGTCGATCTCGGTGTCGGCACCGCTGCGCCGAAGTCGAGCATCAGCAGCTACTGAGTGGCTCTGTGCGCTCGCTTCCAGTAGACGGAAGCCGAATGACAACTACACGTGAGGTGAGGGAACCATGGGTATGAATTCAGGCGACGAGCTCGTCGTCAAGTACGACGGCCTCGACATTGCCGCGACCACACTCGGCAACCAGGCGAAGAAGCTCGAAGAGGACCTGCGGGACATCAAGACCGCCATGGCCACCGTCGCCGCCGGCTGGGAGGGCGAGGCGCACGCCGCCTACGTCCAGGAACAGATCAAGTGGGACAAGGAAGCCTCGGACATTCACCAGGCCCTCATGCAGATCGGCCAGGTCGTTGCCAGGGCCGGTGGTGACTACATGGGCGGCGACAAGAAGGCCGCCAGCTACTTCGCGTAATCCCCGATACGACGCGCAGTTCAGGGTGGGCACGCGCGAGGGGTGCCCACCCTGTTCTTTCGCCTCGCCACAACGTGGCACCGACGGCGATACGCGGGAATAGCTGGGCATGACAGAAACGCGAAACTGAGACGTTCCATGCGCTCGCCACGCCCGCATCACCCGCTGCTCGTTGCTGGGGCGGCCAAAACAACTGGCAGAATCCGACCGAGACTCGATCCGACCGAGGACTGGCCCGGGAGCGTACCTGGGGGAGCCAGAGTCCGTACGCGCTGCTGGGTCCGGGTTCAGGGCCTGACGGGAAAGGCGGCAATGGAGCCGGCGTGCGTGACGAAGACGCGATTGCCGTCACCGGCGCATGTGTACAGGCCGAAGTCTTCGGGAGAGTGCAGCAACATCTCCTCGCCGGAGCGGGTGTCCACGGCGATCACTCCGCTCTCATTGGCCTTGGCGATCCAGACTGTGCCCCCCTGGACGACGGGTGGCAGATCGACCTTGTGTCCGCCCGACTCGTAGACATTCCATTCCTCCTTGCCGTCGCCCGCTCGGAGCCGGTGGAGGTAGTGGTTGGCGGCGTACACCTCATTGCCGCGGACGGCTGGAGGCCCCCATGCGCGGGACCCGCCAGGAACGCTCCACAACTCCGTTCCATCGGTGAGCGACCGCGAGGTGAGCGTGGTGCCACCGAGGAAGACCTTGTCACCGACCACGGCAGGCATGACCGCTGATGTTCCCTGGGCGTCGAGATCCCAGACGGCCTTGCCGGTGGCCGTGTCCAGAGCGATCACATTGCCGTCCGACGGGAAGAGGACCAGTCGCCCGTCTGAGGCTGCAGCTGCCGGAGGCTCGGCTCCGGATGTCCGCACAGGCGTGGGTACCGACCAGAGCAACTTGCCGGTGGTGACGCCGAAGGCCTGCAACTGCCGCTCCTCGGTCATCACGTACACCGCCTTGCCGTCCGAGGCCAGGAGCTTGCTGACGGAGAGGGGAACCGACCACGCTTGTTCGCCTGTCGAGGCGATGAACGCGCATAGGGATCCCGCAGCATCCGCTGCCAGCACGAGCCGATCGGCAGCCGTGAGAACGCCCGCGGATGTCCTCGCATCCGAGGCTGTCCACTTCTGCTTCCCGTCGGTCACCCGGTGGGCGGCCAGCCCGCCGTCGGCCGAGCCGAAGACCACGACGTCCCGGACGGGGAGGGGAGCCGGTGTCCTGATGTCTGGTCCGCTGATCGGGCCCCACAGAGGGGCCAACTCCTCATCGGGCTTGAGCATGGCGGCCACAGGCCGCTCTGCGGCGGCCGGGATCACCGGCTTCTTCGGCGGCGCGGGCTCGCGCAGCTTCCACCAGGCACCCGCACTGGCGACGCCGAGCGCGACACTTCCACCGGTCAAAGAGGCCAGCAGACGCCGACGAGTGGGGGTCGTGTCGCTGGTTCGCTGCAAGGCCGAGGCAACGGACTTGGCAGCTTCCTCACGCCGTCCGATCTCCTCCGCCAGAGGACCCCGGCGCCAAGCCCTGTCCGCGCCCCGAGGAGGAGCGAAGGCCTGCACGAGTTGAGCGGGAAGAGGGCGCTGGGCCGGCTCCTTGGCCAGGCAGGGGAACAGCAGGGCCCGGGCTCCCTCGGGGACGTACCGCAGGTCCGGTTCACCGTGGACGACTTGGTACTGCACGCCTGCGACATGCGGACCGTCGTAGGCTCGCACCCCGCTCGCCGCGTATGCGAGTAGGGCGCCCAATGAGAAGACGTCGGCCGCAGGTCCGACCCGCTGCCCGAGCACTTGCTCAGGTGCGCCGTAACCAGGGGTGACCGGGATCTGGCCGGTCGTGGTCAGGGTCATTCCGTGCTCGGGACGGGCGATGCCGAAGTCGATGACGCGCGGACCGGCCGAGGTCAGCACGACGTTGGACGGCTTCAGGTCACGGTGGACGAGACCGGCCGCGTGGATGTCCCGGAGCGTGCGGGCGAGAGCCGCCGCGAGGGCGCGCAGTCCGGCCTCGTCCAGTGGCCCGAACGTCTCGATGGCCTCCTCGAGCGTCGGGCCCGCCAGGAACTCCGCAGCGATCCAGGGGCGGCCTCCCTCCACCTGCGAGCCGAGGACCCTGGCCACACCGGGGCTGGTCACGGCCTGCGCGGTGGCGGCCTCCCGTACGAAGCGCTGAGCCAGGTGCAGGTCGTGGGAGAGCTCGGGACGCAGGACCTTGACCGCTGCAGTGCGGCCCGCGTTGTCCCGTCCGAAGTAGACCTTTCCCATCCCGCCCTCACCCAGGGTGCCGAGGATCCGGTACGGGCCAAGGCGCAGGGGATCGCCTGTGCTGAGGGGGATCATCTGTACGCGCTTTCTCATTCGAGGGGCAGAGCAGCCATGGCCGCCCTGTCGACGTAGATCAGGCGCTTGCTTCCTTCGTGCGCCGCGAACTTGGTGGGGGAGCTCCGGTAAATCCAGGACGATGTGTGGGTGCGGAGGTCAATGGCGCTGATGCCTGTGTTGACCCTGACGTAGACGTACTTGGTTCCGACGACCGGTGGATGCTCGAGGTCGGGGGCCTCGTCCTTTGTCAGGTCCTCCCGCTCCTCCCACAGCAGCTCGCCGGTCCCCGCGTTCAGCGCGACGAGACCGCGGATGCCCTCGGCCGCGTAGACGACATCGTTCTTCATGGTGGGGGCGCCATAGGGCCGGGCGCGGTCCGCGGCCTGGCCGATGTCACGGCCGTCACCGAATTGCCAGGCAACTTCTCCATCGGAGAGCCGGAGCGCCCATACGTTACCGCCTGCGACGTAGACGTGCTTCTCATCCATCGCCAAGGGGTCGGGGACGACGTGGCTCTTATAGTCGAGGCTCCAGGGCAGGTACGTGCTCCATGCTTGCTCACCGGTGCGGAGGTCGACGGCGGAGATGTGCATGTTGCTGCCCACGGCGTCGGGGTCCGGGTCCTCCTTCTCGTACCTGAAGAAGATCAACCGGTCACCGGAAGTCCGGACGGCGATACCTGGGTCCGAGGCGATGACCTGCCGCACCTTGTTCTCCCAGAGCTTTTTGCCCGACCGGAGATCGATCGCCAGCACGTACCAGTCATCGATCTGTTCGAGGCCGGTGTCGTGGCCCGGGATGCTCTTCCTGGCCGCCATGCAGAGCATGTCCTCTGCCGCGATGAGGGCCGCCGCGTCCTGATAGGAGGCGCGGAAACCGGCGAGGCGGGTGATGCGGCGGTGCGGTGTCCCGTCGGAGGGGGTGAAGGCGTGTACGGACAGTGCCTTGCCGTCGTCGTCGTCCGGGAAATAGACGCCGTACAGCTTCGGCCCGCCCCCAACGACCTGATGGGGCTCGATCACCACACCGTGCGACGACCACAGCTCTTGACCGTTCTTCGCACCGAAGGCCACGAAGGCCCCGTCCCGCCATGTCGCGATCGCATCGCCGATGGGCAGGAGAAGGGGTGGTGTGCCGCTGATGGGGACCCGCCACAGCTCCTGAGGCCCACCGTCTGCCGTGGACTTGGCGGTCTCGGCGTTGTCGCCCGTCCTCTGTCTGCCGGACCACACCCACGCCCCCGCCCCTGCCGCGCCCGCCCCCACCAGCGAACCGCCGGCCACCGAGAGCAGCTTGCGCCGTGACATGCCCCGGCGGGCCGAGGGCGGGGCGGTGTACGGACCTTCCATCGGGGCCGGCAGGCGGTACGGGTGGTGCTGCCAGACCGTCGACGCGCGGCGGGCGATGTCGGCGAGCAGCGGGGCCGGCAGGTGGTCGGCGAACTCGCCGCGACCGTTGTGGAGTTCGGCTACGATCTCCCGGGTGGTGGGGCGCTGACCGGGGCCCTTGGCCAGGCAGCGGGCGAGGACCGGGGCCAGACCGGCAGGGACTCCGGACAGGTCGGGCTCGGCGTAGCGGACGCGGTAGAGGAGGTCGGCCGCCTGGCCGGTGCCGAAGGGACCGTGGCCGGTTGAGGCGAAGACAAGGACCCCGGCGAGGGCGAATACGTCGCCCGCGGGCGTGTGCTCCTGGCCCGTGGCCTGTTCCGGAGACATGAAGGCGGGGGTGCCCGCGGCGGTGCCGGTGCGGGTGAGGCGGGCGTCGCCGGCGGCGCGGGCGATGCCGAAGTCGATGATCTTTGGGCCGTGGGCCGTGATCATGACGTTGGAGG
Source organism: Streptomyces gobitricini (assembly GCF_039532985.1). NCBI lineage: Bacteria > Bacillati > Actinomycetota > Actinomycetes > Kitasatosporales > Streptomycetaceae > Streptomyces > Streptomyces gobitricini. Next base: position 22,647 of record NZ_BAAASR010000049.1, on the reverse strand, counting down.
GCTTCAGATCACGGTGGACCACGTCGGAGGCGTGGAGCTGCGAGAGGGCGCCGGCGAGGGCCGCGCCCAGGGCCCGGACGGACGGCTCGGGCAGGGGGCCGCAGAGGGTGACGGCGTCGTCGAGGGGTGGGCCGAGGACATACTCGGTGGCGAGCCAGGGGGTTTCGGCGCCGGGGTCGGCGTCGACAACGTTGGCGCCGTGGTGGCCGCCGATGATGCGCGCGGCGTCGGTCTCCAAGTGGAAGCGGGTGCGTGCGGCGGTGTCGGCGGCGATGTGGGCGTGCATGGTCTTGAGGGCGACGGTGCGGCCGCCGACCGTGCGGGCCAGGTAGACCGTGCCCATGCCGCCGTGGCCGAGTCGGGCGAGCAGGCGGTGGCCGCCCATCTCGGCCGGGTCGTCATGAGTCAAAGGCACGAGCATCGTCTTCAGATCCTGGTGGTGGGCTGGGGGACACGGATCTCGGCCGCCAGGATCTGGGCCGACTGGCGGGCGAGTGCCGCGACCACTCGGCCCGGCAACCAGCCGGGGGACAGCAGCGACGCCGACGAGTCCAGAACAGTCGCCGACGGCGCGGACGAGGCCGGCGGGAGGGCGAGCAACAGTTCGGACGCCATCGGGCGGGCAGCCGCGTCGCGGGCCAGGCAGTGGGAGATCACTGGGCGCAGGGAGGCGGGGAGTTCGGAGCGGTCCGGGACCGTGTGGCCGGTGGCGGCGTACGCGAGCACCGCGCCAAGCCCGTGGATGTCGCCCGCGGGACGCGGGCGCCCGCCTGCCGCCGCCTCGGGCGCCAGGCTGCCCGGCCCCAGCCCGGGACGGCCGCTGCGCTGCTCGCCGTCCGGCGCGGCCGCACGCACGGAGCCGTAACAGGTGAGTCGCGGCCCGTCCCAGGCGAGCAACACCGCGGCGGGGGAGAGGCCCGCGTGGGTGATGCCCGCCGCGTGTGCGGCCGCGAGCGTGTCGGCGAGGGCGGTGCCCAGGGCCCGTACGGTGTGCTCGGGCAACGGGCCGCCATGCACGGCGAGGGCGACGGGCAGGGGTAGTACGGGGAAATAGGGGGTGGCGTACCAGGGCGTGGCCGGAGTGGGCGACACCTCGGTCACGGGCAACACCCACGGCCCGGCCAACGCACGCGCCGCCTGCGCCTCGACGAGGAAGCGACTGGGATCGACACCGCTGAGCGGCGCGCTGATCAGGACCGTACGCTCGCCGTCCGCGCTGCGCGCGACGAACCGGTGCTCTGGCACGGGCGGGTGGCCGGGGCCCGTCGGGTCGAGCCGGGTGATCAGGTGGTACGGGCCGATGCGGCGAGGGCCGTTGCCGGAGGGCCGCTCGGTGCGCCCTCGTTCCATCTGCGAATCCCCCTCTGACAATGAACGACCGCCGAAGCCTATCGAGAGGCATTGACGACTCCGCACGCACGGGCGGCCGCCGCCTGTCACCGGACTCGCCGGGGGCGGCCAACTTCTGTCCCTGTACGGGTGTCCTTCTCCGGACGCGAACATGGGGCGCTCCACCCGGCCAGGAAGCCAGCCCCCCGAGTGGAGGAATGCGAACCGTTCCACGACGTCGCCAGTCGCAGACTCCCCTTCACCATCGATGCCAGGGCCATGGACCAAGCGGAGTGATCAGGGGTGGGCTCGCGCGAGGGAGGCTCCGGGACCCCGTGGCGGCTCCCGGGCGGTCTGTGTTGTGTGCTCAAGTGCGTGGAGCGCGGCCCGGTTTCATGAAGCCGGCCCCTTGCAGTCCGCCGAGTCGGCGACGGCCTTCGCGTAGGCGAGCAGTAGGTCCTCGGCCGCGTCTGCGTTCGAGAACTCCTCGCTGTAGATGAGGAGTCTGACGAAAAGCTGGTTCAGGTCGGGATGGTCCTTGGCAGCCACCGGGCAGGGGACGCGGCGTACGCCGCCCTTTCCGGACCACATGTACGTCCCGTCCGCGCTGGTGTGCTCGCCGAGGTCGATGTACGGGTTGCTGTAAGCCACCATCCGCACGGACGGGTCCGCCCACCATTCGGAGATGGCGCTGAACACCGTAGTGCCATCGACGACGACACGGCAGTGCATGCGGCCCACCTCGCGTGACCGCGCAAGCGTCTTCAGGGTCTTGCCGCTCCTCGGCAGGACCGGGTCGACTGCGGCGGCAGGCACCGGGGTTCCGCAGAGGTCCGACGGCACGGCGAAGGAACGCTTGGCCTCCGGTTGGGAGCAGGCGGTGAGCGCCAGCGCGAGGTGGGCGGCCACCGCGAGAACGGCGACCCGTCGCCGTGCCCGCTGCCGTCGCCGAGCCGACGACGGGGCGTCCTCCGCCCGCGCCGTGTCCGTGTGCGTGCCGGTATGTGTCATGCGGCGGGAACCTTCGTGGTGAGGCGGTCCACCATGGCGTTGGTGGCTGCGTCGCGGAAAGCGGCGAGGGACACCGTACGCTCGCCGTCCGCGCTGCGCGCGACGAACCGGTGCTCGGGCACGGGCGGGTGGCCGGGGCCGGTGGGGTCGAGCCTAGTGATCAGGTGGTACGGGCCGATGCGGCGAGGGCCGTTGCCGGAGGGCCGCTCCGTGCGCCCTCGTTCCATCCGCTGATTTCCTCAGGAATTGAAGAACCGCCGGGGCCCGTTCGGCGGCGAGGGCGACGACGCCGTGAACGGTACGGGCGGGGCCCCACGGCCAGTCAGGGACCGGCTACGCCCCGCTTGCGACCTCCGAGCCGACCGGCCGTCAGCCGCCGTTGGTGGACGGCGACGGTACCGGGGTCTCTGCCGACCAGAACGGGGACTTGATGTACGGCAGTCCCTTGGCCTCCGGGGAGTTCGGGTCGAGTGTCTTCCTCGGAGGTTCGGTGACCTCGGACTCCGTCACGCAGGGCGATGAGACACTGAAGAAGGCCTGCCCCTTGTCACCGATCTTGACGGTGACCTCGAAGCCTTCGGAAGTACGAGCGAAGATCGCCGGCCTTTCCTTGCTCGGGCGCACTGTGGTGATCTCGTAGCCCTCCTTCTTCCAGTAGCGCTCGACGACGCCCATGAAGCTGCCGCGTCGCTCCGCGGAAATCACGGTCATGACGTGCCGACGGCGAATGACCTGACCGGTCCCCGTGCTGTCGTTCTTGAAATCGGTGCAGATGGGGTCGCCAGACGGTCCCCGCTGTGTCTCCACCCTCGGCTGGATCGCGGCCAAGGTGTCGTCCAGGATCTTTTCCGCCCGGTTGCCTGCCTGCTGCATGTTCACGTTCTGCGCCTTTCCCTTGGGGCCGGTCTCGGCGTCGTCGCCGATCAGGCCACAGCCGGATACGGTGAGCACGGCCAGCGCCACGGCCAGAATTCGGTGTTTCATCGATGCTTCTCCGGGACGACGTCTTCGGGACGGCCTACGACGACTGCGGCGATGTTCTCAGCCGACACGCGATCCTTGGTGGGGTTGAAGTAGTTGGAGTGTGCGGGGGTGGCGCCGTCACCACCGACGACCGGCAGTGGACCATCGTCCACCTTGAAACGGTTGGCTCCGAAGGCCTCGCTGGCCGGGTCCTTGCCGAACCAGATGTCATCGTCTCCCTGGTCGCCAATGTCGCCGGCCAGGTAGGCCATCAGCGGACCACCGCCCATGAAGATGCCCGCGGCGGTGACTTCCTTCTGGGAGGGCAGCATGGTGACCGGGTCGTGTTCGGCCGCGCCCACGTACACATGCTCCTTGCCGACGCCCAGGTCCTCTGCCCTGTCCACGCCGACACCGGGGCTGCCGAGCAGCACGATGTCGTCCGCACCGGGGATGCCGCCGGCCTCCTGGGTGGCGGCACCGACCACTCGCGAGCCGTAGGAGTGTCCGATGGCTGTGAGGTGCGGGTCCTCGTGGTCATTGGTAGCCGCCAGTCCGCTCATGAATGAGTTATAGGCGGGAGCACCCTTCTCAGCCCGCTCGGCGGACATCACCTCGGTGTTCGAGAGCAGGGTCTCGGCGTCCACACCACCTAGCTGCGGGGGATCGTAGCCCAGCCACACGATCGCCGAGCTGGAGGAATCGTTCTCACGGGCCAGGACAGCGGTGTCGTACGCGCGCTTGACGTCGTTCTTGGCGAAGTCGGAGTCCAGTGCCGTGCCGAGGCCCGGCACGTACGCGGCGACGTTCCTCGAGGTGTCGGGGTTGCCGAAGGCCACGGCGGCCCGGCCGGTCCCCTCGTCGCCGATGCTGAGCAGGTAGGCCGGCGGGGATTTCGGGTTCTCCAGGCGCTTCGCCGCGTACTCGTCCAGCTGCGTCCGGATCTCCTTGAGCCCACCGAGCCGCGCCTCCGCCGTCTCGCCCTCCTTCCCCTCGAACTTGGCGATCAACAGGTCGAGGTTCTCCCGGTTGGCCTCGTCCCGCACCAGCGCCGGGATTCCGTCGAGGTTGCCGAGGACGTCGGGGTAGCTCGCGAGGAACTCCTGGCGCTGCTCATCGCTCAGTTTGTCCCACCACTCCTTGCGCTCGGCGGGCGACTTGTCGAGCGGGATCTCCCGCTTCATGAACTCGTGCGACGCGTCGCGCACGGCGTCCATGTCCGCCGCGGCGTCGGCCCATGTCTTGGCGTCGACGGTGAGGCCGTTCGCCGCCTTGAGCTTGCTCAGCGCCTGCTGGTAACGCCCGTCGGTCTCCCGGGCGTCACGCAGCGCCAGGGCGATGCGGTCGGCGATGTCCTGGGCCTTGGCGTGGTGCGGGTTCGGGTTGATCAGTCCGCCGTTGGCCGGTCCCTGCAAGCTTGGGCTCCCCGAACCGTACAGTCCGGGCGTGTACAGCCCGTTGTTGCCGACGGCCTTGCCGCCCGGGACCGGTTGGCCGGTCAGTTCGTTCTGGCCGCCGGCCGGGTAGTCGACACTGCCATCGTCGTTGACGGTGTACGAGTTGGCCGCCGCGTCGGCGAGGGCCTCCTTCAGCCGCCGTTGGGGCGAGGCAAGCTCGGTGGAGAGCCCGGTGACGGTTGTACGGATCAGACCGCACTCCGTCTTGATGTACTCGTAGTTGCTGCTCAGACGCTTGAATCTGCCCACGGCGGCCTTGGCGGACTCACTCTCCTGCGTCTTCGACAGCGCACCACCCATGTCACCGTCGACCCGGGTCTGTGCCGCGTCGGCATGCCGGGACGCCGCTCCCCAGCTGTCGGCGGCGTCGTCGAGTTCCGTCAGCTTCAGATCACGTAGCTGTTGCCACGTCAGAGCGGAGCTCACTTGGGCTCACCACCCTTCGGCGTCTTCACACCGTCCGCCTTCGCACCGGTCGCGGTGTCCACCCCACCCAGGTCCTTCGGCACTTGCCGCAGCGCGGGCTCCAGCGCGTTGCACTCGTCACCCACAGCCTTGAGCCGCTTCTCCCACGACGTCAGGACGCTCTTCAGCTCAGCGAGACTGGCTAGTCCCGCGAGACCGCCCGCCATGCCCGCGTGTCCCGTCGTCAGAGTGCTCTTCGATGTGTCCGTGCTGACCCCCAGCTCGTGAGCCGTGGCGGCGGCGCGATTCCACGGCGCCGAGGAATGCTTCAGCCCTGTGCCATCGGCGGCCGTACCACTGCCCCCTTGATCGGCGGGAAGCTGGTTCAGCTGCATCTGCGCCGAGTTGCGCTCCGCAGCCGAGGCCTTCAGCTGGTCCCATTCGTCCCAAGCCATCTGTGTGTCTTCCCCGTTCGGTTTCATCTGTCCGGCAGCGCGGCCCTGGAGGTAGTTCCGGCGCCCCGCTCCGCCCCCGTACAACGATGGGCGCTTCGATCGCGCTTCAACCTAGGTGATGCACCGTTGCTACTCGCAAGGGCTGTCCACCACATCCGTCGTCACCCCGTACCTCAGGTTGTCGAGCGCGTACTCCCTCTCGGACTGACCCGGCAGCGGCGTCGCCGTCACCGTCAGGCAGATCCCGTCGATGTCGTAGCGCTCGACGAACGATCCCTTGGTGCCCGACCCTGCGCCTGACCCTGTGTCCGACCCGGTGCCGGGTTCCGGGACGGACCCGTCCTGCCTGCTGGTCCCCGGGCCCCAGGCACCACCGGACTCCTCGTGATCCACCAGCGACGCGACCGGATCGACCCGCTCGGGCCCCCTGAGCATGGGGTCGATGAACTCGTCCCACGCGCCCTCACCGCCGCCGGGCCACTTGTACCGGCCCTCACCGGCCTCCGTCTCCAGGTTCAGCGCCGCGTGCTCCACCCGCTCCAGGACCTCCGCGCGATCCGGACCCGTCTCGAAGACGCCCGCGAGCCGCAACATGCCGATCGCCTGCCAGCCCAGGTACACCCCGAGTACCACCAATGCCACCCGGCGCCACATGAACGACGCCGCCGACGGCTCGTGCGCCTCCGGGTTGTCGAAGTGCCGCGCCCGGAAGCGCCACCAGAGCTTGCGCGGATCGACGAGCAGCGCGAAGGCGAGGAACGCCACCGCGAACGCTCCCGCGAACACGGCCGCGCCGATCATTCGGAAAGCTCCGGCATGAGGCCCGTCTGCACCAGCGGATTCCCCCGCTGCCGTGAGACGAAGACGCCCCGGCCCACCGGCATCGGCCGCATCCGCACGCCACCGAGCACGTCGCCCTCCTGCGGGTCACCGGACAGGAGGACGCCCTGGGCACCGAGCTCCATCATCCGCTGCATGAACGGTTCGTAGGAGGCGCGGCTGGCACCGGCCCCACTGCGGGCGATGATGAAGCGGACGCCCACGTCACGCGCGAACGGCAGGTGCTCCGTGAGCTTGGCCAGCGGGTTGCCGCTCGACGTGGACACCAGGTCGTAGTCGTCGACGACCACGTACACCGACGGGCCGCGCCACCAGCTGCGGTCGCGCAACTGCTGCGCCGTGACGTCGGCGGAGGGGGTGCGGCGCTGCATCAGGTCGGCGAGCGCGTCCACATGGTGGTCCATGTTGTTGGACATCGGGACGTACTCCGCCAGGTGCGAAGGCGGCGTCACGTCCAGCAGCGCCCGCCGGTTGTCGATCACGAAGAACTTGGCGGAGTCCCCGTCGTACCGCTCGCACAGCTGCTTGATGAGCAGCCGCAGCATGTTCGACTTGCCCGACTCGCTCTCACCGAACACCAGGAAGAACGGGTCGCGGTCGAAGTTGACGAAGACCGGCTCCAGGTTGTTCTCGTCGATGGCGAACGCCACACCCCGCTGCGGCTCCGCGTGCCCGGCGGGAAGGCTCCGCGCCGGCAGCTCGCGGGGGAGCAGACGTACCTTCGGGGCGGCGGGGCCGGTCCAGTGGCGGCTGATCTCCTTCACCATCGCGGCCGTGGCCTCGGCCAGGTCGCTGTCGGAGTTGATGCTGTCGATGCGCGGCACGGCCGCCATGAAGTGGAGCTTCTCCGGGACGAGACCGCGGCCCGGCACACCGCTGGGGACGTTGACGGCGATCTTGCGGTCGACCTCCGAGTCCATGGTGTCGCCCAGCCGCAGTTCCAGCCGGTTCATCAGGTGGTCCTTGATGTTGGAACGCACCTCCATCGAACGCGACGCCGTGAGGATCACGTGGATGCCGTAACCCAGGCCACGCGCCGCCATGTCCAGGACGGCGGGTTCGAGACCTTCGTAGTCCGTGCGGAAGTTGCCCCAGCCGTCGATGACGAGGAAGACATCGCCCCAGGGCTGGTCCGTCACCGGGATCTCCCCGCGGGCACGGAGCCTGCGGTACGTGGCGATGGAGTCGACGCCGGTGCTGCGGAAGTACTCCTCGCGCCGCGACAGCACGCCGTACACCTCGGCGACCGTACGCCGCACCTTCTCCGGATCGAGGCGCGACGCCACTCCGCCCACGTGCGGCAACTCCGCGATCGCCGACAGGCCACCGCCACCGAAGTCGAGGCCGTAGAACTGGACCTCCTGCGGCGTGTGCGTCAGCGCGAAGCCCGCGACGAGGGTGCGCAGCAGCGTCGACTTGCCCGACTGCGGACCACCGATGATCTGCATGTGACCGGCCGCACCGGAGAAGTCCCGGTACAGCACGTCCCGCCGCTGCTCGAAGGGCTTGTCGACCACACCGAGGGGCACCACCAGCCGGCCCGCGCCCTCGTACCCGGGCTGCGTCAGCCCGCGGTCCTCCACGCCCGCGAGGCCGGGCAGCAGCTCGTCCAGCGGAGGCGGGTTGTCCAGCGGCGGCAGCCACACCTGGTGTGCCTCGGCGCCCCGCCCCTCCAGCCGCCGCACGATCACGTCGAGTACGGAGTCGGCCAGCGCGTCGTCCTCCGCGGGCCGCGCCGCGGGTACGTGTGCCCGGGCGGCCGGCTCGACGTACCGTACCGGGACGGGAGCGGCGGTGAACACAACCGGCCGCCGGTCCACCGGGAGCGGACCGCCCGGCAGCGCGGCCTGCTGGTGGGAGCGGTACACACCGGAGACGTACGCCGCCTTGAACCGCACCATCTCGTCCGTGCCGTACTTGAGGTAGCCGGAGCCGGGGACGTTGGGGAGCGTGTACGCGTCGGGGACACCGATCGCCGCGCGCGACTCGGCCGCGGAGAAGGTCCGCAGGCCGATCCGGTACGACAGGTAGGTCTCCAGGCCGCGCAGCCGGCCCTCCTCCAGGCGCTGGGACGCCAGCAGCAGGTGGACGCCGAGCGACCGGCCGATCCGGCCGATCTGCACGAACATCTCGATGAAGTCCGGCATGGCGGTGAGAAGTTCGCTGAACTCGTCGATGACCAGGACGAGCGAGGGGATCGGCTGCAGCGGGGCGCCCGCGGCGCGCGCCTTCTCGTAGTCGTGGATGTTGGCGTAGTTGCCCGCGTCGCGCAGCATCTCCTGGCGCCGGTTGAGCTCGCCGCGGATGGAGTCACCCATGCGGTCGACCAGCGTCAGGTCGTCCGCCAGGTTGGTGATCACCGCTGCGACGTGCGGCATCTGGGACATGCCCGCGAAGGTGGCGCCGCCCTTGAAGTCCGCGAGGACGAAGTTGAGGGTCTCCGACGAGTGCGTGACCGCGAGCCCCAGCACCAGCGTGCGCAACAGTTCCGACTTGCCGGATCCGGTGGCGCCCACGCACAGGCCGTGCGGGCCCATGCCCTCCTGGGCGGCCTCCTTCAGGTCCAGCATGACGGGCGAGCCGTCCTCGCCCACGCCGATCGGCACCCTCAGCCGCTCCGACTGCGACCGGGGCCGCCAGGTGCGGCTGACGTCGACCGACGCGGCGTCGCCGAGGTTCAGCAGGTCGGTGAAGTCCAGGTTGGCGAGGAGCGGTTCGTCGTCGTCCGAGCCCGAGGCGATGCGCAGCGGGGCGAGCTGACGGGCGAGGGCCTCCGCGGCCTCCAGCCCGAGGTGGTCGGGCGTCCCGTCGTACACCAGGCCGTGGCCGGACTCCAGCCGGAGGGAGTCGGGGCGTACGGTCACCGACAGGCCGCCGCGCGCCCCGTGCGGTTCACCCGGTACGACCTCGATGATCGTCACGCCCTGCAGCCCCTCCGGCGTGGCGAGCGCCGACGTCGCGGGGACCGACTGGCCGTCGAGGACGACCACGATGTGCGGCTGGTCCAGCAGCGGCTGGCCGGCACCGTGGAAACGGGGGCGCCCCTCCAGGCGTACGGACAGCATGTCCTGGAGGTCGCGCGCGTCCGTGGTGATCAGGCGCCGGCTGCCCGCGCCGTCACCGGGGCCGGGTGCCTGGACGTGCGGAAGCCACTTGGCCCACTCCCAGTGCGGTGCCGCGGCGGAGTCGGCGGCCACGGCGATGACCAGGTCCTCGGGGGAGTGCAGGGCGGCGAGGGAGCCGAGCACGGCCCGTGCCGACGAACGCGCGGAGTCGGCCTCCCCGCTGACCGTCAGGTGGTAGAAGGCCCGCAGGGACACGGCCATGGGCAGGCCGTCGAGCGTGCCGTGGGCCGAGAGGAACTGCTGCATGGCTCCCGCCGTGAGCGGCTCCAGCTCGTCCACGGGGGCGGTCTCGGGGGCTTCGAGCGGTGTGGCGAGCTGCTGGGCACCCAGGCCGATGCGTACCTGCCCGAAGTCGTCGTCACCGACGCGCCGTTCCCACACCCGGCTGCCCTCGGCGACCAGCGCCCACAGCTGCTCGGGCGACGGATGGAGGTAGAACTGCGCGTCGCGCTGCAAACGCGCCGTCCTGAGCACCGAACGCCGGGTCTGCGTCAGGTACTTGAGGTAATCGCGCCGCAGATCGGCGAGCTGCCCCTGGGTCCCCCGCCGGTAGCGCACGAGCATCGCGACGGCCATGGCGACCGTGGAGGCGATCATCACCATGCCCATGATGCGCATGACGGGGTTCGGCGTCATGAAGAAGAAGACGACCGAACCGCCCATGCCGAGCGTCGGCAGCAACTGCATCAGCACGCCCTCCTGCTGACCCCTCGGCAGCTCGGGCGGCGGTTGCAGCTGCACCGGGTCGCCCGGCACTTCGGTGGGCAGGGCCCGTGGTGGGCGCTTGACGACGATCTGACTCACAGCTCACCAATTCCCTTGCCGGACGGAAATGTTCCTATCGGCGCCCCCGTGGCGACGGGCTCCATCCGCGCTGGGATCCTACTGGCGGAGGGGGTCACGGGCGGGCGGTAGGGTGGCGCGACGTGTTGGCGCGGGCATGAACCAACGCAAATTTCGGGTCATCTCGACCGAGCCTGGCCGACGATCCACGAATCACCACGAGGGGATGCAGCAGGTGAGTATGACGGCCTCAGCCGCGGCCACCGGAACCGGTCACCCGGCACCCGCGACTCCGTCCGCCGGCGGAACGGGATTCTGCCGTGTCACTGTCGTCGCACCGGATGGCCGTGTCGACGTCGCACTGCCCGAGGACATCCCCGTCGCCGACCTCTACCCGGAGATCCTCCGGCTGTCGGGCCAGAGCCCGGCCCCCGGCGCCCCGGTCGGCTACCACCTCGTACGCCGCGACGGCACGGTGCTCGACAGCGCGCGCTCCCTCGCCGCCCAGCGCATCCTCGACGGCGAACTGCTCTCCCTGCGGCCCTTCGCCGAATCGCTGCCGCCGGCGGTCTTCGACGACGTGTCCGACGCCGTCGCCTCGGCGGTCGTCCGGGACCGCACCCTGTGGACCGACGAGCTGATGCGCGGCGCCGGTCTCTTCGGCGGCTCGGCCCTGCTGGTGCTGCTGGCCTTCGTGCTGTGGTCGTCCGGCCCGCGGCACGACATGCACGGCCTGCCGGGCATCCTCGCCGCGGTCGGCGGTGTGCTGTTGCTGGCGCTCGCCGGTGTCCGGGCCCGCGTGTACGACGACCGCGGCTCGGCCGTGGCCCTGGGCGTCGGCGCGATGGCGAACGCCGCCGTCGCCGGTGCCGGGCTGCTGGCGCCGGCGGCGGGCCAGGGTAACGGCAAGCTGCAGTTCCTGCTCGCCTGCGCGGCCGTGCTCGTCGTCTCCGTCGTCCTCACGCTGGTCGCGCCCGGCGGGGACGGACCCTTCGTCGCGTTCGTCTTCGCGTCCGGTGTGGGGGCCCTGGTGACCTTCGTCGCCATCATCACCACGATGACCGCGACCGAGACGGCCGCCGTGTGCTCGCCGCTCGCCGTGGGCGCGCTGGCCTTCCTCCCGGGCCTCTCCACCCGCTTCGCCCGGCTCCCCATCGGTTTCGAGCCGCCCCGCACCGCGGTCACCGGCTACGGAGACGACCCCGAGCCCCAGGGGCCGGTGGACGCCGAGCGGATCGCCGCCCAGGTCCGGCGGGGGCACGAGCTCCTGGTGGGTCTCGTCGGGGGCTGCGCGCTGGTGGCGGTGGGCTCCGCCGCGGTGCTCGGCTTCTCCGGCGACGTGTGGGGGCAGCTGCTGGCCCTCGCCACCGGCGTGGCCATGCTGATGCGCGCCCACCTCTTCCGCTACACCGCCCAGGTCGGCTGCGCCCTCGCGGCGGGCCTCGGCGCCCTCGTCCTGCTGGGACTGGGCCTCTGCCTCGACCCGCCAGCCGAGCTGTGGCGCGACGCCGCGGCGCTGCACATCCGTACGGTGTGGCTGGCCGCCGCGGTCGCGGGGGTCGCCGCGCTGATCATCGCCATCGGCCTGATCGTGCCGCGCAAGGGCGTCACCCCCTTCTGGGGTCGCTTCCTGGAGATCGCGGAGACGTTCGTCCTCCTGACGCTCATCCCTCTGTGCCTCGCCGTCTTCGACGTGTACCACTCGATCCGGGCCACGACCTCCTGAGCGGCTGGTACGCTGTGTAACGGCCGTTTGTGTACGCGCTTCCGGATGATCTGGAAGCAGCGCCCATCGGACCTTCGCCTCCGAGTCACGGAAGCTCCCCTGAGAACAAGACCAGGGGCACTCGTGGGCGCATCGAACACCAAGAGGAGTACCGAGTGTCTCTCGACGCCGCTACGAAGAAGCAGATCATGGCCGAGTTCGGCACCAAGGAGGGCGACACCGGCTCCCCCGAGGTCCAGGTCGCGATGCTCTCCCGCCGCATCTCGGACCTGACCGAGCACCTCAAGACCCACAAGCACGACCACCACTCCCGTCGTGGTCTGCTGATCCTGGTCGGCCAGCGCCGCCGCCTGCTGCAGTACCTGGCCAAGAAGGACATCCAGCGCTTCCGCGCGCTGGTCGACCGCCTCGGCATCCGCCGCGGTGCGGCCGGCGGCGCCAAGTAAGACGCCGTGAAGGGAGCGGTTCCCACGCTTAGGGGGCCGCTCCCTTTGCCGTACATGCGGAGTGTCGCCTCCCCTTTGTAGGCTGGTTACACAACGCCATAACGGAAAAGCGACAATCACATACTGGAGAGGTGCTCCGGCGCCGTCGCCGGTCCTCGGTAGTGGCCCCCGGGAGAGATCACCCCGGGCGCTTCGATCGAAGACCGGCCCCGCACCCACGGCGCACTTCTCCGCCCCGTCCCCTCGCCACACGGGCGTACCGGGACGCAAAGACGACAAGCAACGGAGAATTCGCTTTGGTGGAGAACGAGACCCACTACGCCGAGGCCGTCATCGACAACGGCACCTTCGGCACCCGCACCATCCGCTTCGAGACGGGCCGCCTGGCCAAGCAGGCCGCCGGCTCCGCCGTGGCGTACCTGGACGACGACACCATGGTGCTGTCGGCCACCACCGCTTCCAAGAAGCCCAAGGACCAGCTCGACTTCTTCCCCCTGACGGTGGACGTCGAGGAGCGGATGTACGCGGCCGGCAAGATCCCCGGCTCCTTCTTCCGCCGTGAGGGCCGGCCCTCCGAGGACGCGATCCTCACCTGTCGCCTGATCGACCGCCCGCTGCGCCCCTCCTTCAAGAAGGGCCTGCGCAACGAGATCCAGATCGTCGAGACGATCATGGCGCTCAACCCCGACCACCTGTACGACGTGGTCGCGATCAACGCCGCCTCCTGCTCCACGCAGCTGGCCGGCCTGCCCTTCTCCGGCCCGATCGGCGGCACCCGTGTCGCCCTGATCAACGGCCAGTGGGTCGCGTTCCCGACGCACACCGAGCTCGAGGACGCCGTCTTCGACATGGTCGTCGCGGGCCGCGTCCTGGAGGACGGCGACGTCGCGATCATGATGGTCGAGGCCGAGGCCACCGAGAAGACCGTCCAGCTCGTCCAGGGCGGCGCCGAGGCCCCCACCGAGGAGGTCGTCGCCGCCGGTCTCGAGGCCGCGAAGCCCTTCATCAAGGTCCTCTGCAAGGCCCAGTCGGACCTCGCCGCCAAGGCCGCCAAGCCGGTCGGCGAGTTCCCGGTGTTCCTCGAGTACCAGGACGACGTCCTGGAGGCGCTGACCGCCGCGGTGAAGAGCGAGCTCTCCCAGGCGCTCACCATCGCCGGCAAGCAGGAGCGCGAGACCGAGCTGGACCGCGTCAAGGAGATCGCCGCCGAGAAGCTGCTCCCGCAGTTCGAGGGCCGCGAGAAGGAAATCTCCGCCGCGTACCGGGCGCTGACCAAGAAGCTGGTCCGCGAGCGCGTCATCAAGGACAAGGTCCGCATCGACGGCCGTGGCCTGACGGACATCCGTACGCTCGCCGCCGAGGTCGAGGCCATCCCGCGCGTGCACGGCTCCGCGCTGTTCGAGCGTGGCGAGACCCAGATCCTGGGCGTCACCACCCTCAACATGCTCCGCATGGAGCAGCAGCTGGACACCCTCTCCCCGGTGACCCGCAAGCGCTACATGCACAACTACAACTTCCCGCCGTACTCCGTCGGTGAGACCGGCCGCGTCGGTTCGCCGAAGCGCCGCGAGATCGGCCACGGCGCGCTCGCCGAGCGCGCGATCGTGCCGGTGCTGCCGACGCGCGAGGAGTTCCCGTACGCGATCCGCCAGGTGTCCGAGGCCCTCGGCTCCAACGGCTCGACCTCCATGGGCTCGGTCTGCGCCTCCACCATGTCGCTGCTGAACGCCGGTGTGCCCCTGAAGGCCCCGGTCGCCGGCATCGCCATGGGCCTCATCTCCGAGGAGGTCGACGGGAAGACGCACTACGTCGCGCTGACCGACATCCTCGGCGCCGAGGACGCCTTCGGCGACATGGACTTCAAGGTCGCCGGCACCAAGGAGTTCGTCACCGCCCTCCAGCTCGACACCAAGCTGGACGGCATCCCGGCCTCCGTCCTGGCCGCGGCCCTCAAGCAGGCCCGCGACGCCCGCCTCCACATCCTCGACGTGATGATGGAAGCGATCGACACGCCGGACGAGATGTCCCCCAACGCCCCGCGGATCATCACCGTGAAGATCCCCGTGGACAAGATCGGTGAGGTCATCGGCCCCAAGGGCAAGATGATCAACCAGATCCAGGAGGACACCGGCGCCGAGATCACGATCGAGGACGACGGCACCATCTACATCGGTGCCCAGGTCGGTTCGCAGGCCGAGGCCGCCCGCGCCACGATCAACGGCATCGCCAACCCGACCATGCCGGAGGTCGGCGAGCGGTACCTGGGTACGGTCGTCAAGACCACCACCTTCGGTGCGTTCGTCTCCCTGATGCCCGGCAAGGACGGCCTGCTGCACATCTCGCAGATCCGCAAGCTCGCCGGTGGCAAGCGCGTGGAGAACGTCGAGGACGTGCTCGCGGTCGGCTCCAAGGTCCAGGTCGAGATCGCCGAGATCGACCAGCGCGGCAAGCTCTCCCTCATCCCCGTCATCGCGGACGAGGACGCTGCCGCCGACGGCGAGACGAAGGACGACACCGACCAGTGACGTCCCGTAGTCCGAAGACGACGGCCCGCACCTCCTCGGAGGCGCGGGCCGTCGCCCGTACCCAAACGCTTCTCAAGGGCAAGGACGGCATCGGCACCGTCCGCCGTACGACCCTTCCCGGCGGCCTCCGCATCGTCACCGAGACGCTGCCCTCCGTGCGCTCCGCCACCTTCGGCATCTGGGCGCACGTCGGCTCCCGTGACGAGACGCCCGCCCTGGGCGGCGCCACGCACTACCTGGAGCACCTCCTCTTCAAGGGCACGCACCGGCGGAGCGCCCTCGACATCTCCTCCGCCCTCGACGCGGTCGGCGGCGAGATGAACGCCTTCACGGCGAAGGAGTACACCTGCTACTACGCGCGGGTGCTCGACACCGACCTGCCGCTCGCCATCGACGTCGTGTGCGACATGCTCACCGGCTCGCTGATCCGCCAGGAGGACGTCGACGCCGAGCGCGGCGTCATCCTCGAAGAGATCGCGATGACCGAGGACGACCCGGGTGACGTCGTCCACGACCTGTTCGCCAGGACGATGTTCGGCGACACCCCGCTGGGCCGCCCGGTCCTCGGCACGGTCGACACCGTCGAGGCGCTCACCGCGGACCGCATCCGCCGCTTCTACAAGAAGCACTACGACCCCACGCACCTCGTCGTCGCCGCCGCCGGCAACATCGACCACGCCACGGTCGTACGCCAGGTCCGCCGCGCCTTCGAGAAGGCCGGCGCCCTCACCCGTACGGACGCCGCCCCGGTCGCCCCGCGCGACGGCCGGCGCGCCATTCGCACGGCGGGCCGGGTCGAGGTGCTCAGCCGCCGCACCGAGCAGGCCCACGTGGTCCTCGGTGTGCCGGGCCTCGCCCGCACCGACGACCGCCGCTGGGCCCTGGGCGTGCTGAACACGGCCCTCGGCGGTGGCATGTCCTCGCGCCTCTTCCAGGAGGTCCGCGAGAAGCGCGGCCTGGCCTACAGCGTCTACTCGTACACGTCGGGCTTCGCCGACTGCGGCCTCTTCGGCGTGTACGCGGGCTGCCGCCCCAACCAGGTCCACGACGTGCTGAGCATCTGCCGGGACGAGCTGGACCGGGTCGCCCGCGAGGGCCTCGGCGACGACGAGATCGCACGGGCGATCGGTCAGCTGAAGGGCTCCACCGTCCTCGGCCTGGAGGACACCGGAGCGCTGATGAACCGCATCGGCAAGAGCGAGCTGTGCTGGGGCGACCAGATGTCGGTAGACGACATGCTGGCCCGGATGGCCGCGGTCACCCCTGATGATGTACGAGACGTGGCCGCCGAGCTCCTGGGGCAGCGCCCGTCGCTGTCGGTGATCGGCCCCCTGAAGGACAAGCAGGCGGACCGCCTCCACACCGCGGTCGCGTAACGCCACTCCTGGACGGAACCGAAGGAAGTACGAGCATGAGCAGCAAGCTGCGGGTCGCGGTGATCGGAGCCAAGGGACGCATCGGCTCCGAAGCCGTACGCGCCGTCGAGGCCGCCGACGACATGGAACTGGTCGCGGCCCTCGGCCGGGGCGACAAGCTGGAGACGCTCGCCGAGAACGGCGCCCAGGTGGCGGTGGAGCTCACCACCCCGGCCTCCGTGATGGGCAACCTCGACTTCTGCGTGCGCCACGGCATCCACGCCGTCGTCGGCACCACGGGCTGGACCGAGGAGCGCCTCACCCAGCTCAACGGCTGGCTGAAGGCCTCCCCGGAGACCGGTGTCCTGATCGCCCCGAACTTCTCCATCGGAGCGGTCCTCACCATGAAGTTCGCGCAGATCGCCGCGCCGTACTTCGAGTCGGTCGAGGTCGTCGAGCTCCACCACCCCAACAAGGTGGACGCCCCCTCCGGCACCGCCACCCGCACCGCCCAGCTCATCGCCGCCGCCCGTGCCGAGGCGGGCCGCGCCCCCCAGCCGGACGCGACGACCACGGCGCTGGACGGCGCGCGAGGCGCCGACGTGGACGGGGTCCCGGTGCACGCCGTACGCCTCAGGGGCCTCCTGGCCCACCAGGAGGTACTGCTCGGCGGGGAGGGCGAGACGCTCACGGTCCGCCATGACTCGCTGCACCACAGCAGCTTCATGCCGGGCATCCTGCTCGGGGCCCGCCGCGTGGTGACCACTCCCGGCCTCACCTTCGGCCTGGAACACTTCCTGGATCTGGGCTGATCACCGTCATGCGCGCCAAGATCACGTACTTCGTCACGGCAGCCGTCCTGGTCGTCTACTTCGTCCTGGTCGGCAGCCGTGGCGTGATGCTGATCCAGCAGGGCACCGCGCTCACCGTCACCTTCGGTTGCGCGGTGCTCGTCCTGCCGGTGATCGGTGTCTGGTTCCTCTGGAAGAACACCCAGTTCGTGGCCAGGGCCAACCGGCTCGCGGCCGAACTGGAGGCCGAAGGCGGCCTGCCCGTCGACGAGTTGAAGCGCACCCCCGGTGGCCGTATCGACCGCGACTCGGCCGACGCCGTCTTCGCCAAGCGGCGCGAGGAGACCGAGGACTCACCGGACGACTGGCGCTGCTGGTTCCGGCTCGCGGTCGCCTACCACGACGCCCGCGACACCCCGCGCGCCCGCAAGGCGATGCAGCGCGCGATCGCCCTGCACGGAGGCGGGCAGCCGGTCAGGAACTGACCGCGTACTCCGCGCTCCAGGCCTCGACCGTGTCGGCCGCCCGGTCGAACGCCTCAACCCGGGACAGGAAGTCCGCGTTGTGGTCGGTGAGCAGCGCCAGCTGCTCACCACCACCCTTGTGCACGACGACGAGGGCCTGCCCCTGCACCGTCCGCGGCAGTCCGAGCCACCGCACGGGCTGCTGCACCGTGCGTACGCCCCCGGACTGCGACCACGGAAGCGTCGTCGTGCGGAAGAAGGAGACGCGCCGCAGACCGTGCCGGCTCACCCAGGCCCCCATACGGAGCGCCCGCAGCGCACCGATGATCACCACCGCCGCCAGCCCGAAGCACACGGCGGTTGCCGACAGGCTCCCCGCGAAGGCGGTGATCATGGTGGCCAGGAGCATGAACGAGGCGAGCAGCAGTGCCACCGCCGCCGCCGCGACCCGCCAGGGCCCCGGACGGTACGGGCGGCGCCATTGATCGTGGTCGTCGAACGGCAGCGCGACGTCCTCGTCGGTGTCGAAACCACGGTCGGCCGTCAGGAAGGGCAGGGGCACGGCTGGTCCTCACTCATACGCACGCTCGATGGGGCTGTGCCGGGTGAGGCTACCCAGCGGTTCGACGACCGGCCACCTCAGGGTGGCCATACGGGGCAGAGCCCGCGTCAACGCCCTTGGGACGCCTCGGACTGCTGACGGTGACCGGTGGCGGCGGGCCCCGCCTCCAGCGCCGGAAGGCCGAAGAGCAACGATCCGACCAGACCGGCCACGACGGTCAGCCCGATCAGCGTACGACCGGTGACCTCGGAAATACTGGGACGCTGCCGAGCCGGGGGAGTGACGTTACTGCGGAAGCGGTCGGCCTCGGCGACGAACGCGAACGGGACTGCCTCACGCCGGCGGAACATGTGAGAACCCTCCTGGGTAACTCGTGGTGGACGCTGCTACTGGGTCAGACGCGCGACGCAGCGCTTTGGTGCCCCATTTCCCCGGAATGATCGAACGATGTGGGCCGCCCTCGCCTCGTCCTCCGCTGTCGGTGCCGGGCCGTAGAGTGGGCGCCGCCCGAGCGATGCAATTGGAAGGACCCCGCCGGTGACCGACACCCCCGCCGAAGACCTCAAGCCCAGCTTCCGCAGTGATGTGACCGTCGAGCTTGTCAAGCACAGCGCCGCCGACTCCGACGTCCTGTGGGCCGCCCGCGTCTCCACGGCCGGCGAGCAGTCCCTGGAGGAGCTGCAGAAGGACCCGGAGCGCTCCAAGGGGCTGATCAACTACCTGATGCGGGACCGGCACGGCAGCCCCTTCGAGCACAATTCGATGACGTTCTTCATCAGTGCTCCGATCTTCGTCTTCCGCGAGTTCATGCGGCACCGGGTCGGCTGGTCGTACAACGAGGAGTCCGGCCGATACCGGGAGCTCCAGCCGGTCTTCTACGTCCCGGACGCCTCGCGCAAGCTCGTCCAGCAGGGCCGTCCCGGCAAGTACGTCTTCGTCGAGGGCACCGAGGACCAGCAGGCGCTCGTGGGGCGCACGATGGAGGCCTCGTACCTCCAGGCGTACGAGGCGTACCAGGAGATGCTCGCCGCGGGCGTCGCCCGTGAGGTCGCCCGGTCGGTCCTCCCCGTGGGCCTCTTCTCGTCCATGTACGCCACGTGCAACGCCCGCTCGCTGATGCACTTCCTCGGCCTGCGCACCCAGCACGAGCTGGCCAAGGTCCCGTCCTTCCCGCAGCGGGAGATCGAGATGGTCGGCGAGAAGATGGAGCAGGAGTGGGCGCGCCTGATGCCGCTGACCTACGCCGCCTTCAACGCGAACGGGCGCGTCGCCCCGTAGCCCGGCAGGTCACGGCGCGGCACAGATGTACGGATCGCCCGCCCGAAGTGTCCGTATTGCGGCGTTTCAAGAAGTTCATCTAGGCTGATCAAACGGACCCGGCACTGCTTGAACCCCCGAGCAGGCAGTGCCGGGCTCCGCCTCCCTCACGTCCCCCGAGGGGGCCCCGCGGGCAGAGCAGCGAGTAGCGTGTTACCCATGGCTCCGATCTCCACTCCGCAGACCCCCTTCGGGCGGGTCCTCACCGCCATGGTCACGCCCTTCACGGCGGACGGCGCACTCGACCTCGACGGCGCTCAGCGGCTCGCCGCCCACCTGGTCGACGCAGGCAACGACGGCCTGGTCGTCAACGGCACCACCGGCGAGTCCCCGACCACCAGCGACGTGGAGAAAGACCAGCTGGTACGGGCCGTACTGGAGGCGGTGGGCGACCGCGCCCATGTCGTCGCCGGCATCGGAACCAATGACACCCACCACTCGGTCGAGCTCGCCCGCGCCGCCGAGCGCGCCGGCGCGCACGGTCTGCTCGCCGTCACCCCGTACTACAACAAGCCCCCGCAAGAGGGCCTCTTCCGTCACTTCACCGCCATCGCGGACGCCACCGGCCTCCCCGTGATGCTCTACGACATCCCCGGCCGCAGCGGCGTCCCGATCGACACCGAGACGATCGTCCGCCTCGCCGCCCACCCGAGGATCGTCGCCAACAAGGACGCCAAGGGCGACCTCGGCCGCGCCAGCTGGGCCATCGCCCGCAGCGGTCTCGCCTGGTACTCCGGTGATGACATGCTCAACCTGCCGCTGCTCTCCGTCGGCGCCTGCGGCTTCGTCTCCGTCGTCGGCCACGTCGTCACCCCGGAGCTCCGCGCCCTGCTCGACGCCTACCTCAATGGCGACGTCCAGAAGGCCACCGAGGTCCACCAGCGGCTGCTCCCCGTCTTCACAGGTATGTTCCGTACGCAGGGCGTGATCACCACCAAGGCCGCCCTCTCCCTCCAGGGCCTCCCCGCCGGGCCGCTGCGCCTGCCGCTGGTCGAGCTCACCCCGGAGGAAACCGCCCAGCTCAAGATCGACCTCGGCGCGGGCGGGGTACAGCTCTAGTCACAGACTTCATAACTGAATACGAATTCACATCCGACAACAGCAAGTGCACGAATGCATGCGCGCCACGTGCCTCACTGGTACGTGGCGCGCGTGGTGAGGAGAGTCTTTTGAGTCATCCGCATCCTGAACTGGGCGCGCCCCCGAAGCTGCCCAAGGGCGGCCTGCGCGTCACCCCGCTCGGCGGTCTCGGCGAGATCGGCCGGAACATGACCGTCTTCGAGTTCGACGGCCGCCTGCTGATCGTCGACTGCGGCGTGCTCTTCCCCGAGGAGGAGCAGCCCGGTATCGACCTGATCCTGCCGGACTTCACCACCCTCCGGGACCGCCTCGACGACGTCGAGGGCATCGTCCTGACGCACGGGCACGAGGACCACATCGGCGGCGTCCCGTACCTGCTCCGGATGAAGCCCGACATCCCGCTCATCGGCTCCAAGCTGACCCTCGCGCTCATCGAGGCCAAGCTCCAGGAGCACCGCATCCGCCCGTACACCCTCGAGGTCGTCGAAGGGCAGCGCGAGCAGCTCGGCCCCTTCGACTGCGAGTTCGTGGCGGTCAACCACTCCATCCCGGACGCGCTGGCCGTCGCCATCCGCACACCCGCGGGCATGGTCGTCCACACCGGCGACTTCAAGATGGACCAGCTTCCGCTGGACAACCGCCTGACGGACCTCCACGCCTTCGCGCG
The DNA here is from genome assembly GCF_039532985.1 of Streptomyces gobitricini. Lineage (NCBI taxonomy): Bacteria > Bacillati > Actinomycetota > Actinomycetes > Kitasatosporales > Streptomycetaceae > Streptomyces > Streptomyces gobitricini. The sequence goes on along the minus strand of NZ_BAAASR010000049.1, from coordinate 1,346 downwards.
TCTGAGCGAGGAGGGCATCGACCTCCTCCTGTCGGACTCCACGAACGCCGAGGTGCCGGGCTTCGTCCCGCCCGAGCGTGACATCTCCAATGTCATGCGCTCGGTCTTCGCGGGCGCGCAGAAGCGGATCATCGTGGCCAGCTTCGCCAGCCACGTGCACCGCATCCAGCAGATCCTGGACGCGGCCCACGAGTACGGCAGGAGAGTCGCCTTCGTCGGGCGATCGATGGTCCGGAACATGGGCATCGCCCGCGACCTGGGCTACCTTCGCGTCCCGGCCGGCCTGGTCGTCGACGTCAAGACCCTCGACGACCTGCCGGACCACGAGGTCGTGCTGGTCTGCACGGGTTCCCAGGGCGAGCCGATGGCCGCCCTGTCCCGCATGGCCAACCGCGACCACCAGATCCGTATCGTCCAGGGCGACACGGTGATCCTGGCGTCCTCCCTGATCCCGGGCAACGAGAACGCGGTCTACCGCGTGATCAACGGCCTCACCCGCTGGGGCGCCAACGTCGTCCACAAGGGCAACGCCAAGGTCCACGTCTCGGGCCACGCCTCGGCCGGCGAGCTGCTGTACTTCTACAACATCTGCCGGCCGAAGAACCTGATGCCGGTGCACGGCGAATGGCGCCACCTCCGCGCCAACGCCGAGCTCGGCGCCCTGACGGGCGTCCCCAAGGACCGCATCGTCATCGCCGAGGACGGGGTCGTGGTCGACCTCGTGGACGGCAAGGCCAGGATCGTCGGCAAGGTCCAGGCGGGATACGTCTACGTCGACGGCCTGTCGGTCGGCGACGTCACCGAGGTGCACCTGAAGGACCGCCGCATCCTCGGCGACGAGGGCATCATCTCCGTCTTCGTGGTGGTCGACTCCACGACCGGCAAGGTCGTCGGCGGCCCGCACATCCAGGCCAGGGGCTCCGGCATCGAGGACGGCGCGTTCGACGCGGTCATCCCGAAGGTCCATGAGGCCATCGCCAAGTCGGCCGCCGACGGCGTCGCGGAGCCGCATCAGCTCCAGCAGCTCATCCGCCGGACCATCGGCAAGTGGGTCTCGGACACCTACCGTCGACGCCCGATGATCCTCCCGGTGGTCGTCGAGGTCTGACGCTCCACCAGCTCGTCCGCGGAGCGGGGCCCCTCGATTTGCATCGGGGCGCCCCGCTCCAGTACGTTTACGGCTCCGCCTGATCGGGAACCCGGCACATCTCTGTGCCTAGCAGGGTGCCCAGGAAGGGCGGGGAATTCCGACTCAGAATCTCTGATAAAGTCGGATCAGCCGAAAGGCAGAGGCCCTCCAACGGCCACCGGAAACAGAATCCGAACCGGAAACGGAACGGGAAAAG
>NZ_BAAASR010000048.1:0-36238 GCF_039532985.1 Streptomyces gobitricini | reverse complement strand
CCGGCAGCAGCCGAGCCCGCCGGCCCGGCCCGCCCCGCGCCCCAGCCGGCAGCAGCCGAGCCCGCCGGTCCCGCCCGCCCCGCCCGGAAGCGCCCCCGGGGTGCCCGGTACGCCTGGACGGAGGGGGACGACGCCCTCCCGGACACCGCCCCGGCCCCCGAGTCCGTACCCGGCCTGCCCCTCGCCGCCACGACACCGCGCGGGGCCCGCTTCGGCGGGGGCGCCGGGCAGGAGGAGCCGCGGCAGCCGCCTCCCCGGCCGTACGAGGACCCCGACGGGCGCCGTGCCGCCCAGGATGCCGTCGCCGTACTGCTGCGCCTCCGTGCCGAAGGCCGGGGCGGCGAGGCGCACGTCCTGCTCTGCGAGGCCGCCGCCTGGCCTCCGGCCCGGCTGCCCCTGCTCGCCGCCGAACTGCACTTGGCGGGCCTGGGCCCCGACTGGGGCACCCTCCTGTGGGAGGCCGCGTCCCTGCCCCCCGAGCGGCTCGTCGTCCTCGCCGGAGCGCTCACCGCCGCCGGGCGGGACGAGGACGCCCGGCGACTGCTGCGACAGGGAGTCGCCCGGCCCCCGGCGGAGACGGCCGCCGCGGTGCTGGCACTTGACGAGAGCGGCCGCCCCGAGGATGCCCGGCTGCTGATCCGCGCGTTCGCCGGTTCGCGTACCGCCGAGGAAGCCGCCCGCCTCGCCGCTCACGCCCCGCACCGGCTGGTCCCGCCCCTGCTGGCCGCCGCCCCGTCGCCCGCACACCGACGGAGCCTCCTGCACGCCCTCCGTGTCGCGGGCCTGCCCGTCCCCTGACCCTCCGGCGCGCCGCCGCGGCCCCACGCGGCCGAACCGCCCTGACCGGCCCGGCCGGGACCACCCCCGGCCCTAACGGCTGCCTGCCCGGACCGGCCGGCTCCGCCCACGCGCGTACCGGGCGAGCGCCGCCCCGGGAGCAGCGGACACGCCACCCGCGCGAGCAGGCAAGCCACGCCCGGCGAAACCTGGCACCCGCCCGTCCGCGCGAGCCGAAGAGGCCCCGGCCCCCGGGAAGCCGGACGCCCCGGCGAACGCCCACCCGTCCGGCGCGCAGCAGCCATGCCACCCACCCGAGCAAGGCCCCTCGCCCGGGCGGAAGCACAACGGGGCGACGCCCGGCCGCGCGAGCGCCCGCCCGGGGCGATCGGGGCGCGCGACGCGGCGGCGCTCGGACGGTGGTGCTTTTCGTCCGATGTGGACCAGTCGGGTGCGAAACATGATCGACTCCGGCGGTTGATGGCGGCGGTCTTGCCCAGCAGTGTGACGAGGCTTACGTTCGCTTCCTACGCACCCCGTCTACGTGCGTAGAGGCTCTCTGACGCCGTGCCGAAGGAGCAGCTCATGTCCCACATCGTGCGCGCCGCCCTCGTCCAGGCGACCTGGACCGGCGACACCGAATCCATGATCGCCAAGCATGAGGAGCACGCCCGGGAGGCGGCCCGGCAGGGCGCCAAGGTCATCGGCTTCCAAGAGGTGTTCAACGCGCCGTACTTCTGCCAGGTCCAGGAGCCGGAGCACTACCGCTGGGCCGAGCGCGTGCCCGACGGTCCGACCGTCCGGCGCATGCGGGACCTCGCCCGCGAGACCGGCATGGTGATCGTCGTACCCGTCTTCGAGATCGAGGACGCCGGGTTCTACTACAACACCGCCGCCGTGATCGACGCCGACGGCTCGTACCTCGGCAAGTACCGCAAACACCACATCCCACAGGTCAGGGGCTTCTGGGAGAAGTACTACTTCCGGCCCGGCAACCTCGGCTGGCCCGTCTTCGACACCGCGGTCGGCCGTGTCGGCGTCTACATCTGCTACGACCGCCACTTCCCCGAGGGCTGGCGCCAACTCGGCCTCAACGGCGCCCAGCTGGTCTACAACCCGTCCGCGACCCACCGAGGCCTGTCCTCCCACCTCTGGCAGCTGGAGCAGCCCGCCGCCGCGGTCGCCAACCTCTACTACGTCGCCGCCATCAACCGCGTCGGCCAGGAGGAGTACGGGGACAACGACTTCTACGGCACCAGCTACTTCGTGGACCCGCGCGGCCGGTTCGTCGGTGACGTGGCCTCCGACAAGGACGAGGAACTGCTCGTCCGCGACCTCGACTTCCGGCTCATCGACGACGTACGCCAGACCTGGGCCTTCTACCGCGACCGGCGTCCCGACGCGTACGAGGGACTGGTGAAGCCGTGACGAAGGACCTCCACGTGACCGACCTGCACGCCCGCCACAAGGCCGTCATCCCCGAGTGGGTCTCCCTCTACTACCAGGACCCCATCGAGATCACCCACGGCGAGGGCCGCTACGTCTGGGACGCGACCGGCAAGCGCTACCTCGACTTCTTCGGCGGCATCCTCACCACCATGACCGCCCACGCCCTCCCCGAGGTGACCAAGGCCGTCACCGAGCAGGCCGGGCGGATCATCCACTCCTCCACCCTCTACCTCAACCGCCCCATGGTGGAGCTCGCCGAACGCGTCGCTCACCTCTCCGGCATCCCCGACGCCCGCGTCTTCTTCACCACCTCCGGCACGGAGGCGAACGACACCGCCCTGCTGCTGGCCACCGCGCACCGCCGCACCAACCAGATCCTGGCCATGCGCAACAGCTACCACGGCCGGTCGTTCTCCGCGGTCTCCGTCACGGGCAACCGCGCCTGGTCGCCGACCACGCTCTCCCCGCTCCAGACGCTGTACGTGCACGGCGGCGTCCGCGGCCGCGGCCCCTACGCGCACCTGTCCGACGCACGGTTCATCGAGGCGTGCGTCGCCGATCTCGAAGACCTGCTCGGGCACACCGGCGACGTCGCCGCGCTGATCGCCGAGCCCATCCAGGGCGTCGGCGGCTTCACCTCCCCGCCCGACGGGCTGTACGCCGCCTTCCGCGAGGTCCTCGCCCCCCGCGGCATCCTCTGGATCTCCGACGAGGTGCAGACCGGCTGGGGGCGTACCGGCGAGCACTTCTGGGGCTGGCAGGCCCACGCCGCGAGCGGCCCGCCCGACGTCCTCACCTTCGCCAAGGGCATCGGCAACGGCATGTCCATCGGCGGCGTCGTCGCCCGCGCCGAGGTCATGAACTGCCTGGACGCCAACTCCATCTCGACGTTCGGCGGTTCACCCGTCACGATGGCCGCCGGCCTCGCCAACCTCTCGTACCTCCTCGAACACGACCTCCAGGGCAATGCCCGGCGCGTCGGCGGGCTGCTCATCGAGCGGCTCCGCGCCATCACGGCGGGCAACCCGCTCGTCCGGGAAGTGCGCGGCCGCGGCCTGATGCTGGGCGTCGAGCTGGTGAAGCCCGGCACGGGCGAGGCGAACCCGCAGGCCGCGACCGCCGTCCTGGAAGCGGCCCGTGAGGGCGGCCTGCTCATCGGCAAGGGCGGCGGCCACAACACCAGCGCCCTGCGCATCGCCCCGCCGCTCTCCCTGACCGTCGCAGAGGCCGAGGAGGGCGCCGCGATCCTCGAACGGGCCCTGCGCGCGATCCGGCCCGAGGGGGCGACCCGCTCATGAGCACAGCCCGCACACTCGTCCGAGGCGGCCTCGTCATCACCGCCACCGACGAGACCCACGCCGACATCCTGATCGAGGACGGCCGGATCGCCGCGCTCGCCGCTCACGGCTCCACCGTCTCCGAGTCGTGGACCGCCGGGCGGACGATCGACGCCACCGGGAAATACGTCATCCCGGGCGGGGTCGACGCCCACACCCACATGGAGCTGCCCTTCGGCGGGACCTTCGCCTCCGACGACTTCGAGACCGGCACCCGGGCGGCCGCATGGGGCGGCACCACCACCATCGTCGACTTCGCCGTCCAGTCCATGGGCCACGCGCTCCGCGACGGCCTGGACGCCTGGCACGCCAAGGCAGACGGCAAGTGCGCCATCGACTACGCCTTCCACATGATCCTCTCCGACGTGCACGACTCCTCCCTGAAGGAGATGGACCTGCTGGTGGAGGAGGGGGTCACGTCCTTCAAGCTCTTCATGGCCTACCCCGGCGTCTTCTACAGCGACGACGGCCGGATCCTGCGGGCGATGCAGCGCGCGTCCCTCAACGGCGGGCTGGTCATGATGCACGCCGAGAACGGCATCGCGATCGACGTCCTCGTCGAACAGGCCCTCGCCCGCGGCGAGACCGACCCCCGCTACCACGGCGAGGTCCGCAAGGTGCTGCTGGAGGCCGAGGCCACGCACCGCGCCATCCAGCTCGCCCGGGTCGCCGGCGGCACCCCGCTCTACGTGGTGCACGTCTCCGCCGAGGAGGCCGTCGCCGAGATCGCCGCCGCCCGCGACAAGGGCCTCGCCGTCTTCGGCGAGACCTGCCCCCAGTACCTCTTCCTGTCCACCGACAACCTCGCCGAGCCCGGCTTCGAGGGCGCCAAGTACGTGTGCAGTACGCCGCTGAGGCCGCGCGAGCACCAGGCGGCGCTCTGGCGCGGACTGCGGACCAACGACCTCCAGGTGGTCTCCACCGACCACTGCCCGTTCTGCTTCAGCGGGCAGAAGGAACTGGGCCGCGGCGACTTCTCCAAGATCCCCAACGGTCTGCCCGGCGTGGAGCACCGCATGGACCTCCTCCACCAGGCCGTCGTCGACGGGCACATCAGCCGCCGCCGCTGGATCGAGATCGCCTGTGCGGCACCGGCCCGGATGTTCGGCCTCTACCCCAAGAAGGGCACCCTCGCCCCCGGTGCCGACGCCGACATCGTCATCTACGACCCGGACATCCGGCAGACCATCTCCGCCGCCACCCACCACATGAACGTCGACTACTCGGCGTATGAGGGAAGGACCGTCACCGGTCGGGTCGAGACGGTCCTCTCGCGCGGCGAAGTCGTCATCGACCGGCGCACCTACACCGGCCGGGCCGGGCACGGCGTCTACACCCCACGCTCCACCTGTCAGTACCTGAACTAGGAGGCCAGGACAGTGGACTTCGGACTCGTCCTGCAGACCGACCCGCCCGGCTCCGCCGTCGTCGGTCTGATGCGGCGCGCGGAACGCAACGGCTTCCGCTACGGCTGGACCTTCGACTCCGCCGTGCTGTGGCAGGAACCCTTCGTCATCTACAGCCAGGTCCTGGAACACACCCGGAAACTGACCATCGGCCCCATGGTCACCAACCCGGGCACGCGGACATGGGAGGTCACGGCCTCCACGTTCGCCACCCTCAACGACATGTTCGGCAACCGCACAGTGTGCGGCATCGGCCGCGGCGACTCCGCGATGCGCGTCGCGGGCCGCAAGCCCAACACCCTGGCCCGGCTCGGTGAGGCCATCGACGTCATCCGCGACCTGGCGGAGGGCCGGGAGGCGCTCGTCGACGGGCAACCGGTCCGTATCCCCTGGGTGCGGAACGGCAAGCTCCCGGTGTGGATGGCGGCGTACGGCCCGAAAGCCCTCGCCCTGGCAGGCCAGAAGGCCGACGGCTTCATCCTCCAACTCGCCGACCCCTTCCTCACGGAATGGATGGTCAAGGCAGTCCGCAAGGCCGCCGAGGAGGCCGGACGCGACCCTGCCTCCCTCACGATCTGCGTCGCCGCCCCGGCGTACGTGGGCGACGACCTGGACCACGCCCGTGACCAGTGCCGCTGGTTCGGCGGCATGGTCGGCAACCACGTCGCCGATCTGGTGGCCCGGTACGGCGAGCACTCCGGCCTGGTGCCCGAGGCCCTCACCGAGTACATCAAGGCGCGCCAGGGCTACGACTACAGCCACCACGGCCGCGCCGGGAACCCCTCCACCGACTTCGTCCCCGACGAGATCGTCGACCGCTTCTGCCTGCTCGGCCCGCCGGCCGCCCACATCGCCCGGCTGAAGGCGCTCAAGGCCCTGGGCGTCGACCAGTTCGCGGTATACGGCATGCACGACGCGAAGGAGGCGACGATCGACGCATACGGCGCGGAAGTCATCCCGGCGCTGACCGCGTAGGGCGTGAGGGGCAGCCGTTGCCGGACGGACGGACGGACAGACAGACAGACGGGCAGACGGACAGACGGGCGGGCCGGCGGGCTGGGCTTGGCCGCTGTACGGGTGCTGATGGCGCGCCACGCCCGCGCACGGCTACCCACCCACCCGGGCAGCCGGCCGGGTGGGCCGCGCCCCGCCGCCGGTGCCGTCGTCGCCCGACCGGTCAGGGCACGCGGGCCGTCCACTCCGGTGAGCCGAACTTCGTCCGGGCCAGTTCACGCGCGCGTGCCATCTCGTCGCCCGAGACCCCGCCCTCCGAAAGGCCGTACCGCTCGCGGAACGAGCCGATCATCCTCTCGATCACCGTCGCGCGCGGGAGACCCGTCTGGCGCCGCAGCGGGTCGACGCGCTTCCTGGCGCTCCCGGTGCCCTTGTCGGAGAGCTTCTCCCGGCCGATGCGCAGCACCTCCGTCATCTTGTCGGCGTCGATGTCGTACGCCATCGTCACGTGGTGCAGGACCGCCCCCTTGCCACCGGCCAGCCGCTTCTGCGCCGCCCCGGCGATCTTGCCCGACTCGGTGGCGATGTCGTTGAGCGGCTGGTACCACGCCTTGACGCCCATGTCGCCGAGCGCGCCCAGCACCCAGTCGTCGAGGTAGGCGTAGCTGTCCGTGAAGGACAGACCCTGGACCAGGGCGTCGGGGACGGAGAGCGAGTACGTGATGGTGTTGCCGGGCTCGATGAACATCGCGCCACCGCCGCTGATGCGGCGTACCACGGTGATGCCGTGCCGCTCGGCGGCCTCCGCGTCCACCTCGTTGCGCAGCGACTGGAAGCTGCCGATCACCACGGCCGGAGCGCCCCACTCCCACACGCGCAGGGTCGGCGGGCGGCGCCCGGCCGCGACCTCGCCGGTGAGTACCTCGTCGAGCGCCATGTGCAGGGCGGGCGGCTGGGGGCCTTCGTGGACGAGCTGCCAGTCGTAGTCGGTCCAGTCGGTGGCGTGCGCCAGAGCACGTCGTACGGCGACCCCGATGCCCTCGGCGGTGAGCCCGAACATCTGCGTGCCGGGCGGCAGCGCCGCGTCGATGCGGGCGCCGAGCCCCGAGGCGTCGGTGTCGGCGGGCGCGCCCTCCAGGGCCCGGTCGATGGCGGGCAACGCCTCGTCCGGCTCCAGGAAGAAGTCCCCGCCCACTCTCACCCGGCGCAGCACCCCGTCCTCGGTGTCGAGGTCGACGACCACGAGCTTCCCACCCGGAACCTTGTATTCGCCATGCACGTCCCGATCTCTCATCCATCCCCGAATCGACCGTGGTGTCAGCCTATGCCCGTGTCGCACCCCGTCGGGTGGCGGGCCGTACGCGGCCGTAGGCGGCCATTCATGGCTGTACCTGCCATACCTGCCATACCTCCCCGTACCTGCCGGTATCCGCCCGCACATGGCTGTACCGGCGGATGGCGCGGTCCCCGGCCACGACGGAGCCCAGCCGGACGGCACCGGACGGCACCGGGCGGTACCGGACCGCAAGAGGCTGCCGGTAACCTGCTCGCTGGCCGGTCCACCGCCGGGCCGGCGAAGTGAGGTGACAGGCCGGATGTTCACCACCCGACCGACGCTCCGGGGCACCTTCGGGATGGTGTCCTCCACGCACTGGCTCGCCTCGCAGTCGGCCATGGCCGTCCTTGAGGACGGCGGCAACGCCTTCGACGCCGCCGTTGCCGCCGGGTTCGTCCTCCACGTCGTCGAGCCGCACCTCAACGGACCGGCCGGAGAGGTGCCGGTCCTCCTCGCGCCCGCCGGAGGCGAGGTCCGGGTGCTGTGCGGCCAGGGGCCCGCGCCCGCCGGCGCGACCGTCGAGCACTACCGTTCCCTGGGGCTCGGCCTGGTGCCCGGCACCGGACCGCTGGCCGCCGCGGTCCCCGGCGCCTTCGACGCGTGGATGCTCCTCCTGCGCGACCACGGCACCAGACCCCTCGCCCAGGTCCTGCGGTACGCCGTCGACTACGCGGAGACCGGTCACCCGCCCGTGGAACGGATCGGCGGGACGGTGGAGACGGTCCGCGCCCTCTTCGAGAACGAGTGGACCTCCTCCGCCGACGTCTACCTCCAGGGCGGCCGTCCCCCCGCCCCGGGGCGGCTCTTCCGCAACCCCGCCCTGGCCCGCACCTGGCGCCGCCTCATCGACGAGGCGACCGCCGCGGCCGGTGACGACCGGACCGGCCAGATCGAGGAGGCCCGCCGGATCTGGCGGGAAGGGTTCATCGCCGAGGCCCTCGTACGACAGGCCGCGCGCCCCACCATGGACACCAGCGGCGCCCGCCACGCCGGCACCCTGACCGCCACCGACCTCGCGGGCTGGTCCGCGACGTACGAGGACCCCGTCACGTACGACTGGAACGGCTGGACCCTGTGCAAGGCGGGCGCCTGGAGCCAGGGGCCCGTCCTCCTCCAGCAACTCGCCCTGCTGCCGGACGATCTCCCCCCCTACGGCTCCGCCGACTACGTCCACCTGCTCGTCGAGGGCTGCAAGCTCGCGATGGCCGATCGCGAGGCCTGGTACGGCGACGCCGCCGACGTCCCGCTCGGCACCCTGCTGTCCGGACCGTACAACGCCGAACGGCGCGCACTCGTCGACGAGAAGGCCTCCCACGAGCTCCGCCCCGGCAGTCCCGGCGGTCGTCCGCCACGGCTGAGCGGCCACACCCTCGCCGTGGCCCGGGGCCGGCCGGGCCCCGGCGCGCCGGCCGTCCCGATCGCCGCGGGCGCCGGCGAGCCGACGGTCGCCCCGGACGGCACCACCCGGGGCGACACCTGCCACATCGACGTCGTCGACCGGTGGGGCAACATGGTCGCCGCCACGCCCAGTGGCGGCTGGCTCCAGTCCAACCCCGTCGTGCCCGAACTCGGCTTCCCGCTCGGCACCCGGCTCCAGATGGCCTGGCTGGACCCCGGGCTGCCGAACTCGCTGACGCCCGGCCGCCGCCCCCGCACCACGCTCACCCCGTCCCTGGCGCTGCGCGACGGAGAGCCGGTCCTGGCGTTCGGCACGCCGGGCGGCGACCAGCAGGACCAGTGGCAGCTGCACTTCTTCCTCGCCCTCGCCCACGGCGGACTGGACCTCCAGGCCGCGATCGACGCACCCAACTGGCACAACGAGTCCTTCCCCGGCTCCTTCCACCCGCGCGGCATGCGGCCCGGCGGACTCACCGTCGAGTCCCGCACGGCCCCGGCGGTCGTCGAGGACCTGCGCCGTCGCGGCCACGACGTCACGGTCGGCGGGCCCTGGACCGAGGGACGGCTGTGCGCGGTGGCCCGGGACCCGCGCACCGGGATCCTGTCGGCGGCGGCCAACCCCCGGGGGACGCAGGGTTACGCGGTGGGTCGCTGAGCCGTCGTCCACCCGTCATCCGGGCCGGGGCCGGGTTGTCGGCGGGGCGTGCTTAGCTGGACGCATGATCGATGAACTTCTCGATGGTTCCGGGACCCTGTCCGCCGCGGCCGAGGAGGCGGTGCGCGATGCGGCCGCCGCCGAGGTCGTACCCCGCTGGCGACAGCTCGCCACGCACGAGATCGTCGAGAAGAGCGGCCCGCACGATCTCGTGACGATCGCCGACCGGGCCGCCGAGGCCCACCTCACCGCCTCGCTCACCCGGCTGCTGCCCGGCTCGGTGGTGGTGGGCGAGGAGTCCGTCCACGCCGACCCCGCGGTGTACGAGGCGCTGAAGGGCGACGCGCCGGTGTGGATCGTCGACCCGGTCGACGGCACCTGGCACTTCGCGCACGGCGACCCCGGGTTCTGCATGCTCGTGGCGCTCGCGGTGCGCGGCGAGGTCCTGGCGTCCTGGACGTACGCCCCGGCGCGGGACGAGATGGCCGTGGCGGTGCGCGGGCGCGGCGCCCGGCTGAACGGCACAGGGATACGGGCCGGCGCGCCGACACCGGGCGCGGTGCTCGATGTCGCGACGTCCCACCCCGACTACACCACCCCGGAGCAGAAGGCCGCGCTCCTCGGCCTGGACACCGAGGGCGTGCGGGCCCGCCCCTGCGGCTCGGCGGGGCTGGAGTACCTGGCCGTGGCGCGGGGCGAGCTGGACGCGGTCGCGTTCTCCTGGGAGTACGCCTGGGACCACGCGGCCGGGCTTCTTCTGGTCGAGGAGGCGGGCGGTGCCCACGCCACCCTGACGGGCGCCCCGTTCCGCGTCACGGGCGCCAACGCCCTGCCCTTCACCGCCGCCCGCGACCGGGCCACGGCCGACCGCGTACGCGGCCTGCTGGCCGCCCGGTAGCCGGCCGCCGGAGCCGTGAACCGGAGTAGTGCCCGGGACGCGGTTCCCGGGCGCGGAGGAGGGACCGGTCCCGATCACCGGCCCTCCCGCCGGCCGGGCCGCCCACCGGCCCAATATCCTGAGATACCTTGGTCATCGGCTGACGAAGGAGTCCCAAGGTGCCGTCGATGCTCGATGCCGTCGTCGTGGGAGCGGGGCCCAACGGACTGACCGCTGCCGCCGAACTGGCCCGCCGCGGATTCTCCGTCGCCGTGTTCGAGGCACTCGACACGGTCGGGGGCGGAGCCAGGACCGAGGAGCTGACGCTGCCCGGCTTCCGGCACGACCCCTGCTCCGCCGTCCACCCGCTCGGCGTGGGCTCACCGGCTTTCAAGGCCATGCCCCTCGACCGGTACGGCCTGGAGTGGCTGCACCCCGAACTGCCCATGGCGCACCCCTTCGACGACGGCACGGCCGCCGTCCTGTCCCGTTCGGTCTCCGAGACGGCGGCCTCCTTCGGCCCCCGGGACGCCGGTGCGTACCGCCGCCTCGTCGCGCCGTACCTCGGCAAGTGGGACACCCTCGCCCGGGACTTCATGTCGCTGCCCCTCACGGCCCTCCCACGCGACCCGGTCACCCTCGCCCGCTTCGGCATCGACGGCCTGCCGCCCTCCACCTGGCTGATGCGCCGGTTCCGCGACGACCGCGCCCGCGCCCTCTTCGCCGGGCTCGTCGCTCATGTGATCGCCCCGCTCGGCGGCCTGGCCACCGGGGCGATCGGCCTCGTCTTCGCGCTCGCCGCCCACGCCGGCGGCTGGCCGCTCCCGCGCGGCGGCTCGCAGTCGGTCTCCGACGCCCTGGCCGCGTACGTGACGGACCTCGGCGGCGGTGTCCACACGTCCTACGAGGTCAAGCGGCTCGACGACCTGCCGCCCGCCCGCGCGTACGTCTTCGACACCTCGCCGACCGCGCTGGCCCGCATCGCCGGCTTCGGCCGCTTCTACGACCGCTACCGCTACGGCGCCTCCGTCTACAAGATCGACTACGCGCTGGACGGGCCCGTCCCCTGGACCGCCGCCGAACCCCGCCGAGCCGGCACCGTCCAGGTGGGCCCCAGCAGCCGCGAGATCGGCACCGCCCTGGACCAGGCGTCCGGCGGCACGGCCCCCCGCGCCCCGTTCCTGATCACCGCCCAGCCCAGCCTCGTCGACCCGTCCCGCGCCCCGGAGGGCAAGCACGTCTTCTGGGTCTACGGACACGTCCCGCACGCCTGGCGGGGCGACCTCACCGACGCGATCGAGCGCCAGATCGAGCGGTTCGCCCCCGGCTTCCGCGACCTGGTCCTCGCCCGCGCCACCGCCGGCCCGCCGGAGCTCGCCGCCCGCAACGCCAACTACGTGGGCGGCGACATCGCCTGCGGCGCCGCCAGCGGCCTCCAGCTGCTGTTGCGCCCCAGGCTCTCCCTGTTCCCCTACAGCACCCCGCACCCGGCCGTCTTCATCTGCTCCTCCGCGACCCCTCCCGGACCCGGGGTCCACGGCATGTCCGGGCACAACGCGGCCAAGGCGGTCTGGCGCCACCTGCGGAAGGCCCCCCGGTGAACATCACCCTGGTACGCGGTGACATCACCGAGCAGCGCGTCGACGCCATCGTCAACGCGGCCAACTCCTCCCTCCTGGGCGGCGGAGGTGTCGACGGCGCCATCCACCGCAAGGGCGGCCCCGACATCCTCGCCGACTGCCGCGCGCTCCGCGCCTCCCGGTACGGTCGCGGCCTGCCCACCGGCCGCGCCGTCGCCACCACCGCCGGCCGCCTGGACGCCCGGTGGGTGATCCACACGGTCGGCCCGGTCCACTCCACCGCGGAGGACCGCTCCGAGCTGCTGGCCTCCTGCCACCGCGAGTCCCTCCGTGTGGCCGACGAACTGGACGCCCGCACGGTCGCTTTCCCCGCCATCTCGACGGGCGTCTACCGCTGGCCCCTGGCAGACGCCGCACGCATCGCCGTAGAGACCGTACGGACAGCGCGGACCCAGGTGGAGGAGGTCAGGTTCGTCCTCTTCGACGACCGGGCGTACGAGGCGTTCGCCGAGCAGCTGACGTACTGACGTACTGACGTACCGACGTACTGACGTGCTGATCGGCGGACGGACGCCGGTCAATGGTCGGAGCGTTGCCGCCCCGCGGTGCGAAGGAACGGTTGCGGTAGTCCGTCGGCGTCGTGCGGAACTTCAGGAGGTGGTCATCGCCGGGTTCATGACCGATATGCGCCTGGCCTGCACCGCGTCCGGGGCGTTCCTGCGGGGCAACCGGCCCACCGTCGTCGCCGACGCTTGTGCGCCCCGCCCCCCGGGGGACGGTGGCTGCCGACGCGTCGGCCGACGAACTGCACGCGATCGTCATCCCTTCGGCGGCATCGCTGAGCCGCAGGGGATGGCCGAGCCCAGCGTCGTCCCGGGCAGAGGCAGAGGCAGAAGAGGGAAGAGGGAGGCCCCGTCGCGACGGGGGAGACACGACGGGGCCGTGACTGTCGTCTGCCCCGGCTCCGTGCGCTCACACCTGCCGATCCGCCCCGATGCCGAAACGTTCTCGACTGCCCCCTCGCGCCGCCTACCAGGTGACGTGGAGGGCACCGGGAGTGCTGGTGATCAGCGAGGGGACCGGCGGGGCGGGTGGACCGGCGAGGCGGAGCCCGGGGAACCGCTCGAACAGCCCGGCGAGGGCGAGGCGCAACTGGAGGCGGGCGAGCGGCGCACCGACGCAGAAGTGCGGCCCGTGCCCGAACCCGAGTTGGCGGGCGCGGCCACCGGCACGCCGGGGCTCGAACCGGCGCGGGCCGTGCCGCGGATCACGGTTGGCCGCCGCGAAGCACAACAACAGGGCGTCGCCCCCGCGCAGCGTCCGGCCGCCCAGCTCCAGGTCCTCGGTCGGGAACGCGAAGGGCAGGGCGTAGACGCTCGAGTCGTAGCGGATGCCCTCCTCCACGACCGCGTCCCAGCCCATCCGCCCGCTCAGGGCCGGCGCGAGCTCCTCCGGGTGGGCGAGCAGGGCGTGGACGGTGTTGACCAGCGCGCCGGCCGTGGTCTCGAACCCCGCGCCCAGGAACAGCCACAGAGTGTCCACGAGTTCGGCCTCCGACAGGCGCTCGGAGTCCCCGCGGAGCAGGTCGGTCACCAGGTCGTCCCCCGGCGCCACCGCCCGCGTCCTCACCAGGTCCGCCAGGTACGCGTTGATGTCGCGCGTCAGCCGGGCCGACTCCTCCGGACCGAGCGCCGACCGCGAGAACGCCCGCCCCACGAGGCGGAGGACCTCCGGCTGGTCCTCGGGCGGGATCCCGAAGAGAGCGCAGAGCGTCCGCAAGGGAAGCGGCAGCGCGTAGGCTGCCCGCAGATCCACCGGCCAGTCCCGCGACCCCGCCTCCAGGCCGTCCAGCAGCGCGTCGACGGTCCGCGTGACCGTGGGCGCGAGCGCCTCGACCCGGCGGGCCGTGAACGCCGCGGCCACGGCCCGCCGCAGCCGCCGGTGAGCGGCGCCGTCGGCGGTGAGCATCCACTTCCGCGTGAGGTGCGCCAGCATCGGCCAGTCGGGCGGGACCTCTCCCTGCCGCAGCGCCCGCCAATGCTCGGGGGAGCGGGCGAACCGGGGATCGGTGAGGACGGTCTCCAGCTCGGCGTGGCCGACGACCGCCCAGCAGTGGACCCCGCCCGGCCACTCGGCCGGAGCGACGGGACCCCACCGGCGCAGTTCCTCCGCCTGCGCCCGCAGGTCGGGGGAGTGGGGGTCGAGAAGGATCCGCTCGGTCATCATGCGCCCCCGGGCTGTCGCGACATGGCGTGAGGTGATGCTCTCACGCGGTGACGACGGGCCGCCGGGGAAATTCGGCACATCCCTGGTCGCGGAAGGCTGATGTCGTTTTCCCGCCAGCGGCACCCGGCCGCGGTGCTCGATGCTGGAACCATGCACACCGACACCGAGCGCTGCGTGCGGGCCGTCCGGTCCAAGGACGCCCGCTTCGACGGCTGGTTCTTCACCGCCGTCCTGACCACCCGCATCTACTGCCGGCCCAGCTGCCCGGTCGTGCCGCCCAAGCCCGAGAACATGGTGTTCTATCCGAGTGCCGCCGCCTGCCAGCAGGCCGGTTACCGCGCCTGCAAACGGTGCCGGCCCGACACCAGCCCCGGGTCGCCGGAGTGGAACGCCCGCGCCGACACGGTCGCCCGCGCCATGCGCCTCATCCGTGACGGCATCGTCGACCGCGAGGGCGTACCGGGCCTGGCCGCCCGGCTCGGCTATTCGACCCGGCAGATCGAACGCCAGCTGCTCGCCGAGCTCGGCGCCGGACCGCTCGCCCTGGCCCGCGCCCAGCGCGCCCAGACGGCCCGCGTCCTCATCGAGACGACCCAACTGCCCATGGCGGACGTCGCGTTCGCCGCCGGGTTCGCCTCCGTACGCACCTTCAACGACACCGTCCGCGAGGTCTTCGCCCTCGCCCCGGGCGAACTGCGCGCCCGCGCCGCCCGCGCCCACGCCACCCACGCCACCCGTGGCGCCGGCCCGGCACCACGGACGCCGGGAGCCATCGCCCTCCGGCTCCCCCACCGGGCTCCCCTCAACCCCGACAACCTCTTCGGCCACCTGGCCGCGACCGCCGTCCCCGGCGTGGAGGAATGGCGCGACGGCGCCTACCGGCGCACCCTCGCCCTTCCGCACGGTCACGGCATCGTGGCCCTCACCCCGCACCCCGACCACATCGCCTGCCGCCTCTCCCTCACCGACCCGCGCGACCTGACGCTCGCCATCAGCCGCTGCCGCTGGATGCTCGACCTGGACGCCGACCCGGTCGCGGTCGACGACCAGCTCCGCACGGACCCCCTCCTCGCGCCACTGGTCGACAAGGCGCCGGGCCGGCGCGTCCCCCGCACCGTCGACGCCGCCGAGTTCGCCGTACGGGCGGTACTCGGCCAGCAGGTCTCCACCGCCGCCGCCCGCACCCACGCCGCCCGGCTGGTCACCACGCACGGCACCGCCGTCGACGACCCCGAGGGCGGGCTCACCCACCTCTTCCCGGGCCCCGAGGCGCTGACCGCGCTCGACCCCGAGGCGCTCGCGTTGCCCCGCAGCCGCCGCACCACACTCACCACCCTGATCGCCGCCCTCGCGGACGGCTCGCTGCGGCTCGGCCCGGACAGCGACTGGTACGAGGCCCGCGCCCACCTCTCGCGG
Organism: Streptomyces gobitricini; assembly: GCF_039532985.1. Classification (NCBI taxonomy): domain Bacteria; kingdom Bacillati; phylum Actinomycetota; class Actinomycetes; order Kitasatosporales; family Streptomycetaceae; genus Streptomyces; species Streptomyces gobitricini. Next base: position 20,827 of record NZ_BAAASR010000048.1, on the reverse strand, counting down.
CTGCCCGGTTTCGGCCCCTGGACGGTCGAAGTGATCGCCATGCGGGCCCTCGGCGACCCCGACGCCTTCCTCCCCACCGACCTCGGTGTGCGGCATGCCGCCGCCGGCCTCGGCCTGCCCTCCACCCCCGCCGCGCTCACCGCCCGTGCCGCCGCCTGGCGGCCGTGGCGCGCGTACGCCGTCCAGTACCTGTGGGCGACCGGCACTCACCCCGTCAACCACCTGCCCGCGTAAGGGAGTCCGCCGATGAACCGACGGCACACCGTCATCGACAGCCCGTACGGCCCGCTCACCCTCGTCGCCACCGACGGCGTCCTCAGCGGCCTGTACATGGCCGACCAGCGGCACCGCCCGCCGGAGGAGACCTTCGGCGACCCGGATCCGCGCCCCTTCGGCGAGGTGGTCCGCCAGCTCGACGCGTACTACGCGCGCGAACGCACCGAGTTCGATCTGCCGCTGCGCCTCGCCGGCACGCCGTTCCAGCGCGGCGTCTGGGAGCAGCTGCGGAAGATCCCGTACGGCGAGACCCGTACGTACGGTGAACTCGCCGAGCTCCTCGGCCGACCGGGCGCGTCCCGTGCCGTCGGCCTCGCCAACGGCAGGAACCCGGTCGGGATCATCGTTCCGTGCCACCGTGTCATCGGAGCGAGCGGCGGACTGACCGGATACGGCGGCGGCCTGGGCCGCAAGCAGCGCCTGCTCGCCTTCGAAGGCGCCCTGGGCAGCGCGCCCGCCGCCGAGGACGCGCTCTTCTGAAGACGGCCGAAGGCGGACCGGGGGCGCCCGAGCGGCCGAAGGCGCCCGAGCCGCGAAAGGCGGGTCCGGCTGGAGCCGCACCTGTCGGCGTCGGGACTGCGCGGCGGTCGGTGGGACGATCACCGGAGGGTGCTCAACGGGATCCTGTTCCGGGCGCGTACGGGCATACCGTGGCGGGGCCTTCCGGAGCGTTTCGGCAGCTGGAAGACCGTCCATGAAGGGCACCGGCGCTGGTCCGCGGAGGGAACGTGGGACCGAATGCCGCGTGCCGTCCAGGCCGACGCCACCTTGCGGGCCGGATCCACTGGAGCATGGTCAGCGTCGACTCGACGTCCTGCCGTGGCCACCAGCATGAGGCCGGGCGGGTCAGGCCGCCCCGGGGCCAACGAGGTCGAGCGCACGATCAACCGGACCAAGAACTCCCGGGCTGTTGCCACCCGCTACGGCAAGAGGGCCTGCGTCTTCCGCGGCTCCGTCGCCACCGCCGCAATCCGCTCATGGCTTCGGCCGTGATCCGACGACATCCTTCACGCGCCTGAAGGATCGGCGTGGTCCGGGTTTCGGCGGAGCGGCAGCAGCTGGCTGAGAGCAATGAGGAGGAGCCCAGCGAGCAGGAAGGCGTTTCCGCCGAAGAAGTGGACCTCCCAGGAAACGCTCGGCAAGATGTGAAAGTACAAGAGGCTCTGCAGAAGCGCGGACGCGCCCGTGAGCAGGGCGCCGAGGCCGTGGAGCTTCGGCCTGGTGACATCGCGACGCGCCGTGGGCAGGACCCACCCCGTCCGCAATGTCACGATTCCCAATGCGATCGCCAGCAGCCCCAAGAACCCGGCCGTTCCTACTACCCATGCCATGGTGCCGCTCCGCTCCGACCGCTGACAGGCCAGGAACGCACGTTACGCCCGGCCCGGGGATGCCCACATTGTCGCTGGACCTGGTGGTGCCTGCCCATGCCGGTGCCAGGCAATTCCCGCGCTTCTCCACTGCCGTCTTTGCGCCGGCTGCTCAAGGTCCGCCGGACAGTGCCCAAGCCGCCCAAGGCACCCCAGCCGCCCGAGCCGCCCAGGGCACCCCAGCCGTCCAAGGCACCCGACGCGACCAGAATCGACCCCAATCACTGGGAGGCGGCCCGGTGCCTCCCGCGCCCCGCGCCTTCCGCGCCTGCGCGGCCCCCCACGAGCCTCCAGCGCCTCCCACGAGGGCCACGAGGCCGATGAGGCCCATGAGGCCCACGAGGCCCGAGACACTCAGAGGCGTTTCAGCAGCGACGGGATCGCCGTGCCGATGGGCTCGCGCACGATCTCCTCGGCCAGCTCGTCGTACGGTGTCGGCTCGGCGTTCACGATGATCAGCCGCGCCCCGTGCTCCGCGGCGATCCCGGCGAGCGACGCGGCCGGCTGCACCTGGAGCGTCGAGCCGACCGCGATGAACACCTCGGCGGCCTTGGCGATCCCCATCGCCTCACCCAGCACCACCGGGTCGAGCCGCTGGCCGAACATCACCGTCGCGGACTTGAGGATCCCGCCGCACGCCCGGCACGCCGGGTCCTCCTCACCGGCCTCGACGCGGGCCAGCGCTTCCTCCATCGACGACCGCGCGTCACACCCGGTGCACACCACGGCCCGCGCGGTGCCGTGGAGCTCCAGCACCTTGCGCGGCGGCATCCCGGCGAGCTGGTGCAGGCCGTCCACGTTCTGCGTGAGCACGCGGACCGCGAAGCCCGGCGTCCGCTCCAGCTCGGCGATCGCCCGGTGCGCGGCGTTCGGTTCGACCGGCGGCCTCGCGGCGTCGCGCCGCATCCGCCACGCCCGGCGCCGGATGTCCGGGTCGGCCATGTAGTACGCGTACGTGACCAGCTTCTCGGCCTCCGGATCGCGCCGCCAGAGCCCGTTGGGACCACGGTAGTCACTGATGCCGGAGTCCGTGGAGACACCGGCGCCGGTCAGGATCGCGACGAGAGTCATACCGCGGAGGCTACGCAGCGTCCCACCGTCACCGCGAGCGAATTGGCCGCGGTCCGGCAGCCGCCGGCGCTCCGTCCCTCACCGCACCGGGCGGCCGTTCTCCAGCTCCAGCGCGCCCCGTCCGGCCGCCAGCGCGTCGAGCGCGGCCGTCACGCGGAAGCCCAGCGAACCGAGCAGATACGTCGGCAGGTCCTCGGGCTCCACCAGCTTCCAGGAGATCAGTTCCTCCTCCTGGAGCCGGATCGCCCGGAACTGCTCGCCCTCCAGCACGCCGCCGTCGTACACGTAGGCCACGATCGGCGGCCGCGCGGTCCCGTGCACCCAGTCGACCGCGAGCAGCGGGCCCAGCTCCACGTCGAGGCCGATCTCCTCCAGGGTCTCCCGCCGGGCGGCCTGCCTCGGGGTCTCCCCGGTGTCCGACTCGATGGTGCCGCCGGGCAGCGCCCAGCCGTCCCGGTAGTTCGGCTCGACCAGCAGGACACGGCCTTCCCCGTCACGGAAGAGCGCCGCGGCGCCGGCCAGTACGCGGGGGAGTCCGGCGATGTACGCCGCGTAATCGGTGGTGGTCACAGGGGCAGCCTAGTGCGCGATCCCACCCCGGCCGCTGCGGCCGCCGCGCCGCCCGAGCGGTCACGGAAACCCTCACGGAAACCCTCACCGAGACCGTCACGGAGACCGTCATCGAAAACCCGTCACGGAGACGGCAGGGACGGCGACGGTACGACGGCCCCACCACCGTCCCGTACGGCCTCCACCACGGACTCGTGCAGATCCCTGCTGTCCCTCTCCGAACGGCACGGTACGGGGCTGCCCGTCATGGTGAACCACTCGGAAGCCCCGCTGTACTGGACGGCGATCTGAGCCTCGCCGCCCGCCCATGTGGTGTGCACGGTGACATTGCCCGTGACGATTCCCAGCTCGTCGGTACGAACCCCGCCACGACCCGTGTACACGTCGGTCGTCGTCCACGATGCCCACGTCATGATGGCAGCGTCACACGAATGGCGGACAGTCGCGACTCGGGCCGCGGGCGAAGCCCCCGCCGGATATTCCGTGGCGCGCGGCGGACCGGCCTCCCTACAGTGATCAGCGTCCAGGTGCGAAGGCAGGACCTACTTCCACTGCTAATGGGGCGGTCATGGGTTCGAGTCCCGTCTCCGGCGTCAGGCCGGTGTAGCTCAGTCGGTAGAGCACCTTGTCGGTTCCGCCGGCCTTGAACTCTGGACGCCTGTACGGAACGCACCTCCCGGTGCGCCGGCCGCGGCTACTTCCTTCCAACGAAATCACGCCGCCGCCACCTTGATCTCGGGAGGCGCGGCGGACGGGGTGCCCGGTGCGAAGGCAACGGATACTTCTCAGGGGACAGCAGGGCGCGGGTTCGAATCCCGCCACCGGCCGCGCGCCGGTGTGGCTCAGCGAGGTGGAGCGGCTGTTGTGACGGCCGTCGCCGGCATGCGACCTCGGGCACCCCGTCCGCCGTGCGTCCCCACCGAATTCGGGGGGAATTCACATGGCACGCTTCAACATCCGCCGGACCGCCGCCGCGGCCGTCGGCCGCGCGGTCTCGCCGGTCCGGTCGGCCGGCCGCACCACCACCCACCAGGGCGGCGCCGGTGTGCTGCGCGACCCGCGCTCCGAGCTGTTCCTGCTCGCCGTCGCCAACTTCGTCACGCAGGCGAACTTCTACGAGTCCGGCGGCGCCCGCGACGACCGGTTCGCCGCGCTCGTCCGCAAGCTCGCCGTCGAGGACCCCGAGTGGACCGCCGGGCTGCTGCGCTGGCTGCGCGGCGAGGCCAACATGCGTACCGCCTCGATCGTCGGCGCCGCCGAGTACGTCAGGGCCCGCCTGGAGGCCTCCGCCACCGACGGGCCCGCGAACCGCCAGGTCATCGCCTCCGTCCTCCAGCGGGCGGACGAGCCGGGCGAACTCCTCGGCTACTGGACCTCCCGGTACGGCCGCAATGTGCCCAAGCCCGTCAAGCGGGGCGTCGGCGACGCCGTCCGGCGCCTCTACAGCGCCCGGTCGCTGCTGAAGTACGACACGGCCACCAAGGGCTACCGGTTCGGCGACATCCTCAACCTGGTGCACGCCGCGCCCGACCCGGCCAAGCCCCGGCAGGGCGAGCTGTTCCAGTACGCCCTGGACCGCCGCCACCGCCCCGGGACCGCCCTGCCGCCCGCGTCGAGCCGGATGCTCACCGCCCACCGGGCGCTGATGGAGCTGCCGGTCGCCGAGCGGCGCGCCCTGGTCACCGGCCCCGACGGGGCCGCGCGGCTGGCGGAGGCGGGCATGACCTGGGAGGCCCTGGCCGGCTGGCTCCAGGGGCCGCTGGACGCGGCCGCCTGGGAGGCGGTCATCCCGTCCATGGGCGCGATGGCGCTCCTGCGGAACCTGCGGAACTTCGACGAGGCGGGCGTGAGCGACCGGGTCGCGGCGGGCGTCGCCGCGCGGATCTCCGACCCGGAGGCCGTCGCCGCCTCCCGGCAGTTCCCGTTCCGGTACCTGGCCGCGTACCAGCACGCGCCGTCGCTGCGCTGGTCGTACCCGCTGGAGCAGGCGCTCGGCCACTCGCTGGCGAACGTGCCCGCGCTGCCCGGCCGCACCCTGGTCCTGGTCGACCGCTCCGGCTCCATGTGGGCGCCCCTGTCACAGCGCTCGCAGCTCAACCGCGCCGACGCGGCGGCCGTCTTCGGCACGGTGCTGGCCCTGCGCGCCGCCGGCGCCGACCTGGTCGAGTTCGGCACGAGCAGCGCGCCCGTGCCGTACCGCGCGGGCGAGTCGGTGCTGAAGGTCCTGGACCGCTTCCACAGCCTGGGCGGCACCAACACCACCGAGGCCGTACGCGCGCACTACCGCGGCCACGACCGGGTGCTGATCGTCACCGACGAGCAGGCGGCCTACAGCCACTACGGCGACCCGACCGCCCAGGTCCCGGCGCACGTGCCGGTCTACACCTGGAACCTCGCCGGCCACCGGCCCGGCCACGCCCCTTCGGGCACGGGCAACCGGCACACCTTCGGCGGCCTCACGGACGCGGCGTTCCGCATGGTGCCGCTGCTGGAGGCGGGGCAGGCGGCCGACTGGCCCTGGTCGGCCTGACCGGCGCGCCTGACCAGCGGGTCCGTACGCCGGACAGGGGGTGGCACAGCGTCTCACCCTCCGGATAGGGTCGGCCTCGGCGCGACTGCCTGTTCGAAAGCAAGGGATGCAAGGGTGACGGACGGAGCAGTAACTGAGGCCGCGCGCGTGCTCGTCGCGGCTGACAAGTTCAAGGGTTCGCTCACGGCCGTACAGGTCGCGGAGCGGGTGACGGCCGGGCTCCGGCGCGTCGTCCCGGGGCTCGAGGTGGAGACCCTGCCCGTGGCCGACGGCGGTGACGGCACGGTCGCCGCCGCCGTGGCGGCCGGGTTCGAACGGCGTGAGGTGCGGGTCACCGGCCCTCTCGGCGCGCCGGTGACCGCCGCGTACGCGCTGCGCGACGGCACGGCCGTGGTGGAGATGGCGGAGGCGTCGGGGCTCCAGCTGCTGCCCGAGGGCGTCTTCGCCCCGCTGACGTCCACCACGTACGGCTCCGGCGAGCTGCTGCGCGCCGCGCTGGACGCGGGCGCGCGCACCATCGTCTTCGGCGTGGGCGGCAGCGCCACCACCGACGGCGGCGCCGGGATGCTGGCCGCGCTCGGTGCCCGGTTCCTGGACAAGGACGGGGAGCCCGTCGGGCCGGGCGGCGGGGGCCTCAAGGACCTCGCCACCGCCGACCTGTCGGCTCTCGACGCCCGCTTCTCGGACGTGGAGCTGGTCCTCGCCAGCGACGTGGACAACCCGCTGACCGGACCGAAGGGCGCGCCCGCGGTGTACGGGCCGCAGAAGGGCGCCTCCCCGGAGGACGTCGCGGAGCTGGACGCCGCGCTCGCCCACTTCGCGTCCGTCCTCGCCGACTCGCTCGGCGCCCGCGCCACCGAGCTGGCCGAGTCGCCGGGCGCCGGCGCGGCGGGCGGCATCGGGTACGGGGCGCTGGTCGCCCTCGGCGCGGGCTTCCGCCCCGGTATCGAGGTCATGCTGGACGTCCTCGGCTTCGGCCCGGCCCTGTCCCGGGCGACCCTGGTCATCACCGGCGAGGGCTCCCTCGACGAGCAGACCCTCCACGGCAAGGCCCCGGCCGGTGTCGCGGCGGCGGCCCGCGCGGCGGGCGTCGAGGTCGTCGCGGTCTGCGGCCGTCTCGCCCTGCTGCCCGAGGCGCTGGGGAGGGCGGGCATCCGCCGTGCCTACTCGCTGCTGGAGCTGGAGCCGGACCCGGCGAAGTGCATGGCGGAGGCGGGCCCGCTGCTGGAGCGCCAGGCGGCGAACCTCGCGCGCGACTTCCTGACGTAGGACGCTCCCGCCGGCCCCGGGGCCCCGGCAGACGGGCCCCCGGGGCCGGCCCCGCCCGTCCCCCTGCGCGCGCGTCACCCCGGCGACAGCCGGAAGGCGTCCAGCGCGAGCGTCATCTCCGTCAGGTCCCGGGGCCGGGACAGCGAGCGGGAGGTGAGCTGTTCCAGGCGGCGCAGCCGGTTGAAGACCGTGTTGCGGTGGCAGTACAGGCGGCTGGCCGCACGGCCCGCCGAGCCCTCGCAGTCGAGCCACACGTCCAGCGTCTCCAGCAGCACCGCCCGGTCCGCCGGATCCAGCTCCAGCAGGCCGCCCAGCACCTCCGACACCAGCAGCGACGACAGCTCGGGCTGGCTCACCACCAGCGCGCCGGGCATCCGCCGGTCCAGGCGCACGATCGCGGGCGCGTCCGCCGGACACGTACGCAGCGCCAGCTCCGCCAGGTGCCGCGCCCGGCCCAGCTCGGTCAGGCCCACCACCACCGGGCTGATCCCGCCCGGACCGGGGCACCGCCCCTCCATCAGCGCCGCCAGCGCGTCGAGCCCCGTACCCTCGTCCAGCGACACCACACCGACCTCGCAGTCGGTCCGCATCCGCCACACGAAGCGCAGCCCCTCCGCCTCCAGCCGCCGGTGCGTCAGGTCCCGCCGGGCCGTGCGCAGCACCACCACCGCGTACCGCCCCCGCTCCGGCAGGTCCAAGCCCGCCGCCGCCCGTGCCGCGACCTCGGCCGACCGGCCCCCCTCCAGCAGCGCGTCGAGCAGCGCCTGGAGCTGTTCGTCGGTACGGCGCCGCAGCTCCAGCTCCGTCGCCCGGTACGCCTCCGACGCCGTGTCCGCCTGCTCGTCCACCGCCGACCACACCATGGTCGCCGACTGCATCAGGACCCCGAGACGCCGCGAGTCCGCCGAGGCGCCCTCCAGGAGCGCGTCCCACACCTGGTGGCCGGCGAGCCGGTAGGCGTGCACCATCAGGTCCAGTGGCAGCCCCTGCTCCGCCCTCCGCCGCCCCAGCCACTCCGCGTGGTCCAGATCGCGACGCGGCGAGGCCCTCGGCGCCGAGATCGTCTCGATGCCGATGCGCATCGCGTCCCGTGCCTCCTGCCAGTGCTGGTCGTAGCCGATGACACGGTCGTACGCGGGCGAGTACGCGTGCAACTCCCGCAGATGCTCGTCCACCAGCTCCGGAAGCCGCTCCAGCAGCGCCGCGCACGCCTGAGCGAGCAGTTTCCAGTCGTCTCCCGTACGCGGTCTTCGCGCTCCCATGGCCCGGAGGATGCCACTGCCGCACCCCTTCGCGCACGCCCCTGACACGCGGTGTTGTGCGCGTGCACAACCCGCCGCCGTGCCTGCTGGTCACCGGCAGCGATTGTCGTCACGACCGTGGACGGGTGGCCGGAACGGTGTTGGGGTGAGCGCCACCGAACACACAGACGAGGGGAAATCCATGAGCGCTGCCGCCCTGCACGTGCGGGGGCTGACAGCCGGGTACGGGCCCGTGACCGCCCTGCGTGATGTCTCGCTGGACGTACCGGAAGGCGCCTGCGTCGCCGTTCTCGGCGGCAACGGGGCCGGCAAGTCCACGCTGCTGCGCGCCCTTTCGCGCACGCTCGCCTTCCACGGCGGCGCCGCCACCGCCGGCACCGTCACCTTCGCGGACCGCCCGCTGCACGGCCTGCCGCCCGACCGGGTCGTCGTCGCAGGGCTGTGCCACGTCCCCGAGGGCCGCCAGGTGTTCGCCCGCATGACGGTCGAGGACAACCTCCGCGCGGGCGCCCTCACCGCCCGTACCGGGAAGGCCGCCGCCCTCCGCCGCGTCCACGAGCTGTTCCCCGTCCTCGCCGAGCGGGCCCATCAGCGCGCCGGGCTGCTGTCCGGCGGCGAACAGCAGATGCTCGCCGTCGCCCGCGCCCTGATGGCCTCCCCGCGTCTGCTGCTGCTCGACGAGCCGTCCCTCGGCCTCGCCCCGCTGATGGCCGCCCGGATCGCCGACACCGTCCGCGAGATCAACGCCCAGGGCACCTCCGTCCTGCTCGTCGAGCAGAACGCCGCCCTCGCGCTGCGCCTCGCCTCCCACGCGTACGTCCTGGAGGTCGGTGAGGTCGCGACCGAGGGACCCGCGGACGAGCTCGCCGCCTCCGACGAGGTGCGCCGCCGCTATCTCGGCGTCGTCGACGAACAGGCGGCCGCCGACCCCTCACCCGCGGCGGTGCCCCGTCTCACCCGCTGGGAGGACGCATGACGACCCTCGAAGTCCGCGACCTCACCGTGCGCTTCGCCGGCCTCACCGCCCTCGACGGGGTGAGCTTCACGGTGGAGCCGGGTACCGTCCACGCCGTCATCGGCCCCAACGGCGCCGGGAAGTCCACCACCTTCAACGTGCTGTCCGGCGTCTACCGCGCCACCTCCGGCAGCGTCCGGTTCGACGGCCACGAGCTGACCGGCCTGGCCCCGCACCGCATCGCCGCCCTCGGCGTTGCCCGGATCTTCCAGAACCTCGCCCTGCCGCCCTACGCCAGCGTCGCCGACGCGCTGATGCTCGGCCGCCACCGCCTCACCCGCGCCGGCTTCGTCGCCACCGGGCTCCGCCTGCCCTCCGCCACCCGGGAGGAGGCCCGCCACCGCGCCCGCGTCCGCGAGATCGCCGACTTCGTGGGCCTCGCCGACAAACTGGACCACCCGGCCGCCTCCCTCCCGTACGGACAGCAGAAGCTCGCCGAACTGGCCCGCGCCCTGTGCATGGAGCCGAAGCTCCTCCTGCTCGACGAACCGGTCGCCGGCATGACCGGCGACGAACGCCGCCGCACCGCGGCCGTCATCGCGGGCGTCCGCGACAGCCTCGGCATCTCCATCGTCCTCGTCGAGCACGACATGGGCGTGGTGATGCGGCTCGCCGACTCCGTGACCGTCCTCGACTTCGGCCGCCGGATAGCCGACGGCGCCCCCGCCGACGTACAGAACGACCCGGCCGTCGTCCGCGCCTATCTCGGACAGGAGACCGCCGAGTGACCACCTTCGCCGAACTCCTCCTGGGCGGAGTGGCCCTCGGGTCCGTCTACGCCCTCATCGCCCTCGGCTTCGTGGTGATCTTCCGCGCCACCGAGGTCGTCAACTTCGCCCACGCATCGCTGCTCCTCGCGGGCGGGTACGTCACCGCCGTCCTCCATGACGACATCGGCTTCTGGCCGGCGCTCGCCGTCGGCATCGCGGGGGCCGCGCTCGTCGGCGCGGCCGTCGAGTTCCTGGTGATGCGCCGCTACCGGGGCCGGGACCACAGCGTGCTCGCCATCGTCACGATCGGCGTGGACATCCTGCTGACCACCGAGCTCGTCCGTCGCATCGGCACCGACGTGCTCTCCCTCGGCGACCCGTGGGGCGACGCGGTCGTCACCATCGGCTCCGTCACCATCGCCCAGACACGGATCGCCGCGTTCCTCGCCGCCGCGCTGCTGATCACCGCGTTCCTGCTCGCCTTCCGGTTCACCTCCTGGGGCGTCGCCATGCGCGCCGCGGCGGAGAGCCCGTCCACCGCCGCGCTGATGGGCGTCCGGCTCGGCCGGGTCTCGCTCGGCGCGTGGGCCGTGGCGGGCGGGCTCGCCGCCGTCGCGGCGCTGTTCCTCACCGTCTTCCCGACCCCGGGGCTGGAACGCTCCACGTCCCTCGCCGCCCTCAAGGCCTTCCCCGCCGCCATCCTCGGCGGACTGGACTCCACCACCGGCGCGCTCGTCGGCGGACTGCTCGTCGGCATCACCGAGTCCCTCGCCACCGGCTACCAGGGCGACCTCGCCTTCCTCGGCCGCGGCATCGGCGACCTGGCGCCCTACCTCGTCATGATCGTGGTCCTGCTGATCCGCCCCGCCGGGCTCTTCGGTACGAAGGAGCTCGCCCGTGTCTGACACGTTCACCCGACCCCGTACGTACCTGTGGGTCCTCGGCGCGGTCCTCCTCCTCGCCCTCCCTTTCTACCTGGAACGCTTCTGGCTCCAGGCCGGGCTGTTCGCGATGGCCGCCGCCATCGGCGCGATCGGCATCAACCTGCTCACCGGCGCCACGGGCCAGCTGTCCATGGGGCACGCCTTCTTCCTCGCCGTCGGCGCGTACGGCTACTGCGCGTTCGCCGGGGACGGGAGCGACGGACTGAGCGGCCTGGGCCTGCCCGGCTGGCTCGCCGCCGTGGGCGCCGTGGCGCTGGCGGGGGTGGCGGGCGGCCTGTTCAGCCCCATCGCGGGCCGGCTGCGCGGTGCGTACCTCGGTATCGCGACCCTGGCGCTGATCTTCATCGGCCAACACGTGCTGTTCAACGCCCACGACCTCACCGGCGGCTTCAACGGCCGGGCCGTCCCACCGCTGAACCTGCTCGGCGTCACCTTCGACGAGAGCGAGCTGCTCGTCGCGCAGATCCCGTTCGGTGCCGCCGAGAAGCTGTGGTACCTCGGTCTCGCCCTGCTCCTGGGCTCCGCCCTGTTCGCCCGTGGAGTGCTGCGCGGCCGGCCGGGGCGGGCCCTGAACGCCATCCGCGACCACCGCATCGCGGCGGGTGTCCTCGGCATCCCGGTGGCCCGCTACCGCGCCGCCGCGTTCGTGCTGTCGTCGATGTACGCGGGGCTGGCCGGCGTCCTGCTGGCCCTGGTGTTCCAACGGACCGTGCCGGAGTACTTCGGCATGCTGCTCTCCCTCGAGTACCTCGCCATGATCGTGATCGGCGGGCTGGGCTCGGTGGCGGGCGCGGTGGTCGGGGGCGTCTTCGTCTCCCTGCTGCCACAGGTTCTCAACCGGTACAGCGACGCGCTGCCGCTGGTGTCCGCCCCCGGAACGGGCGGGATCGCACCGGGCGAGGCGTCGCGCTACCTGTACGGCGCCGCCGTCGTGGCCGTCGTGCTCTTCCTGCCCGGCGGCCTGGTCCGGCTGGCCGCCCGGCGTCCCGCAAAACCCTCAGGTACCACAGCGGAGGAACGATGACCATGCGCAGACACCGGCGGCTCGCCGCCACCCTCACCGCGCTCGTCGCGCTGACGGCGGCCGCGGGCTGCAGCTCCAAGGCGAAGAGCGGCGATGACGCCGGCGGCCAGGGCGCCGACGGGGTGAAGACCGGCAGGGGCGTCGACGCGAAGGCGATCCAGCTCGGCGTCCTCACCGACATGACGGGCGTGTACGCCACGCTCGGCAAGAGCGTCACCCAGGCGCAGCAGCTGTACGTCAAGCAGCTGAACGCCGCGGGCGGTGTCTGTGGCCGCACGGTGGAGCTGACGATCCGCGACCACGGCTACGACCCGCAGAAGGCGCTCGCCGGCTACACCGAACTGGAGCCCAAGGTGCTGGGCTTCCCGCAGTTCATCGGCTCGCCCTTCGTGGCGGCGGTCAAGCAGCGCGTCGACGGCCAGGACAAGGGCCTGGTCCTGCCGCAGGCGTGGTCGGCGTCTCTGCTGGGCAGCCCGCACATCCGGGTGATCGGCTCCACGTACGACATCGAGACGATCAACGCGGTGGACTTCCTGCTCAAGGAGAAGGGCCTGAGGAAGGGCGACAAGCTGGGCCACGTCTACTTCGAGGGCGACTACGGCGAGAACGCGCTGAAGGGCTCCCGGTACGCGGCCGAGCAGGCCGGACTGACGGTCGTCGAGCAGAAGATCAAGCCGACCGACAACGACATGTCGGCGCAGGTCGCCGCACTGAAGCAGGCGGGGGTCAAGGCGGTCGTCGTCAGCGCCGGCCCGCGTCAGGCGGCCTCGCTCGTCGGCGTGGCGGCCGCGGTGAAACTCACCGTCCCGGTCATCGGCAACAACTCGGCCTTCGCGCCGCAGCTGCTGGCCACGCAGGCCGGACCGGCACTGGAACGCATGTACTACGTGGCCACGCCCAGCCTGCCGATCGGCGCCGACACCCCGGTCGCCAAGAAGCTCGTCGCGGACTACCGGGCGGCCTACCCCGAGGACGCCCTCGACAACGGCGTCGTCGCCGGCTGGTCGGCCGCCCAGGTCTTCGGCGAGGCGCTGAAGAAGGCGTGCGCGGACAAGGACCTGACGCGCGAGGGAGTCGGCAAGGCGCTGCTGACGCTGAACGCCCACGACGCGGGCTTCGGTATGACGCACGACTTCTCCGACCCCCAGGCGCCGTCGTCGCGGCAGAGCGCGATCATCCAGCCCGACAAGTCCGTCCCCGGAGGTGCGCGCGTGGCACGCGAACCCCAGGTCTCGGACGCCGCCAAGGCCTTCACACCCGGCGGCTGACCGGAGGGACGGCCCCGTCACACCGGCGAAACCCCGCCGTGTGAAGCTCTGCTCATGAGCGACGCACTCCGCACCGAGTACCGGATCGAGCCCCTCACCGCCCAGCAGGTCCACGACGGGGCGGCTGAGGGGCTCGCCCCATTGCTGCGGGACGCCGTCGAGGGCGGCGCCTCCGTGGGCTTCCTGGCCCCGCTGGACCCCGCCGAGGCGGCCGCCTGGTGGCGCGACGCCGCCGAGCAGACCGCCAGGGGCGTACGGAGCGTCTGGGCGGCGTACGGGCCCGGTGGCGCCGTCTCGGGCGTGATCACCCTCGTCCGGGCGGCCATGCCGAACCAGCCGCACCGCGGCGACATCGCCAAGCTGCTGGTCCACCGTGACGCCCGCGGCCGCGGCCTGGGCTCCCGGCTGCTCGCGACGGCCGAGGAGGCGGCGGCCGCCGGGGGCCTCACCCTGCTCGTCCTGGACACCGAGACCGGCAGCGCGGCCGAGGCCCTGTACCGCAAGGCCGGCTGGATCCGCGCCGGAACCATCCCCCACTACGCCCTCACGCCCACCGGCACCCCGCATGCCACCACGTACTACTACAAGGTCCTGGGCGGCGCCTGAACCCCGGGGCCGATCCTCCCGGACACGGCCCGGCGTGTCCTCGCCCCCGCACACCGCCACGCCACAAACCCGCGCGACCCAGCCGCACGCCACACCCCCGCACGGCGCAACCCGCACGGACCGCATCGCGCCCCCCGCCCCCGGGGCACGGCCGGCCCCAGGCCCCCAGGCCCCAGGTCCCGGGCCCCAGACCTCCCGGCCCCCGGCGCCCGCCCCCGGCGTGGAGCGCGACACGCGGAAGGGCCCGGGTGCGTCTCCCGCACCCGGGCCCTTCCGTCATCCATGCCCGTCCTGGAGCTACGGCAGCTGTGCCGCCCGCGCCTCCCGGCTCTCGCGCCGGTTGTCGCGGAAGGTGTTCACCCGCCGGGCCGTCGCGAAGAGGGGGATCACGGCGCCCAGGACCACCTGGAGCGCGCAGCCGGTCTGGAGCAGCAGCTGGCCGCCCGGCGCGTCGAACGCCCACGCCGCCAGCAGGCCCATCGCCCCGACGATCCAGCTGAGCATCGCCACCGCGAGGACGCCCCGCGGCTTGGGGTACTCGACGCGGCTCACCATCAGCCACGCCGTGCCGATGATCGCCAGCAGCGTCGGGATGAACGGCAGCCCGAGCAGCACGATCGAGACGACCGTCAGCGCTCCGAAGGGGCTCGGCATGCCTTGGAACATGCCGTCCTTCAGGGTGACGCAGCTGAATCTGGCGAGCCGCAGCACCACCGCCAGCAGCACCACGATCGCGGCCACGGCCGAGACCCGCTGGTGCGCGTCGTCGGCGACCATGCCGTACACGAGTACGAAGTACGCCGGGGCCAGACCGAAGCTGATCAGGTCCGACAGGTTGTCCAGCTCGGCACCCATCGGCGAGCTGCGCAGCTTGCGCGCGACCAGCCCGTCGAAGAGGTCGAACACCGCCGCGCAGAGCATCAGGATCACGGCGGTCGCGGCGGAGTGCCGGGCCATGCCGACCTCGTCACTGCCGGTGAGGTGCGGGATCAGGATGCCGGTGGTGGTGAAGTACACCGCCATGAAGCCACAGGTGGCGTTACCCAGCGTGAGCGTGTCCGCTATTGAGAGACGCAGCGACAGCGGCATCTCCTCGACTTCCTCGCCCCGGTCCGCCTCGGCGTCGGCGACCCAGTCGGCCCGTGTGTCGGGATCAATCACGGTCAATTCGAGTCACCCCCGCAGTCGTGGTCTGACCGACCTCGACAGCGACGTCGACACCTTCCGGAAGGTAGATGTCAACGCGCGATCCGAAGCGGATCAGACCGATGCGCTCGCCCTGCTCGACCTTGGTCCCCTGCGGGATGTACGGCACGATGCGGCGGGCGACCGCACCTGCGATCTGCACCATCTCGATGTCACCGAGCTCGGTGTCGAAGTGCCAGACAACGCGCTCGTTGTTCTCGCTCTCCTTGTTGAACGCCGGCACGAACCCGCCCGGGACGTGCTCGACGGACGTGACCGTGCCGGCCAGCGGGGCACGGTTGACGTGGACGTTCAGCGGGCTCATGAAGATGGCGACCCGGGTCCGTCCGTCCTTCCACGGCATGATGCTCTGCACCACTCCGTCTGCGGGCGAGATGACCCTGCCCTGCGCGATCTCGCGCTCGGGGTCGCGGAAGAACCACAGCATGCCCGCCGCCAGAGCGGTGGTGGGCACAGCGATGGCCGCGGCGCGTGTGGAACGGCGCGAGCGGGCAAGACTGAGTGCAGCGGTGGCGACGGTCGGCAGAAGCCACGGCGATGCTCCGCGTGCGATGCGGACGCGGCCGCGAGGTGCAGAGGTTTGGCTGTGGGGCATGGATGACCTTCGTAGCGGTGATGCCGCGCGAGTGCGGGGGACGGCGGCTTTTTGGCGATGCTATCGGTTGCGGGCCGCAACTGGGCAAGCCAGAAGCCGAGTCGGCGGCCGGAAGACGATGACAGGGTGTGATCTTCTTCGCGGCCAAACCGGCTCAAAAGCGACAATCACCCCTGGAATCGGTACTCCTCGAGCAACCGACGCCCAATGATCATTTTCTGGATCTCGGCGGTACCTTCACCGATGAGCAGCATCGGCGCCTCCCGGTAGAGACGCTCGATCTCGTACTCCTTCGAGAACCCGTAGCCGCCATGGATACGGAAGGCGTCCTCGACGACCTCCTTGCAGTATTCGGAGGCGAGGTACTTCGCCATCCCTGCTTCCAGGTCGTTTCGCTCCCCGGAGTCCTTTTTGCGTGCTGCGTTGACCATCATGGCATGAGCAGCCTCCACCTTGGTAGCCATTTCGGCCAGCTTGAACTGGATCGCCTGGTGCTGGGCGATCGGTTTGCCGAAGGTCTGGCGTTGCTGGGCGTACGAGACACCCAGCTCGAAGGCACGCTGCGCCACGCCGCAACCACGGGCCGCGACATTCACGCGGCCGACCTCGACGCCGTCCATCATTTGGTAAAACCCTCGGCCGGTGGCCCCGCCCAGGACACGATTGGCCGGAATGCGCAGTCCGTCCATGATGAGCTCGGTGGTGTCGACACCCTTGTAGCCCATCTTGTCGATCTTCCCGGGGATGGTGAGGCCGGGCCGGACCTCTCCGAAGCCGGGCTCCTTCTCGACCAGGAAGGTCGTCATCGACTTGTGGGGGGCGGAGCCCTCGGGGTGCCCTTCGTCACTTCGGACGAGAACGGCGACCAGCGTTGACGTCCCGCCGTTCGTCAGCCACATCTTCTGGCCGTTCAGGACGTACTCGTCACCGTCCTTGACCGCCTTGGACGTGATGGCCGACACGTCCGAGCCGAGTGCCGGCTCCGACATCGAGAACGCGCCCCGCACCTCGCCGGCCGCCATCCGGGGCAGGAAGGTGTCCTTCTGCTCCTGCGTACCGTGCTGCTTGAGCATGTACGCGACGATGAAGTGGGTGTTGATGATGCCGGACACCGACATCCAGCCGCGCGCGATCTCCTCCACGCACAGCGCGTACGTGAGCAGGGACTCGCCCAGACCCCCGTACTCCTCCGGGATCATCAGGCCGAAGACACCCAGCTCCTTGAGCCCGTCGACGATGTCCTGCGGGTACTCGTCACGGTGCTCCAGCTCGGTCGCGACCGGAATGATCTCCTTGTCGACGAAGTCCCGGACCGTGGACAGGATCTCCTGCTGGACATCCGTCAGACCGTGGGTCTGCGCGAGTCGGGCCATGACTACTTCTCCTGCGCCTTGAGTTCCGGGCGGCCGGGCTGCTCGCCGCCGCGCTCCTTGATGTACGTCTCGGTCGGGACCATCACCTTGCGGCGGAACACGCAGACCAGCGTGCCGTCCTGCTTGTAGCCCCTGGTCTCGACGTACACGATCCCGCGGTCGCTCTTCGACTTCGACGGGGTCTTGTCGAGGACGGTGGTCTCGCCGTAGATGGTGTCGCCGTGGAAGGTCGGCGCCACGTGCCGCAGCGACTCGATCTCCAGGTTGGCGATCGCCTTGCCGGACACGTCGGGTACGGACATGCCCAGCAGGAGGGAGTAGATGTAGTTGCCCACGACGACGTTCCTGCCGAAGTCGGTCGTCTTCTCCGCATAGTTGGTGTCCATGTGGAGGGGGTGGTGGTTCATGGTGAGCAGGCAGAAGAGGTGGTCGTCGTACTCGGTGACCGTCTTCCCGGGCCAGTGCTTGTACACGGCGCCGACTTCGAACTCTTCATAGGTGCGACCGAATTGCATGGGAGCTGCCCTTCCGGGGGGTCGGGTGGATCGTGACGGGGAGGGGCCGGGGGCCGTCCCGCCCGGCGTGCCGGGGACGGTGCGGCCCGTCCGGTCGTGCCGCCGTCAGGCGGAGGGGGCTTCGAACTTCGAGGTACGGGTCATGCCGGCGGCACGGCCCTTGCCGGAGATGACGAGCGCCATCTTGCGGCTGGCCTCGTCGATCATCTCGTCGCCGAGCATCGCGGAGCCCTTCTTGCCGCCCGCCTCGGACGTGTAGTAGTCGTACGCGTCCAGGATCAGCTCCGCGTGGTCGAAGTCCTCCTGGGAGGGCGAGAACACCTCGTTGGCGGCGTCGACCTGCCCCGGGTGCAGCACCCACTTGCCGTCGAAGCCGAGCGCCGCGGCGCGGCCGGCCACCTCGCGGAAGCCGTCCACGTTCTTGATCTGCAGGTACGGGCCGTCGATCGCCTGGAGGTCGTTGGCGCGGGCCGCCATCAGGATCTTCATCAGGATGTAGTGGTACGCGTCGGCCGGGTAGCCGGGCGGCTGCTCGCCGACGACCAGCGACTTCATGTTGATGGACGCCATGAAGTCGGCCGGCCCGAAGATGATCGTCTCGATGCGCGGCGAGGCCTGCGCGATGGCGTTGACGTTGTTGAGCCCCTGGGCGTTCTCGATCTGCGCCTCGATGCCGATCCGCCCCACCTCGAAGCCCATCGTCTTCTCGATCTGGGTCAGCAGCAGGTCCAGCGCCACGACCTGCTCGGCGTTCTGGACCTTCGGCAGCATGATGCAGTCCAGGTTCGGCCCCGCCCCCTCGACGACGGTGACGACGTCGCGGTACGTCCACTCCGTGGTCCAGTCGTTGACCCGCACGACCCTGGTCTTGCCCGTCCAGTCGCCCTCGTTGAGGAACGTGACGATCGTGTGCCGGGCCTCGGGCTTGGCCAGCGGCGCGCACGCGTCCTCCAGGTCCAGGAAGACCTGGTCGGCGGGGAGGCCCTGGGCCTTCTCCAGGAAACGCGGGTTGGAACCGGGGACCGCCAGGCAGGAGCGGCGCGGGCGGAGACGGTTGACGGTCGTCATGCGGGGACCTCCGAGCTTTCGAGGGGGCTGAGCTTGTTCGCTGTACGGATCTCGTCGACGATACGGCCGATGATCTCCGTGATGCCGAAGTCCTTCGGTGTGAAGACGGCGGCGACTCCCGCCCGCTTCAGTTCGGCGGCGTCGGCGCCCGGGATGATCCCGCCGACGATGACCGGGATGTCGCTGGCGCCCGCCTCGCGCAGCCGGGCCAGCACGTCCGGCACCAGTTCGGCGTGCGACCCGGACAGGATCGACAGCCCCACGCAGTGCACGT
Source organism: Streptomyces gobitricini (assembly GCF_039532985.1). NCBI lineage: Bacteria > Bacillati > Actinomycetota > Actinomycetes > Kitasatosporales > Streptomycetaceae > Streptomyces > Streptomyces gobitricini. The sequence continues at coordinate 1,881 of NZ_BAAASR010000048.1, read as the reverse complement.
CCTCCGCGAGGGCGGCGTTCACGATCTGCTCGGGGGTGAGCCGGATGCCCTGGTAGACCACCTCGAAGCCGGCGTCACGCGCGCGTACCGCGATCTGCTCGGCGCCGTTGGAGTGCCCGTCCAGGCCCGGCTTGCCCACCAGCAGCCGCAGCCGCCCGGCGCCCAGCTCCTCGGCTGTCCGCGCCACCTTCTCGCGCACGGCGGCGAGCGGGGTGCCCTCCTCGGCGGCGATCGCGACCGGCGCGGACGACACGCCCGTCGGCGCCCGGAACTCGCCGAAGACGTCCCGCAGCGCCCACGCCCACTCGCCGGTGGTGACGCCCGCGCGGGCGCACTCCAGGGTGGCCTCGAACATGTTCGCGTCCCCGGCCGCGGAGGCCTTCAGACGGGCCAGGGCCTCCTGGGCGCGGGTCTCGTCGCGGTTGTCCCGCCACTCGTGCAGCTTCGCCACCACCCGCGCCTCGTTGGCCGGGTCCACCGTCATGATGGCGGTGTCCAGGTCCGCGGTGAGCGGGTTCGGCTCGGTCGTCTCGTAGATGTTGACGCCGACGATCTTCTCTTCGCCGGCCTCGATGCGGGCCCGCCGCTCGGCGTGCGAGGACACCAGCTGCGACTTGAGGTAGCCCGACTCGACGGCGGCCATCGCGCCGCCCATCTCCTGGATCCGGTCGATCTCCGCCAGGCACTCGTCGACCAGGGCGTCCGTCTTGGCCTCGACGACGTGCGAGCCGGCGAAGATGTCCTCGTACTCCAGCAGGTCGCTCTCGTGCGCGAGCACCTGCTGGATGCGCAGGCTCCACTGCTGGTCCCAGGGGCGGGGGAGGCCCAGGGCCTCGTTCCAGGCCGGGAGCTGGACGGCACGCGCGCGTGCGTCCTTCGACAGCGTCACGGCGAGCATCTCCAGGACGATGCGCTGGACGTTGTTCTCCGGCTGCGCCTCGGTCAGGCCGAGGGAGTTGACCTGGACGCCGTAGCGGAAGCGGCGGTGCTTGGGATTCTCGATCCCGTACCGCTCCCGCGTGATCTTGTCCCAGATGCGGCCGAAGGCGCGCATCTTGCACATCTCCTCGACGAAGCGGACGCCCGCGTTCACGAAGAAGGAGATCCGCGCGACCACCTCGCCCTTGCGCTCCTCGGGCACCTGTCCGGAGGCGAACACCGCGTCGAGGACGGCGATCGCCGTCGACATGGCGTACGAGATCTCCTGGACCGGTGTGGCGCCCGCCTCCTGGAGGTGGTAGCTGCAGATGTTGATCGGGTTCCACTTGGGGATGTGGTTCACCGTGTAGGTGATCATGTCGGTGGTCAGCCGCAGCGACGGACCGGGCGGGAAGACGTGCGTCCCGCGCGACAGGTACTCCTTGACGATGTCGTTCTGCGTCGTCCCCTGGAGCTTGGTGATGTCCGCGCCCTGCTCCTCCGCGACCACCTGGTACAGGGCCAGCAGCCACATGGCGGTGGCGTTGATGGTCATGGAGGTGTTCATCTGTTCCAGCGGGATGTCCTGGAACAGCCGGCGCATGTCACCGAGGTGCGAGACCGGGACCCCGACCCGGCCCACCTCCCCGCGGGCGAGGATGTGGTCCGGGTCGTAGCCCGTCTGCGTCGGCAGGTCGAAGGCGACCGACAGACCGGTCTGGCCCTTGGCGAGGTTGCGCCGGTACAGCTCGTTGGACGCCTCGGCGGTCGAGTGACCGGCGTACGTCCGCATGAGCCAGGGGCGGTCCTTCTTCCGTTCCGGCATCAGATGTTCCGGAAGCGGTTGATGGCGTCGATGTGCTTGTCCCGCATCTCCTGGTTCTTCACGCCGAGACCCTCCTCGGGGGCGAGGCACAGGACGCCGACCTTGCCCTGGTGGAGGTTGCGGTGGACGTCGTACGC
>NZ_BAAASR010000047.1:0-5986 GCF_039532985.1 Streptomyces gobitricini | reverse complement strand
GCTCCAACTCGCCTGCAGCATCATCTGCTTGAGGCGACTCAGAACCTCATTCTGAAACGATCAGTTAGGACACCTATCGAGCGCACCGCTTGGGGTGCAGTGCCCTTCTTCCAGGACGAAGTTGCCCTCGCGGATCTCGATGGGGTTCTTCTGCACGCGGATGACGGAGGCGGGCAGGTCGGGGGTGCGGACGTAGGGGACCCGTCCGATGCCGGTGTGGTTCGGGTCGGCGAAGTCCCACACGGACTGGATGCCGCCGCGGCGCCGCGCCCCTTCCCGGGCGCGCATCCCGCGGGCGGTCTGGGCGCTCAGCTGGGGTTCGTAGCCCAGCACGATCCCGTTGGCACCGGTGATGCGCACGTCGAGGCGCGCGTGCCCGTCGGGGGTCTGCGACTCGATGTCGGCGGGGAAGCCGTGGTCCTCGGAGTCCTTCGCGACGCGTTCCTTGCGGGCGAGGTGCTCGTCGGACTCGTGGCTGATCGGCTTGTCTCCGCGCTTGCGGTAGTGGGAGGCGAACCACATGCCGTCCCGTTCGACGAGGTACATGGGGACGCGCCGGCCGCGGAGGTCTCGGCAGTCGGGGCAGATGAGCCCGCGCTTGGCGACGGGAACCCGCTTCCGCATTCGGATGAGCACGTCGAGGAGGCCTTGGCCGTTCGGGACGCCGAGGTCGTCGGCTTCGAGGTCGAGATTACGGCCGGCCGGTTCGTAGTAGACCGGGTTGCGGTAGAGGTCTTCGTCGTTGTCGATCTGGAGGTCGTCGTCCACTGAGGTGCTCCCCACGGCCGCCACGAATAGGACTTGCAACGGTACGGGGAGGGGCTGACAGACGACGCCCAGTTTTACCGGCCCCGGTGCGCACAGTCACGGCTGACGACTCAGCGTGTCCGCCATGGGCCAGATGCCGGTGAGGACGGCGACGGCGGCACCAAGGTGCTGGATGCTCGCCAGTGAGGGTGAGCAACGAGGCGAAGGCGATGGCTAACCCGACAAGGGCGACACGCGCAGGGGGCGGGTTCTGGCCGGAAGGATCAACAGCAGCGGTCATGGCGACCACCCGCAACCAGCTGCCCCACTAACCCGTGGTCGTGCCGAGGAGCGACAACCCGGGGAAGGGCAGCCCGGATAAACCCCGGCATGTACGTCACGCTGGTCATGCACCCGGTTGGCTAGGGAGCCCCGGTGTCCCCGCGCCCACTCCCCGACCGGCCGGCCACACACCGCGCCGCCCGGCCCTCAGCCACTAGCGGCGCACAACGGCCCCTCCAGAACCCGAGGCATGGAGGGGGCCGCCGCGCGTCCAGAGCCACTTCGTAGCGACACGCCAGGACCCTTGTGGCGCTCGTCACATTAGGGGTGGGGTGGGGAGCAGCTACCACGCGTTGAATTACGTTCTCACCCGCTGTAGCGCATCCCCGCTACGTCACCCGGCCACCAGCCGGGCAGATGAAGCCGGCTAACACCCAGAGTTGGCAGTTGGCCCCCGTAGAATCGTCAGCAACGCAAAAGGGAGCCCCACTTCCTCGACAGGTTTGCAGGCCATGAGTCGAGGGAGCTGGCTCCCAGCGCGGTGTCCCACCATCAGCAACAGATCGGAACACTGAATGAAGCGTATCGCGAAAAGAACCCCATGGCCCAGCACCCGCTTGGGCAGATGGCACACCGCCACCGTTGCCCACCTGCGGAAATGGGCCGCAGGACCTGACGAAGCGCCCAAACTAGCTTCATGACCGGCGCGGCGACCAAGCTCGGCGAGTTCGCCACCACCGCCGTCATCGCCTGGCTGATCTACCGGCGCTAACCACGACAAGGAGGGGCCCCACCGGCAACGGCGGGGCCTCTCCTTCGTGCGCACCGACCTTGCGCTGCCCAAGCTCGCCAAGGCGGTCCTTGTGAACGACGAGGACAACCAGGTGGAGCCGATGCCGATCCTCGAGAAGGGCAACGTCATCACGGGCATGGACAACAACGTCGGCAACGTGATGCAGACACACCTGAAGATCCGTCGCTACTCCACCGGCTTCCACACCCCGCAGCCCCGCGCCGTGAACTGCCCATCCGACGCCTTCACCGTCACCGTGATGTTCTGGGCCGACGTCGCGAACCCGTTGTCCAGGACCTCCCCGCCCTTCGACGTGCGCTCCCAGTAGCAGTCCTCCAGGGCACCCACTACCCGGTACGCCCCCGGGGCGATCGCATCCACAGCCGACCCCAGCTTCGCCGTCACCCGGTACGTGCCGTCCGAGTAGAACCGCACCCCCGCACCCAACACCTCGGTCACCGTCTTCGACCACTCCGGGCACAACAACGGCACCCCCGCCCTCAGCACCGCGGCGTGCTCCGCATCCGTCTCACCGAGCGCCAGCCACTGCACCGCGCCCGCCCCAGACTCCTCCTGGTCGGTCAGCGTCGCGCAGATGTCCGCCACATACGCCGACGCCACCTCATCCGGCAGCCACCCCTCGGCCTCCGCCAACGCGTCGACCTTCTCCTCCGCCGTCAACGCCGCCTGCGGAGGCTCAGGCGGCACCGACGAGGGGCTCGGCGTCACCGACGGACTTGAGGACGCAGCCGTGGGCTTCACGTTGCCACCGTCACCCCCTCCGCCACACCCCGACAGCGACAGCACCGCGGCCAACCCCACCGCCACCGCCCCCACCCCACACGTCGTCCTCATGCGCCGCAGGATCCCAGCCAGAACAGGCAGGAGGAAGGACAACCCCCACATCGGGGATCATCAGTAACAGGTGCGGGGGCCTAACGAGCTCGTGCACGGTAAGCGGTGAGACGTCGAGGGCTGGATGGTTGATCATGGTCGAGTGGTGCGGAACGTGACTCGTGCAGTGATCGTCAGCACCCGACGGATCACAGGGCTGTCGGCCGATGTGATCGCTGAACTCGTGCCTGAGTTGGGCCCGTTGTGGCACGAGCGTCACCAGGCCAAGCTGGCTTCTCGGCCGCGAAAGCGTGCTGTGGGCGCCGGTGCGAAGCACCGGTTCGTGTTCGTCGACCGACTCCTGGCCACCCTCGTCCATCTCCGTCACGGGGTCACTCACGACGTGCTGGCCTGCTGGTTCGGAGTCGACCGCTCCACCATCACCCGGGCCATCGGTGAGATACGGCCCCTGCTCGCCGAGCGGGGATGCACGATCAGCCCCGGCGTCCGACTCGGGACGCTGGCCGAAGTCATCGACGACCTCGGCGCCAGTGGCCAGACCGGCATCATCGACGGCACCGAGATCCGGGTCCGCAGCCCGGCCGCCGGACGCAAGGACCGCGACGTGTTCATCTTTGGCAAGAACAAGCAGAACGCCGTCAAGACCATGGTTCTCACCGACCGGAATGGGCTGGTGCTGTTCTGCAGCCCGACCAGACCGGGCAGCTGCGCGGACATCACGCACTCCCGCCAGTTGGGCCTGGTCCAGCTCCTGGCCGACGGAACCGCAGTCGAGATCCTTGCCGATGCCGGCTACCAGGGCCTCGGCGCCCAGACCGGCGGACGCGTGGTCACCTCGCGCGGCTCCCACGCCCACCCGAGCCGGGCGGCACCTCCTCCATGAACAGGAGGGTGTAGAGGGTGTCGGCCGCGACGATGTGGGCCAGCGTCGAGTCCGCCGACAGGTTGCCCCACGTCCCCTTCTCCTCCGGCCGGCGGGCACGGATCGATACAAGCGCGTGATCGTGAAGAAGGGGCTTCGACTCGGCAGCTCTGGACTCGTAGTGCCGGAAGACCGCGACGATCAGCCCGTCCTTGACCCGGGCGCGCTGCTTACCGCCGCTCCCCCAACGGATCTGCGCGACCGCATCCTCCAGCCACGCCAGCGTCTTGTCCCGGGCGATGTCCTGGCACAGCTCCAGCACCAGGCGGGTCTCGTAGTCAGCCAGCGCCCACGCGATATGCGCCGTCGGCGGGGGCCGGAACACCAGGTGCATGCCGAGCCAGGGGACGCGCTCCTTGGCCTTGTCGGTCTTCGGTGAGCGGTTGTGCTCGATGGGCCTACCCAGCGCAGTCGCCCGCCGGGCGCGGGCCGGGCTCTTGCCCTGCGCCAGGAGCTCGCGCTCGATCCGGTCGGCGTCCGGGTGTCGACCCTCCCCCAGGAGCAGCTCGGCCTGCCGCTCGGTCACCACGTCCCCAGCCGCCAGGCCGAGCGCGGCCAGGCCCCGGCCCTTCCAGATCCCGGGTGGGACACCGGCCTCGTCCTGGGCCGCGCGCAGCGACATGCCCGCAGCACGGTGGCCGTCGCCGACCATCACGCCGCGGAAGAGATAGCGCCCGTCTCCCGGACGGATCTTCGTTTGGCTGATGACCGGCCCATGGAACCCCGGTGCTGACGTGCGAAAAAGCGCGATCCGGGGTCCTTCCCGCCGGGCGGGAGGCCATCACCAGATCTTTACCGGAGCGCCCGCCAGACGGGCCGCCACCGCAGGCCGAGACGGTAAGCCGCCGGTGTACGCACCTCCCGCCCATGAACCCCTACCTCGTTCACGACGACCTCTGCCCGCTCTGCCGCCGACCCCTCCGGATCGAGTACGGCCACACCCAGCGCTCCGCCCAGCAGGACCACCCTGCCCGTACCTGGATCACAGGGCGCCGATGCTCCAGCTGCGAGGCCACCCAGCCCCAGCAGTTCTGGGACGTCATGCGCGCTCTCTACGAGAGCTGACCGTGCCGTGCGATTACTGCGCCACGACCACACGAGCCCCACCGACCACGAAAACGCACACCAACCGTCTCCACAGTCATCGACCGCACACCAACGCACCACGCCGACAACCCGCCACGACTGAGCACCACGTCACCGACGCCCTTCAACACGAACAGCCACCACCGCCCCCCGGCCACCGGCCGGGGGGCGGCGTGCTTCCTGGAGGAGTTCGCCGTGCCCACCTACGAAGCCCTGCCCCGATTCACCGCCGACCTTCACCGCCTCACACCCCACCAGCGCCGCCTCTTCCACCAGGCCGTGGCCGCCTTCGTCGACGACCTGCGCACCGGACCGCGGGCGCTTCCGCGCCGGCCTACGCGTGAGACGCCCGCCGGGGGCTTCGTCGTGCTGCCCGGAGGAGACCACCGTGCCCACCTTCGAGACCCTCCCCCGCTTCTACAGGAAACGCCTGTATGGGTGCGCAGGCCCCGCCGGTGTCCGGCGGGCGCGCACCGTTCAGGCCGCGGCCGTGGGGTTCGCCGATTCGGCGGTGCGGCGGTACTCGGCGTTGATGCGCTGCGCTTCTTCGAGCTGGTCCTCGAGGACGATGATGCGGCAGGCGGCCTCGATAGGGGTGCCCTGATCGACGAGTTCCCGGGCGCGGGCTGCGATGCGTAGCTGGTAGCGGGAGTAGCGGCGGTGGCCGCCTTCGGAGCGCAGGGGGGTGATGAGGCGTGCGTCGCCGAGGATGCGGAGGAAGTTCGGTGTGGTGCCGAGCATGTCGGCGGCCCGGCCCATGGTGTAGGCGGGGTAGTCGTCGTCGTCGAGACGGCCGTACGAGTCGTCTGCTGTCATTGCACCTCTCTCATGGAACTTCATGGAACGCGTGGAGGGGCCCTGGTGCCGTACGGCACCAGGGCCCCGAAGGAACTACACCATCTGCCGGCCCTGATACTGCGCCGGCCTTCTGTGTCCGCGGACCCGACCTGGCTGCTGTCGGGGGTGCGGGGATCGCGGTTGCTTGACCGGAGACCACCTCACTATCGATGTCCTGCGGTACCCGGGCTCAAGACTTCCGCCCGGGCGATCCTGATGGCGCTTGGTTCCTCCGTTCTTTCCCTCGTTGATCAACTACTTACCAAACTGCATACTGCCGGTGAAGCTGGTACTGCTCTACTGCGTACTGCTGGTGATGCGAACTGCTCAGTGACCTATGACAGCGCCACTCTTCGGCAGCCAGCCCCGTTGCCCGTCCTGCGTCTGCTCTGGCTTACTGATCGTTTCAGAATGAGGTTCTGAGTCGCCTCAAGCAGATGATGCTGCAGGCGAGTTGGAGCAGT
>NZ_BAAASR010000046.1:0-8964 GCF_039532985.1 Streptomyces gobitricini | reverse complement strand
CCCTCACCCCACGCCCCGCACCCGCACCCGCCCCACAACCTCCACCGCCTCGTCGCCCATCACCCGCTCGACCACCACCCGCCCGCCCACCAGCCGGGAGGTGTACCGCTCGATCTCCGCCTCCGCCCAGCCGTCCCCGACGTCCCGCACCACCAGACCGCCCCCGGTGCGCCCCACGGCCGGGGCCCACACCTCCAGCTCGTCGGTCCCGTCGCCGCCCCGCACGGGGATCACCGCGCCCGCCCGGGCGAGCACCGGGATCCGCGACAGCGGCGCGTCCACCAGCACCTGCCCGGGCCCCTCGTACGCCTGGCCCGTCGCCGTGTCGTACCAGCGCCCGCGCGGCAGCCGCACCGCCCGCCGGTCCGTTCCGCGCTCGAGTACGGGAGCCACCAGCAACGCGTCCCCCAGCAGGAAGGCGTCCTCGCAGTCGCGCAGCGCCCGGTCCTCCGGGCAGCCCCACCAGACCGGCCGCGCATACGGGGCGCCCGTAAGCCGCGCCAACCGCGCCAGCGTCACGAAGTAGGGCCGCAGCCGTTCCCGTTCCGCCAGCGCCGCCCGGGCGTGCTCCAGCACCTCCGGGCCGAACTCCCACGGCTCGCGCCGCCCCGCGTCGATCGCCGCGTGCGTCCTGAACAGCGGCAGCCAGGCACCCAACTGGAACCACCGCAGGAACAGCTCCGGCGACGGGCTCCCGTCGAACCCGCCCACGTCCGGACCGGAGTAGGGCACCCCGCACAGTCCCAGCCCCAGCACCAGCGACAGCGAGGCCCGCAGCCCCGGCCACCCGGTCGACACGTCGCCCGACCACGTGCCCCCGTAACGCTGCATCCCCGCCCACCCGGAACGCGAGAACAGGAACGGACGCTCGTCCGGACGCAGCCGCCGCAAGCCCTCGTACCCGGCCCTCGCCATCGCCAGCCCGTACACGTTGTGGGCCTCCTGGTGGTCACCGCCCCGGCCCTCCAGCACGTGCCGCGCCGAACGCGGCAGCGTCATGTCGCCGAACGGCGTGAAGGACACCGGCTCGTTCATGTCGTGCCACACCCCGGAGAACCCCTGCGCGAGCCGCTCCTCGTACAGCCCGCCCCACCACTCCCGTACCGCCGGATCCGTGAAGTCCGGGTACACGCACTCACCGGGCCACACCAGGCCCCGCACCTTACGGCCCCTCGTGTCCCGCACATACGCCCCGGAGGAGCCCACGGCGGCACCGCTCTCATAGACCCGGTTCCCCCGCTCCGCCTTCACCCCCGGATCGACGATCGACACCAGCCGCACCCCCTCCTCGCGCAGCCCCCGCGCGAGCCCGGGCAGATCGGGAAACCTCTCACGGTCCACCGTGAACACCTGGTGCCGGTCGTAGTGGTCGATGTCCAGGTGCAGCGCCGAAAGGGGCAGGTCACGCTCCCGGTAACCGGCCACCACCCGCGCCACCTCCGCCTCACTGCCGAACCCCCACCGGGCGTGCTGCGGCCCCAGCGCCCACGACGGCGGCAGCGCGGGGGCGCCGGTGAGCGCCGTCCAGCCGTGCAGCACGCGCGCGGGGGTGCCGACGACCACCCAGCAGCGCAAGGGCCCGCCGCCCATCCGCAGCTCGCTCGCGCCCGGCCGGTCGTGCCCGGAGCCGGCTCCGTCCTCACCCTCCCGCAGCGTCACCTGCCCGTCCCAGGAGTTGTCGTGGAAGGCCAGGTGCGTCCCCGCGTCCGACACCACGAACTGGACCGGCATGGTGATGTAGAGCGGGTCGTCCCCCGGGGCGAAGCTGCCGCGGGGGTCCGTGTTCCACAGCCGGTAGGTCCCGCTGCGCAACCGTGGCCCCGCCGCCCGCCCGCCCAGCCCGAAGAACCGCGCGTCGGCCGGCACCTCCGTCCGCTGCACCCACCGCGCGGGCCCCCCGGCGACCGGCTCCCACCACCGGGGCGGCAGGTCCCGCCGCAGCACCACCCCGCCGGGCGTACGGACCTCCACCGCGCCGTTCCGTGACACGGCGACCGTCACCCGCTCCGACACCACCCGCCAGCCGCCGCCCTTGTCGGGCTCCAGCTCCGCGCGCGGATCCGGCTCCGGCGGCCCGCCAGCCAGCGCGTAGGAGGGCAGCGGTTCCGCCCCGTCCCACCCCCAGAACACCGTGCCGCCGCTCGCCACGCACACCCGTACCCGCGACCGGGCGAACCGGACGATCCCGCCGCCCGGCAGCGGCTCGACACCCTGTGCGGGCCCCGGCACCCGCGCCCGCTCCGCCCCCCGCGGCCGCAGTCCGACGGCGTCCGCACGCCGCCGCCGCCATGCCGACCGCACCGCCCGCAGCCCCCGTACCGTGCTGAAGATCCTCACCGAGCGCACCAGATCACGACCGTCCATGCCGCTCACCCTGCCACCCGCCCCCATGCCCGCAGGGCCCGTTCAACCGGCGTTCACCTGTGGTGGGGGCACATATTCATCCGGCCGACCATGGGTGGTGAGCCCTGGTGCGAACAACGATCACATGGCATCGTCCTGTCAGCCGCGTCACGCGCACACCCCCGCACGTGCGCGAGACCCACGCAGACCCGCGTACAGGGACGCACAGCCAGGGAGCAGCCCCATGACCACAGAGCACGCCCGCCCCGAGCCGCTCTGGCAACCCGACCAGGACCGCGTCGACTCGGCGGCGGTCACCCGCTTCCAGGCCTGGGCGGCCGAGCGGCACGGCGCACCCGCCGACGGCGGCTACGCCGCACTGCACCGCTGGTCGGTCGACCACCTCGACAGCTTCTGGCAGGCGGTCGCCGAGTGGTTCGACATCCGGTTCTCCACGCCGTACGAGCGCGTCCTCGGCGACCGCTCCATGCCCGGCGCCCAGTGGTTCCCCGGCGCCACCCTCAACTACGCCGAGCACGCGCTTCGCGCCGCCGCCGACCGTCCCGACGCCCCCGCCCTGCTGCACGTCGACGAGACGCACGAGGTGACACCCGTCAGCTGGGCCGAGCTGCGCCGCCAGGTCGGCGCCCTCGCCGCCGAGCTGCGCGCCCTCGGCGTCCGCCCCGGCGACCGCGTCAGCGGCTACCTGCCGAACATCCCGCAAGCCGTCACCGCGCTCCTCGCCACCGCCGCCGTCGGCGCCGTCTGGACATCCTGCGCCCCCGACTTCGGCGCCCGCAGCGTCCTCGACCGCTTCCAGCAGGTCGAACCGGTCGTCCTGTTCACCGTCGACGGCTACCGCTACGGCGGCAAGGAACACGACCGCCGCGACACCGTCGCCGAACTCCGCCGCGAACTGCCCTCCCTGCGCGCGGTCGTGCACATCCCGCTCCTCGGCACGCGGGCCCCGGAAGGCGCCCTCGAATGGTCCGCCCTCACAGCGGGGGACAGGGAGCCGGTTTTCGAGCAGGTCCCCTTCGACCACCCCCTGTGGGTGCTGTACTCCTCGGGCACGACCGGACTGCCCAAGGCGATCGTCCAGTCGCAGGGCGGCATCCTCCTCGAACACTTCAAGCAGCTCGGCCTCCACTGCGACCTGGGCCCCGAGGACCGGTTCTTCTGGTACACCTCCACCGGCTGGATGATGTGGAACTTCCTCGTCTCGGGCCTGCTCACCGGCACCACGGTGGTCGTGTACGACGGCAGCCCCGGCCACCCGGACACCGGCGCCCAGTGGCGCGTCGCCGAGATCACTGGTGCCACCCTGTACGGCACCTCCGCCGCCTACGTCATGGCCTGCCGCAAGGCCGGTGTCCACCCCTCCCGCGACTACGACCTCTCCCGTATCACCTGTGTCGCCACCACCGGCTCACCGCTCCCGCCGGACGGGTTCCGCTGGCTCCACGACGAGGTGCGCGACGACCTGTGGATCGCCTCCGTCAGCGGCGGCACGGACGTGTGCAGCTGCTTCGCCGGCGCGGTCCCCACCCTCCCCGTCCACATCGGCGAACTCCAGGCCGCCTGCCTCGGCACCGACCTCCAGGCATGGGACCCGCAGGGCAGGCCCGTCACCGGTGAGGTGGGGGAACTGGTCGTGACCAACCCCATGCCCTCCATGCCGATCCGCTTCTGGAACGACCCGGACGGCAGCCGCTACCACGACAGCTATTTCGACATGTATCCAGGCGTGTGGCGCCACGGCGACTGGATCACCATCACCGGCCACGGCTCGGTCGTCATCCACGGACGCTCCGACTCCACGCTGAACCGTCAGGGCGTCCGCATGGGCAGCGCCGACATCTACGAGGCGGTCGAACGCCTTCCGGAGATCCGCGAATCCCTCGTCATCGGCCTGGAGGAGCCCGACGGTGGCTACTGGATGCCGCTCTTCGTCCACCTCGCCGAAGGCGCCGCCCTGGACGACGCCCTGACCGCCCGCATCAAGCGGACCATTCGGGAGCAGCTGTCCCCGCGCCACGTCCCGGACGAGATCATCGAGGTCCCCGGCGTCCCGCACACCCTCACCGGCAAGCGCATCGAGGTCCCGGTCAAACGCCTCCTGCAGGGCACCGACCTGTCCAAGGCCGTCAACCCCGGCTCCGTCGACAACCTCGACCTGCTCCGCTTCTACGAGGACCTCGCCCGCAAGCGTGCCCGAGGCACCCGGTGAGCTCCTTCTGGACCGGCGAGCGGGTACGGCTGCGCGGCATCGAACCGGAGGACTGGCAGTGGTTCATGGAGTTCGACGCCCACACCCACCACCAGCGCTCCCTCGACGTCCTCCACCCGCCCCGCTCGGCGGAGCGCCACCACGCGTGGGCGGCCGAGCAGTCCGTCGCCGCCCCGGCCGGGGACACCTTCCGGCTGGCCATCGAGGCACTGGACACAGGTGAGCTCGTGGGCAGCCTCTCCGTCAACGAAGCCGACCCGCGCACCGGCCGCTTCCGCTACGGCATCGGCATCGGCGCCGACCACCAGCGGCGCGGCTACGCCACCGACGCCGTGGTGCTCCTGCTGCGCTTCATGTTCGGCGAGCGGCGCTACCACAAATGCGAGGCGGCCATCCACGCGTTCAACGACGCGTCGCTCGCCCTGCACCGCGGGCTCGGCTTCGTCGAGGAGGGCAGACTGCGTGACCACGAGTTCTTCGCCGGCCGCCACCACGATCTCGTCATCATGGGCATGACCGCCCCGGAGTTCACCGAACGGCACCCCTTCGAGAAGCTCTGACCTGACCCAACCGCCCCGCCCGGCCCCGGACTCGTCCAGCACGGCGGCGAAGTCCGAGGCCGACCGCGCCGCACCGACCGACTCCGCCGCGCCTCGTCCACCCGCCGGCGCCGCCACCGGAAACCGCCCCCCCCGCCCGTCACCCACCAGTCCGACGAACGCCATTCCTTCGGGCACCCGGACTGATCCCGCACCGGCGCCCGCACCCCACCACCCCCGCCCATCCCCCTCCGCGGCCGCCACCCCCGTTGTCAGTGCCGCCGATTACTGTGAGTGAGCACCAGTGGACAAGGGGGATTCATGGAACACAACAGGAACACGGCGACCGCACAATCCGCACTGCGCCGGGAAGTGCCGAGCACCGTCGGCCTCCTCGCCGACGACCAGGACTTCACCGCGATGCGCAGCCGCTACCGCACCTTCACCTTCGACGACCACGAGACCTACCTCCACCAGGTCGAAGAACTCCTCAGAACCCTCGCGACCGAAAGCGGCCACACCACCGTCACCCTCTTCGACCCCGAGGACTACGCCGACTACTGCGCCGAGACCGGACTCGACCCGGACACCCCGGCCAGCCGCAGCCGCTTCACCGCCGAGGTAGCCGCCACCGGCGCCTCCGTCGCCTACACGGGCCAGCCCATCGACCGGCTCGTGCCGCTCCTCATCCACCGCGCGGTGCGCCAGGCCACCTGGGAGTACGCCACCATGCTCCTCACCGACATCGGGGAGTGCGCCGACTGCGGCCAGGACATCGGCCGCGCGGCGTTCGACCAGGCCTCGCAGACGCTGACCCGACTGCTCGAAGAAGCCGGACCAGGCACCCACCACCTCGTCTGCAGCGTCCCCGCCGACGAACAGCTCCTCGCCGTGCTGCACGCCGAACGGCCCCCCACCGGCCCCGCCGTGCTGGACCCCACCGAAGGCGCCGAGTTCGTCACCGTCCTCGCCGCCGGCATCGCACTCGAAAGCCCCGGAGGCCTCGTCCTGCGCACCACCACCCCCGCCGAGCCCGATCGGGTGCACGGCTGGCGCCTCGACCACGGCCGGCTCGTCCCGCTCACCGCGGCCGAGGTGTTCAACGCCTACTGCACCGACGCCGACACCGGAGAGCCCCTCTCACCGGAGCCCGGCGTCGACTACCGCGCCGGTTTCGACATCACGCCCGACGACGGCCGTCCGCCCACCCACCACTGAGACAGGGAACAGAGAAAGGGGCTTCCCCGCCACCGGCGGGAAAGCCCCTCCAACGACCCCGTCCGGGGACTACTCCCCGGACAGAACCGCCTGCGCGGCGAGCCGCGCCTCCTCGGCGGTGTCCGTGGCCCGCGCCGCAGCCGCCGCCCGCTCGCACTGCGCCAGCGTGTACTTGGCCAGCGTCGCCCGCACGTAGGGGATCGACGCGGCACCCATCGACAGGGAGGTGACCCCCAGACCCGTCAGCACACAGGCGAGCAGCGGATCCGCAGCGGCTTCACCACACACACCACAGCTCTTGCCCTCGGCCGCGGCCGCCTCCGCGGCGAGCGCCACCAGGTCCAGCAGCGCCGGCTGCCACGGGTCCTGCAACCGCGACACCGCACCCACCTGCCGGTCCGCGGCGAAGGTGTACTGCGCCAGGTCGTTCGTGCCCAGCGACAGGAACTCCACCTCCCGCAGGATCGAACGCGCCCGCAGCGCCGCCGACGGGATCTCCACCATCGCACCGAACTTCGCCCGGAGCCCCGCCTGACGGCAGGCGTCCGCGAAGGCCCTGGCGTCCGTACGGTCCGCCACCATCGGCGCCATGACCTCGAGGTACACCGGCAGGCCCTCGGCCGCCTTCGACAGGGCCGACAACTGCGTCCGCAGCACCTCCGGGTGGTCCAGCAGCGTCCGGAGGCCCCGTACGCCCAGCGCCGGGTTCGGCTCGTCCGCCGGCGTCAGGAAGGCCAGCGGCTTGTCCGCACCCGCGTCCAGCACCCGCACGACCACCCGGCCCTCCGGGAACGCCTCCAGCACCTTGCGGTACGCCTCGACCTGCTTGGCCTCCGAGGGCGCCTGCTCACTGTCGTCCAGAAAGAGGAACTCGGTACGGAACAGACCCACGCCCTCCGCCCCGGCCTCCACGGCCGCCGGCACGTCCGCGGGCCCGCCCACGTTCGCCAGCAGCGGCACCTTGTGCCCGTCCGACGTCGCACCCGGACCGGTCGCCGCCGACAGCGCCGCCCGGCGCGCGGCCGCCGCCTGCTCCAGCTCCGACCGCTTCCGGTCGCTCGGCTCCACGAAGATCTCACCCGTGCTGCCGTCGACCGCGATCACCGTGCCCTCGGCCAGTTCACCGGCCCCCGGCAGCGCCACCACGGCAGGTACCCCCAGCGCCCGCGCCAGGATCGCGCTGTGACTGGTCGGCCCGCCCTCCTCGGTCACGAAACCCAGCACCAGAGCCGGGTCCAGCAGCGCCGTGTCCGCCGGAGCGAGGTCCCGCGCGATCAGCACGTACGGCTCGTCACTGTCCGGAACCCCCGGCATCGGGACACCCAGCAGCCGCGCCACGATCCGGTTGCGGACGTCGTCCAGGTCCGCGACCCGCCCCGCCAGGTACTCCCCGGCACCGGCCAGCAGAGCCCGGTAGGCGGCGAACGCGTCGTACACGGCCCGCTCGGCCGTGCTCCCCACGGCGATACGACGCTCGACGTCGGCCATCAGCTCGGGGTCCTGAGCCATCATGGCCTGCGCCTCGAGCACGTGCTGTGCCTCACCACCGGCCAGATTGCCGCGCGCGATCAGGTCGGCCGCCACCGCCTCGACGGCCTGGCGAGCACGCCCCTGTTCGCGCTCCGCCTCCTCGGCCGGGATCTGCTTCGCCGGCGGCTCGAGGACCGCCGTGCCCATGTGGCGGACTTCGCCGATCGCCACACCGTGGCTCACGCCGACGCCCCGCAGCGTTGTCTCCATTACACCTGTCTCCGGTTGAGTGGCGGACGGGCCGCCACGTTGAATGTCCCGACCCGCTGCCGTCGACGACGACGGCACCGATGTCACTGCCAGGAGAAGAGCGAGTCGCCGGCCTTCACATCGCCGTCCTCGACGAGGCCGCTTAGGGAGTCGGCGGTGGCCTCCAGGGCCACGACCGGGCAGATCGGCGACTTGCCGGCGGCTTCGACGTCCGCGGGGTTCCAGCGCACGACGGCCTGGCCGCGCGTCACGGTGTCCCCCTTGTTCACGAGCAGCTCGAAGCCCTCGCCATTGAGCTGCACGGTGTCGATGCCCAGGTGAGTGAGCACCCCGTGCCCCTCACCGTCGACGACCACGAAGGCGTGGGGGTGAAGGGAAACGACGATGCCGTCCACGGGCGCCACGGCCGCCGAGGCCTCACGCACGGGATCGATGGCGGTACCCGGGCCGACCATCGCCCCGGAGAAGACAGGGTCGGGCACGGCGGCGAGTCCGATGGCGCGGCCCTCGAGCGGCGACGTCACGGTGGTCATGGGGGCCTCCCAGGGGGTGGAGATTCTGTGTCGCCGTCGCTGCCTGTCCTGGACGGCGTACTGATCAGAAGCGTATGTCATGAGAAGTCCGGGTTCCGCCCGAGTAGTCCGGGTTGGCGGCCTAGGGGCCACCGGAAGCGATTTGCCTCAACTCCCAACGGGCGGTAGGGTCGTACCCCTGCTTGACCCCGGCGCAACTCTGAGCCGGAGGTCGGCAGCGACTCTCAAGCGGATCCTAACTGGTCTACACCACTGGTCTACACCTCTGTGTGCCTGGGGAGTGGTCAGGGGGTCGGAAAAACGCTGATAGAGTCGGAACCGCCGGAAAGGGAAAGCGCGAAAGCGCAGAACGGCCCGGCAG
>NZ_BAAASR010000045.1:0-16531 GCF_039532985.1 Streptomyces gobitricini | reverse complement strand
AGGCAGTGCGCGACGACCTCGTCACCGGGCTGCCAGGCGTTCACGCCCGGGCCGGTGCGCAGCACGACACCCGCCAGGTCCGAGCCGATGACGTGGTACGGCAGGTCGTGACGCTTGGTCAGCTCGCTGAGCCTGCCGTAGCGCTCCAGGAAGCTGAAGGTCGAGACCGGCTCGAAGATGGAGGTCCACACGGAGTTGTAGTTCACCGAGCTGGCCATGACGGCGACGAGGGCCTCACCCGGACCTGGTTCCGGTGTCGGTACGTCCTGGACGTGAAGGGACTTGCGGGGGTCCTTGTCCGCCGAAACCATGCCCTCGAACATGCCCACGTCGTCTTTGCGGACGACGACTCCGCGGTAGCTCTCCGGGAGCGGGAGGGCCCCGAAGTCCTCGGCCCCCGCGGTTCCGGAGACAATGGCGCTGGTGATCTCTTTCACGGTGGGTCCCTCGTGGAGCAAGACGGAAGTCGGCGGAATCGCCCGGATCTTTGGGAAGGCTAGGCACACCCTGTCCGCCGGGAGAACCCCAGTCATGGTTCACCCCTCATCTCCCGACACCCCCTAACGACCTCGCTGACCTGCGGTTAGGGGTTGCGGTGACGCTTCCAGCGCTGCCATCGTCACTGCCCGACGTTTCTCCCCACAGATCCCACGAGGTGGCGATGTCCGAGAGTCATGCCGACGGCGGTGCCTGGATACGGCGCTTCCACCCGTCACCCGACGCGGACGTACGCCTCGTCTGCTTCCCCCACGCAGGGGGGTCGGCCAGCTTCTTCCATGCCCTGTCACGCGATTTGGCGCCCGGCGTCGAAGTGCTCTCGGTGCAGTACCCGGGACGCCAGGACCGGCGCGGCGAGCCGAACATCACGGACATGACCCAGCTGGCGGACCGCGCCGCCGAGGCGCTGCTCCCGGTCCTGACCGCCCCCGCGGCACCGGACAGCGGCACGCCGTTCGCACTCTTCGGTCACAGCATGGGCTCCACGCTCGCGTACGAGGTCGCCCGCCGCCTCCAGGCGGCCGGGCACCGCGCGGCCGCGCTCTTCGTCTCCGGACGCAGGGCACCGCAGCGGGTCGTGGACGACGGGCTGCACCAACTGTCCGACGAGGACATCGTCACCGACATCATGGCGCTCGACGGTACGGACACCCCGGTGTTCGGGGATCCGGAGGTACTCAGCCTGGTCCTGCCCTCGATCCGCGCCGACTACCGGGCGGCCGAGACCTACCGGTACGCCCCCGGCCCCCTGCTGGATTGCCCCATCCATGCGATGACCGGCTTCTCCGATCCCCGGGTCCCGGCCGGGGAACTCCACCACTGGGCCGCGTGCACGGAGGGCCCGTTCACCCTGGATGTCTTCTCGGGCGGTCACTTCTACCTGACCGCGGGCCACGCCGAGGTCACCCGCGGCCTGGCTGAGCGACTGCTCCCTACTCCGGTCGCCGGGTGAGGAACGCCCGGGGCTCCCTGTGGGGCGGGCCCGGAGAACCGCCTCGTCGTCACCGGCACGCGCGAGGTCGTCTCCGTCCGGGCTGACAGCCACGGATCGGATGCCAGGATTCGGCAGCTCCACGGCCTCAGCGCACCAAGCTTCCGATGGCACGTCACGGCGGCACGGCGGGCGGCGAGCGGCACGGCAGCGGGGCGGCGTCGGCGGTACGGGCGCGCGACGGGGCCCGCCCGCGACGGCGCCGGTGCGGCGGAATGGGCGGCACTGCGCGGTGGCGGCACCGACAGAGGCGGACGACGGAGCGCCCACCGGCCGAACTGGCGGACACTCAGGTGGCCCTCACGCGAGCTGCAGCTTCTGGCCCACGCCGGCGATGCTGAAGTCAGTTGCGGCCAGCATCAAGTTGCCGTTGGACAGGTTCACCCGGGCCACCAGTGCATCGCTCAGGCGCGTGTCGGACAACTGGTGCCAGGACACCCGACCCTGGCCCTCCGGCAGTGTCCACATGGCCGCCCTGTCAAGATCAGGAGTGAGGGATGGCGAGGGTCGTCGAAAGTGCGGCATCGGCTTCCTTCGGAGGGATTCGAGTCAGACGGAAGTCAGGCCCGGCGGACGGGGAGGCGGCTGGTTCAGGCCGAGCCGCTGGGGAGGGGCTGATGGCCGCCGAAGAGCTGCTGGGCGAGGGCGGTGGGGTCGATCCGGGTGGCCTGGGCCGGGGCGGTGGCCTGTTCGCCCTTGCCGATACGGAGCACCAGGGCGAACTTGTCGATCTTGGCGGTGTCGGCCAGCGGGGCGAGGTCCACCGATACTCGTCGAGAGCGCCGTTCTTGATGGCGAAATCGGCGGTGATCTTCTTGTCCGTGGCTTCCTTGAGGTCCTTGCTGGTCGGCAGGTTGGCGCCCTGGGGAAGGTTTCCGGCCAGCGGGCGAAGCTCGTCGACGAGTCCGGTGATCAAGGTCCTGAAGGAGGCCGTGGCCGTGATGTGGTCGGCGCCGTCCTTGGTTCCGGTGGTTTCCGGAGCTTTGATAGTCGTCAGTGGCAATACCACCTGCGGCTTCACAGTGGTTCATTCCCATCGCGTAGGAGCACTGGGCTTCACCTTGCGAACCGGTGGATGCAGTTCCTGCTGAAGCTCCGCCGGACCCGCCGCTACCGCTGCTGCCGCTACCGCCGCCATGAGGGGTGCCGCGAATTGACCCGTCGCCGTTGACTCCGCCGTTGGGGTCGCCTTGGGTGCCTCCATCTGGGCGCGTCCAACCTCCACCATCATTGCAGCTGTCGCACCACAGCCCTGTGGGATCCGAAGCTGTGACTGGCGTGTTGTTGGCGTATGCATAGCCGTTGAGTGACTGATGCTGAGCCAGGTTCAATACGGGGCCAATGCTGATGAACTGGCCAATTTCCGGATCGCACTCCCGCGCACCGATGTGCGTGAGACCTGTGGCCTTATCGGCTGGCTTGCCGAGGAAAGCTTTGCCGTCTGGCCAGGTGGTGGTGACGGTGGCGCCGCGGGGAGCACCGAAGGGTGTGGTGTGGCGCTTGGTGAGGACGAGAGTGGTGGCGTCAAGGGCCAGGCTGCTGGTGTCGTGGTGGTCGGAGGCCAGGAACCTGAGCTTGGTGCCCGTGACGCCTGCGGTTGCGGTGCGGACGGCGACGGTTTGGCCTGCAGCGGCGCAGTGACGAGTACCGCTGAGGGTTTTTGTGGTGCCCTTGGTCGTAAGGCGGACTTCCGTGCCACCGAGGTATATGACGGCCTCGCCGTCTCCAACCGCGCGGCGGATGCTGCGTTGTAGGTGTAGCTGGTCCAGTAGGGGACGGCACCGTCGAGGTTGGCGGTGGTGCGGCCGGTTGCGGCGCAGTCGGCGATCTTGGGTGTCCAGGCTTCCTTGAGGCGGCGGTGGCCGTCATAGGTAAAGCACTGGTAGTCGGGCTTCGCTGTGCCGCCTTGTGTGGTGGCGTCGAAGATGGACGTGACGTTTCCGGCGTCGTCCTGCGTGAACTTCAGCTCCTGCGGCATGAAGCCGTGGACGTCGTCGGTGACGTATGAGCGGGTGAGACGGCGGGTGCCGTCCTCGTAGTCGTAGCCGAGGTAGACCTTCTTGCTGGTCGAGCTGGTGCCCAGGGTCAGCTGGCGCAGGTCTCCCTGTGGGAAGTACTGGGTTGCTTGGAGGTACTGGGTGGTTCCGTGGGAGGTGAACTGCTGGCCCAGGTCACCGTAGGTGTGGGCGACGGTTTCCGCGGGCAGGCCGCCCACGGCAGGGTTGCTTGCCTGTCGGATCGACGCAATTTCGGCGGGTCGACCGGCCCGCCTGCTTCAGCAGGCAACCGACATGGGGTCGAGAAGTACGGGTGCGGCCGTGCTGTTGATGACGTCTTCGACGGTGGTGCCCGGGGCGGTTTCCACCAGGGCCAGGCCGCCGGGCGTCACGTCGAGGACGCCGAGGTCGGTGATGACGCGGTGGACACACCGCTCGCCGGTGAGGGGCAGGTCGCACTCCTCCAGCACCTTGGGGCTGCCGTCCCTGGCGGTGTGGTCCATGAGGACGATGACGCGGCGGGCGCCGTGCACGAGGTCCATCGCGCCTCCCATACCCTTGACCATCTTGCCGGGGATCATCCAGTTGGCGAGGTCGCCGTGTGCGGAGACCTGCATGGCGCCGAGGACCGCGGTGTCGATGTGGCCGCCGCGGATCATCCCGAAGGACAGGGCCGAGTCGAAGAAGGCGGCCCCGGGCAGGACGGTGACGGTCTCCTTGCCGGCGTTGATCAGGTCGGGGTCGACCTGGTCCTCGTACGGGTAGGGGCCGGTGCCCAGGATGCCGTTCTCGGAGTGCAGGACGACGTGCACGCCGAGCGGGAGGTGGCTGGGGATGAGGGTGGGCAGACCGATGCCGAGGTTGACGTAGGAGCCGTCGGTGAGTTCGGCTGCGGCGCGGGCTGCCATCTGCTCGCGAGTCCAGGTCATCGGGAGCGCACCGTCCTCTTCTCGATCGGTTTGTCGGCCGCTTGAGCGGGGGTGAGGTGTACGACGCGCTGGACGAAGATGCCGGGCACGTGGACGTGGTCGGCGGCCAGTTCGCCGGGGCCGACCAGTTCCTCGACTTCGGCGATCGTGATCCGGCCGGCCATGGCCGCGAGCGGGTTGAAGTTGACGGCGGCCCGGCGGAAGACGAGGTTGCCGTGATGGTCACCGCGCCAGGCTCGGACGAGGGCGTAGTCAGTGCTGATGGCCTGCTCCAGAACGTGCGTGCGTCCTGAGAAGATCCGGGTTTCCTTGGGCGGAGAGGCGATGGCGATTGTTCCGTCAGACGCGTAGCGCCAGGGCAGTCCGCCGGTGGCGGCTTGCGTGCCCACCCCTGCCGGGGTGTAGAAGGCCGGTATACCCGTGCCGCCGGCCCGCAGTCGTTCGGCGAGCGTGCCCTGGGGCACCAGTTCTACCTCCAGTTCCCCGCTCAGGTACTGGCGGGCGAACTCCTTGTTCTCACCGACGTAGGAGCCGGTGACGCGGGATATGCGGCCCGAGCCCAGCAGGATTCCCAGACCGCGCCCGTCCACGCCGCAGTTGTTGGAGACCACTTTGAGGTTGTCGGCGCCCTGCTCGTGGAGCGCCCGGATGAGGGTGTCGGGGACGCCGCTGAGGCCGAATCCGCCGACGGCCAGAGTCGCTCCGGCTGGGATGTCGGCCACTGCTTGTGTGGCCGAAGCCATCGTCTTGTTCATGGAAGTGGAGAGGCCCTTCGTGTGCGGTGCGCCGCGGACCGGTTGCAGGAACGTTCGCTGCACTGGGGCCACCGGGGGAGGGCGCGTAAGTCAGGGTCGGTGTGCAAGCCGGGGCGGGGCCGGCCCGTGCCGGGCGCTGCCGAGTACGGCGCCCGGCACAGCCGGTGGACGTTCTCGTCCCAACCGGGTGGGGTCAGTCGTTCTCGTGCGCGGTGATGAAGGAACGCATCTTCGCCAGCGCCGTGGCGTTCGAGACGATCAGGAAGTGGTTGGGTGCCATCGGCCCGCTCATGAGGTAGTTCTCGTCTGCGCCGGCCAGCTTCGCGGTGTCGACGGGTACGGCGTTGTAGTCCGCGGTCGACCTGATCGTGA
Organism: Streptomyces gobitricini; assembly: GCF_039532985.1. Taxonomy (NCBI): domain Bacteria; kingdom Bacillati; phylum Actinomycetota; class Actinomycetes; order Kitasatosporales; family Streptomycetaceae; genus Streptomyces; species Streptomyces gobitricini. Next base: position 10,989 of record NZ_BAAASR010000045.1, on the reverse strand, counting down.
GGTAGTCGATCTTGTCGTTGAAGGGGACCTCGGAGGGGCTGTTCAGCGCCTTGAGGAAGGGGGTGTTCGGGGAGGCGAACTGCTGGCAGGACACGTACCACTGGCAGCCGTTGTTGGTGGTGCCGTGCTGGGGTCCGGCGAAGCCGATGTACTGGGAGACTTTGTCGGCGCCGTCGAGGTTCTTGATGTAGTACCGGGCGGCCAGGGTGGAGGCGGACCACGTGGCGAGGACGACCTTGTCCGCCCCGGTCTGGCTACGGATCTGATCGACCTTGACCGAGAGCTCCTGGGCGGCCTTGGCCAGATCCTGCGTCATCGAGCTGCTGTCGGTCCAGGTGAACAGTCTGTCCGCCGACCAGCCGTTGGTCTGCAGGTTGGACTTCATGGGATTCATGTTGGCCGGTGAGCCGGTCATGCCCGGGATCATGATCACGGGGTCGTGTCCGGCAGCGGAGGGCGCCGACTGGGGCGCTGCGCTGGACGCCTGGGAAGCCAGGCCCAGCAGGCTCGTCGTCAGCAGAGCCGCGAGGGAGGCGCTGAGCAGCCGCCGCGCACGGACCGGTCGCCGGTTACCCGTGTGCGTCGATGCCGTCCCGCGGGGCGTCGTGGATGCAAACAGCATGTGGGGCTCCTTATCCGTCGTACGGTCATCGAGCGCTGATGGTGCGGCTCGCACTCGGCGGACGCCGACAGGGGTGGCGGGGGGTGTGACACAGAGCACGCTAGAGTCCCCGCCGCAGCAGTCAGATGGTCACAGTGCACCTCTTTCGCCCTCAGTGATGTCCGCTCCAGCCATTACGTTTCGGCCGCACGAGCGGGTCGCGCGCGACCGCTAACGCCTGGGCAGCGTGGGCGCCGAGTATGCGTTGTGCACACCCCTCGTGCTCCGCGTGTGTGTGCTGCACCTCTCGTGGTGCCTGGCGGAGGCGGAATACCGTCATGGCGATTCGGCGGGGCTGTCATCGACCGAGCCGTGCGGACCGCGTTCTGCAGCTTCAGCCTTCGCCTGCTGTGCGCCTCGCCACGCATCTTCAGCTCTCAGAGCCGCGAGGGTGCAGGCCACCGTAGACACTCGCTCAGCTACTGGAGGGCAAGCAATGACTCGGTTCGGAATCATCGGCGGGGGGCTCATGGGGCACGGGATCGCTGTTGCTCTGGCTCAGGCGGGGCACCGTATCGTGGTGTACGACGCTGACCCTGTGACCCTGGCGTCGCTCGATGAGCGCATCGTGCGCGCCCTGGAACGCTGCGACACGCCGCCGGGCGATGTCGGGATGATGACCGCACGCATCACTGCAGCCAAAACCCTGGCGGACCTGGTGCTACGCGTGGATGTGGTAATTGAAGCCGTCCCCGAGCGTCTCGACGTCAAGCATCAGGTCCTGGCAGCGCTGGAAGAGAAGATCCCGGCCGTGATGCCGGTGTGGTCCAACACTTCGGTGCTCTCGCTCACCGAAGTGGCCAAGGACATGCGGCACCCGCAGCGCTTGGTAGGGGTGCACTGGTGGAATCCGCCATATGTCATTCCGCTGGTCGAGGTCGCGCCGGGCGCGGAGACGGACCACCGGTTCGTGCAGGAAGCGTGCGACATGCTGGATGGGATGGGTAAGACGACGGTGCGCCTGCACCGAGATGTCCGGGGATTCATCGGGAACCGGCTCCAGTTCGCTCTTGTTCGGGAGGCTTTGCATCTGTTGGAGCAGGGAGTCTGCGATCCGGGGACGATCGACACGGTCATGCGGACGAGTCTGGGGCTGCGCTGGTCGGCCGTAGGTCCCATGGAGAACGCGGATTTCATCGGACTGGATCTGACCAGGGACATTCTCGACAGTCTGGCACCCCACTTGTCAGTTGCGGTCACCTTCCCCGCGCTTGACAAACCCCTCAGCGCCGGACATCGAGGCCGCGCGTCCGGTGGCGGACTGCTGGCCTGGCCGGCCGGGCAGGGAGAAGAAGTGGCAGAGCGCCTGGACAGCGGCATCCGCCGCAACCTCGTCGAACCGTAAAAACGCCCGGGCCGACGGCAGCGGCCCAAAGGGTTGGCGATGACGGCGGAGCAGAAGGGCGGGTTATCTCAGTTCGCTGCGACGCCTTACCGGGCAGCTCCATACTTGCCAGGCGCCGGGAGTACGGCTCGACGGAGGATCAATGGCACACGGCTACGGATTGTCTTTCCTGAAGCTGCTCGTCGATGACGCCGACATCGAAGCCTTCGACGAGGTATTGGCACTGGCCCGTGCCGCAGGGGAGCCGGCCGGCCGGCTCGACATGCTGGAGGAGGAGCGAGCGATCGCGCTGCGTCTGCGGGAAAGGCTGCTGCGTCACCGCCGCAACGAGGCGGAGCTCCAGCTACTCAACGACACCGCGAACGATCTGGCCTCCCTGCGTGATTTGGACCCCATCCTGCAAGCGATCGCCGACCGGGCACGTCGGCTGCTGAACTGCGATCTCGCCTACATCAGTCTCAGCGACCGCGGCCGCGGCGACAGCTACATCAAAGCCGCCGCCGGCAACATCTCCGGCCTGCTGCGCGAACTGCGACTGCCCATCGGGACCGGCGTCGGAGGAATCGTCGCGCGGACCGGCGAACCCTACGCCGTCGCCGCCTACCTCACCGACGACTCCTTCGCCCACACCAGCGAGATCGACAAAACCGTCGCCGCCGAGCGGATCGAATCCTTGCTGGGTGTGCCGGTCAAACTCAACCAGGAGGTGATCGGAGTCCTGCTGGCGGCACACCGCAGCCAGCAGGACTTCAGCTGCCGGGACATCAGTGTGCTGATGATGCTCGCCTCGCACGCCGCGGTGGCCATCGAGAACAACCGCCTGCTGAGCGCCGCCCAACAGGCGGTGTCGGAACTACGGGTCGCCAACGACACGATCAGCTCCCACATGGCGGACCTGGAACGCACCGCAGAGTTCCATGAACGCCTCACCCGCCTGGTCATCCAGGGCAACGGCGTCGACGAAGTCGTACAGGCCACCGCGACCGCAGTCTCCGGCACGGTGGTCGTCCTCGACGAGGAGGGCAACACGATGGCCCAGTCCTGCGGTCACGACACGGTGCCGGCCGACGAACTCAGCCGGCTCAGCGCGAACGCCTGGCAGGCCGGGCACACCGTGATCCGCACCACGCAGTGCGCCGTTCCCCTGATCACCGAGTCCGGACCCTTGGGCACGATCATCCTGAGCGCCACCGCACAGGTCGACGCCACCGACCGCCGCATCCTGGAAAGGGCCGCGCTGGTGGCCTCCCTCGTGCTCGTCACCCGCAGACGCATGGCGGAAGCCGAAGCGCGCACACGCGGCGAGCTGCTGGGTGACCTGCTGGCCGCGCACAACAAGGACTACGACCTCCTGCGGCACCGGGCCGCCCTGCTCGGCGTCGACCTCACCACCTGCCGCATCGTCGTGGTGGCCCGGGTCGACGACGAACCACGCGAGCGGGTCCACGCCGCCGCCGCGGCCATCGCCCGGCGCTCCCACGGCCTGGCGACCTTCCAACGCAGCACCGTCATCCTGCTGCTGCCAGGAGATGACCCCCAAGCCGTGGCGCGCCGCGCCGTCGACGAACTGGCACGGACCTCACGCCACCCCGTCACCGCCGGTACCGCGCAAGCCGCAGGCATCACCCACATCGCCGCCGCCTTCCGCGAGGCGGACAACTGCCTGCACGCCCTGGTCGCCCTCGGCAGGACCGGCGAGATTGCCGACACCCGCGGACTCGGATTCGTCGGAGCTCTTTTCAGCGGCGAACCGGCCACTGCCTCCTTCATCGAATCTGTCATCGGCCCGGTCATCACCTACGACCGCACCCACCACTCAGACCTGGTCCACACCCTCGACACGTACTGCCGCACCGGCCAGCACGCCCGCAACACCGCACACCAGTTGCACCTGCACGTGAACACCGTCACCCAACGCCTGAGCCGGATCAGTCAGCTCCTCGGCACCACCTGGCGCGACCCGGAACGGCTCCTGGAGATCCAGGTCGCCCTGCGGCTGCTGAGAGTCAGCAAGCCCTAACACGGCACCCGCGCCCAGCACATCTCCAGGCAGCTCATGTGTGCTCCCAGCCCATACCGTCTCTGGCGGCGCGCTCCGTAACCTTTGCGCCTCGCGACACGAGGCACAAGCAACGGAGGCGCCATGAAGAGAACCCTCGCCGCAGCCGCACTCGCCTGCGCTCTGCTCAGCAGCACGCTCCTGTTCCCGGCCCAAGCCGCTCAGGAACCGGCCGATTGCAGCAACCTGCGCGGCCTGCAGATACCCGCCTCAGAGATCGGGCTGCCCACCACGGGGGGCGAGGTGAGGGCGGCGAACACCATCGCGCCAACCGGAAGCGGAACCTCGGCGACCGGCACCTACTGCCGTGTCGACGCCGTCATCCACCCCGTAGACCCTCAGGCACCTGACATCACCCTGCGCGTCGCCCTGCCTCAGCAGTGGAACAAAAGGACGATGATGTTCGGCGGCGGAGGCTACGACGGCACCATCCCCGATGTCACGGGCAACGTCCCCTTCGGCCCGACCAATCAGCTGCGCCCGCTCAGCCGAGGCTACGCCACCTACGCCAGCGATTCCGGCCACCAGGCGGCGCCGGGCTTCAAACCAGTCACTTCCCTCGACGGCTCTTTCGGCGTCAACGACGAAGCCGTCCACAACTTCGCCGGCGGCGCACTGAAAAAGACCCACGACACTGCGCACTTCATCATTCGCACGCATTACGAGGACGCCACCCCCGCACACAGCTACTTCGCCGGCGGCTCCAGCGGTGGACGAGAAGCCCTCGCCGTCGCCCAGCGGTGGCCCACCGATTTCGACGGCGTCATCGCCGCCTACCCCGCCTGGAACGCCGTCAGCCTCAACTTGTTCTTCGGCTACGAAGCCCAGGTGCTTTCCCGCCCAGGTGCCTTCCTCAACCCGGCCGAACAGGACCTGCTGTACCGCGGCGTCATCCGGTCATGTGACGGTGAGGATGGCCTGCGCGACGGCGTCATCTCTCACGAAGCAGGATGCCGCTTCCAGCCCCGCACCCTGCGCTGCCCGGGTGGCAAGGACACCGCGGACACCTGCCTGTCCGATCACCAGATCCACGCCGCACAGGCGCTCTCTTCGCCACTGCGATGGAAATACCGCCTGGCCAGCGGCGAACGTGGCTATCCCGGGTTCCCCTTCCTCTCCGGCGCCGACATGACCACCCCACTGCTGGGCATGGGCTCACGCGCCCCCGGCCGTCCGATGCCGAAGGACAGCGGCTACGGCGTCCAGTTCTGGGATCAGTGGGTGAGGTACTTCGTCACCCGCGACCCGGCACACGACTCGCTGGCCGTGGACCCCCGCCGCCCCGGCATCTGGCAGCAGCGCATCAGCCGTCTCTCGGCCATGCAGGACGTCAACGACCCCGACCTGCGCCGCTTTGCCAAGGCAGGCGGAAAGCTCCTTATCCTGCACGGCGCCGCCGATGAGCTCGTCAGCCACCGATCCACCGTCGAATACTTCCAGCGCGTCCAAAAGGTCATGGGCCCGCTCGCCACCCGCGAATTTGCCCGGCTCTATCTCATCCCCGGCGCCAACCACGTCAACGTCGACGCGGCCTTCGCGGCAAGTTACGACTCGCTGAGTGCCTTGGAAGACTGGACGGAAGAGGACAAGGCGCCCGCGCGGCCTGTCGTCACCGACACCAGCCCCTCCGGCAACGCCCGTACCCGGCCGCTGTGCGCGTACCCCTCCTGGCCGAAATACCGCGGCCACGGCAGCCCCGCCTCCGCCGACAGCTTCACCTGTCACAGCCCACGGTCACGGACCTGATCCGCCCGGGCGGCTCTCCCCCAGCTGCTCAGCAATACAGGCACAGAAGCACACATCGTCCGGTCCGGTATAGCTGCGGTAAGGACATCCCCACAGGATCAGTGTCCGCTCCGCACATAACGGATTACGGGCCGCGGATCTCATCCTGTCGGAAGATCCTCAGCCACCGTCACGAAAGCGGTACTCGCACATGTCATCGCCACCCCCAGCCCCACCTCAGACCCCCAGCAGTCTGAAGAAGATCGTGACCGCCAGCCTTATCGGCACCACCATCGAGTGGTACGACTTCTTCCTCTACGGCGCCGCCGCCGCACTGGTGTTCAACAAACTGTTCTTCCCCGACTCCGACCCCCTGGTCGGTACGCTCCTGTCATTCCTGACCTACGCGGTCGGCTTCGCCGCCCGCCCCCTTGGCGCACTCGTCTTCGGACACTACGGCGACCGGCTGGGACGCAAGAAACTTCTCGTCTACAGCCTGCTGATGATGGGCGGTGCAACCTTCCTGATCGGCCTGCTCCCCACCCATGCCACCATCGGTTCGGCCGCCCCGCTCCTACTCACCGTGCTGCGCCTGGTCCAGGGCTTTGCCCTGGGGGGCGAGTGGGGCGGCGCGGTGTTGCTGGTGGCGGAGCACGGAGACGCCGGACGGCGCGGCTTCTGGGCCTCATGGCCGCAAACCGGAGCGCCGGCCGGGCAGTTGCTGGCCACAGGCGTCCTTGCCATGCTGACGGCAACGCTGTCGGACACGGCGTTCAACTCCTGGGGCTGGCGGGTGCCGTTCCTGCTCTCCGGCGTGCTGGTGCTCGTCGGACTGTGGATCCGGCTTTCCGTCGATGAATCGCCCGTGTTCAAGGCCGCCCTCGCAGCAGCCGAACGCCGCAAGACCGAACAAACCCTCCGCGAGAAGCCGCCCGTACTCGCCGTCCTGCGCGACCACTGGCGCGACGTCCTCATCGCCATGGGGGCCCGTATGGCGGAGAACATCTCCTACTACGTCGTCACCGCCTTCGTCCTCGTGTACGCAACCGAGCACGCCGACACGAGCAAACAGGCCGCACTCAATTCCGTCCTGATCGCATCCGCCGTCCACTTCGTGACCATCCCCCTGTGGGGCGCCCTCTCGGACAAGATCGGACGCCGCCCCGTCTACCTCATCGGCGCCTTCGGCATGGGAATCTGGATCTACCCCTTCTTCGCCTTGGCCGACCGGCAGTCCTTCGGGGCTATAGTCACAGCCGTCACCGTGGCCCTGCTCTTCCACGGCGCGATGTACGCCCCACAGGCGGCCTTCTTCTCCGAACTGTTCGCCACCCGCATGCGCTACTCCGGAGCATCAATCGGCGCCCAGTTCTCCTCCGTAGCCGCCGGCGCCCCAGCTCCGCTCATCGCCACCGCCCTGCTCGCAAAATACGGCAGCGCCACACCCATCGTCCTCTACGTCATGGCCGCCGTACTGCTCACCGTCATCGCACTCGGCTGCGCCAAAGAGACCCGCCACCGGGACCTGGCCGACACAAGAGCGTACGAAACCGGTCCAGCACCGGCCGGGGACCAACCGGTTCATGCGCCCTGAAGTATCCGCTGAATCGGACCGCCCCTCGGTGAGCTGACCTCATTGGCCAACGGCAGGCGCCCCAAAGGACTTCCGGCGCCCTCGAGGAACACGACCAGGTCGTGGTCGCTGTTGGTGGTGCCGAAAATCTCATCCTGGCCCTGTCTGTGCACGGTGACTCTCCGGCCGCCCGAGCTGGAGGGCCGGTGCACGACGATCGGCGCGCTGCTCACGCCTCCCAGCGTGCCCCGGGCTGGGCGGATGGGCGAGTCGGCCCAGGCCGGTCAGGGAGTGTCGCCGGTCCAGTCCCAGCGGTCCGGGTCCCGGGGCACGGGTCATCCAGGGCCCGGCCGCCGGCGCCGCACTGGGCGTCGGCCTCGGCCAATTGTTGGAACCCGGCCGGAACAACGCCAGCATGTCCCGGGTGTTCCTGGCCATCTTCCTGATCCTGCTCGTCGGACTCGCCATCGACCTGCTGATCTTCAGCCCACTGGAGCGGCGAGTGCTGCGCAGTCGTGGCCTGCCGGTCGCCCGCTGAACGAGCGGCCCCGGCCACACCGGACGACCGCGCCATCCCACCACCGCAGCCATCCACCCGGCGAACGGCACCGGCCCCACTGTGGAATCGCCCAGACAGCAGGGACGCTCGGGAAACCCGCTCGCCCTGCCGGTCAGCGGCGCTGCCCGCATCGTCAACCGCGAACCCGTCCCCGCCGACGAGCAGCAACTGAAGGCGTTCGGACGGCAGTACCTCGAACCGATAAAGCACTAGCCCGAAAGGTGCAATATGCGACATACCGTCCACCCGTTTGCCGCGCATCTTCCGTAATGCGGACCCGTTGGATGGACTATGACGAAAGCAGGGCCAAGGTCCATCTCAGGAAGCCTCATGGCCAGTGCGACAAGCGCGGTTCGCATGAGGAAGCGGGTCTACACACCGGCCCGCAGACGGAGCAAACGCGACCCTGCACGACATCTACCGACGCGTCGACCTGCGGCACTCCGCCCAGCTCCTTGAAGACCTCCACACAGAGCTTGAATATATCGAGGCCCATTTCGCCGCCTCGGCAAACAGCCTCAACAGGTGCTGCGACGAGCCCCACCGGCAGCTCTGCCATGCATGAAGCACGAGGCCGTCACAGTCGTCCACAAGTTCGAACGCCACCGCTATCACCGCCTCGGGGGTGGCTTGCTGACCGTCGGATGCGCGGCGGGCGGCGCTGCGGGCCACGATGGCCTCGCGCTCCGCGTCATCGAGGGTGTCGTCGGTGAGCGCGGCCAGGACCTGCCGCCACAGCGTCGTCACCGCCCGCCCCCGTTCGAGGGAGAGGGCACCGCGGCGATCGGCTCCTCGATGTCCGTCTCGGTGTCGTCGTCCTCGCCCGGCGCGGGCCGGTGGCCGAAGGGGCCCTCCTCCTGGCTGGGAAGCGCGCCTACGACCGGGGCGCCCTTGGTTCGGTGGTGTCCGTAAATCACGAGCTCATACTCCCCTCCATCTGGCCCGGAATGATGCCGACAGTCTGGAGGGCGGCGAAGCCGGAACGCCGGTCTTCACCGGCACGTCGGCGCAGCCGCCGAATTGTCAGCCGGGATCGACGCGTCTCTCCACGGGGGTCTCCGGCGGAAGTACGGCGAGCATCCGGGCGGCTTGCCTGCGTACCCGCGCCACGGCCTGGGACATCTCCTGCACCACGTGGTCTGCGGCCGCTTCCTCTTCGGCCGGCTCGGTTGGTTCGTTGACGTCCTCACGCTCCGCGTCCATGGAGGGACGAGTGCCCTGCCGCCGCGGCGGTTAAGACCACCTGATGTGGTGAACGCGTCGAGCCCAGGCCACCGCCGACCGCGCCCAGCCTACAAATTCCGCGAGCGCAGATATTTCCTCTCCCAGACCGCCGACGCCATCGAGGAAGAGGCCAACGCCTTCACACTTGGCGTCGACCCCTTGGCTCTGCTCACGAGAACGGGTTCTGGCTCGCGGCCACGCTGAGTAAGTGGTTCAAGTAGCGAGTGAACAACCCCAGTGGCGGGAACAAACCGCGATCAGTCCTCTGCTGCCGACCGCTTGCTCAGAAATTGCGTCGCTGCTTCAGCGGCTTCCCTGTTGAGTTCCTCGAAAGGCACTCCCCAGCTCTCCTCCCGGCCGTCCAGGTTGTGCGCGCAGTGGACAAGGGGATCCTTCTCTTCGGGGTAGCCGAGGTCAGGCGACGTCTGCCCAGATGAGGTGAGTGCCGGCGGCGGGATCCAGGGTCCCGTCGGCGATCTGACCGGCGACCCAGTAGGCCATCTCCCACTTCGCGGCCCGAGGGGCAGCGGGCGAGTGGAAGAGCAATCCAAATTCCTCCAGCACCTGGTCGAAGAGTGCCGGAGCCTCGGGCTCTTCGTTCCGGAGGAGACCGGCCAGCATGGCGAGGGAGGGAATCTCAACCCCGGCAATCAGAGCGTTCAGCCCGGCCTGGATGAGCTGGTCAGACCCGACGCGCCTACCGAATGCCCTCTCACGCGCGATGTGGCTGAGCTGTTCGAGAGCTGCGTCGCGGGTCATCACATTCTTCTCGATCGGCATCTGGGAGGAGGAGACTCACAGATTCGCAGACGGTGATGCCATCGAGTTCCTCCCGCCTGGTTCGGCGATCAGGACATGAGAACCCGTTTCCGCAGAAGGGCGAAGCCCGCGCGACCGAGCATCTGGCGCTTCAGCATCTTGATGCGGTTGACATGCCCTTCGACGATGCCCGAGTTCCAGGGGAGGGTGAGGCCGGCGACGACGGCGTCACGGTCGCGGTCGATGCCCGCGGCGAGGGTGTGGAGGCTGGGTAGGTCGTCCTGTCTGACGGCATCGAGCCAGTCCGGCAGTCGCTGGCCTCGGCGCTCGGTGAGCATGGTCGCGAAGGACCGAACGTGCCTGGTGCGTGCGTCGATCTCGGGGCAGTTGGCGTTTGAGTGGCTCGGGTGGTAGTCCGGGTCACCCAGGACGGGCGCTCAGCGCCTTGTCTCGTACCTGGTCAGGGTCACGCCGCAGGGAAGCGTCCGCGTCTCCACCATGTTGAGGTTCACCCAGTTGTCCAGCGCGGTGAAGAACGGCGTGCCGCCGCCCACCAGGACCGGCGCGGTGGCCAGCACGTACTCGTCGATCAGCCCGGCCCGCATGGCCGCCCCGGCGAGCGTGGCGCCGCCGATGTCCATCGGGCCGCCGTCCTCGGCCTTGAGCCGGGTGATCTCGGCGACCGCGTCGCCGGTGACCAGGCGGGTGTTCCAGTCGACCTTGTCGATCGTCGAGGAGAACACCACCTTCGACATGTCCCGCCAGCGGCGTGCGAACTCGATCTCCGCCGGGGTGGCGTTGGGCTGCTGGTCGCCGGTCGGCCAGTAGGAGCTCATCGTGTGCCACAGCTTGCGCCCGTACAGCGTCAGGTCGGTCGCCTGCAACTGGTCGGACCAAAACTGGAACAGTTCGTCGCTCGGCGCGCTCCAGCTGATGTCGTCGCCGGGCGCGGCGATGTAGCCGTCCAGGGTCAGGTTCATGCCGTAGATCAGTTTTCGCATGGCGCCAGCCTTCCGTAACTGATCGTTTCAGAATGAGGTTCTGAGTCGCCTCAAGCAGATGATGCTGCAGGCGAGTTGGAGCA
>NZ_BAAASR010000044.1:0-17304 GCF_039532985.1 Streptomyces gobitricini | reverse complement strand
AGCAGCAACGACCGCACCCCGTGCTCCACCACCAGATGCCGGGCGAACCGCGCACCCAGACTCCCCGTTCCACCCGTGACCAACACCGTCCCACCCACACCCCAGGCAGACCCGGCCGGCTTCCGCCGCTCCCTCACCAGGCGTGGTACGAGGATCCTGTCGCCGCGCAGCGCCGCCTGAGGCTCGTCCGACCGCACGACCCGGGTGAGGGCCTCCTCCACCGAGGGACCCGCCATGTCGTCGGTGTCGACCAGCGTGATCCGGCCCGGGTTCTCGGCCTGCGCCGACCGCAACAGACCCCACACCGCCGCCGTCGCCAGATCCGGCACCTCACCCCCACCGACCGCCACAGCACCACGCGTCAGCACCACCAGCCCCACACCGGCCAACCGCTCATCGGCCAACCACTCCCGCACCAGCGACAACGCACCCAGCACCTGCCCATACACCGCCCCCAACACCTCACCCCCACCGGACGCCACACACGGCACCACCACCGCATCCAGCCCCACAACCCCGGAAACCACCGCCGCACCCACCTCCGCGACGCTCCCGAACTGCTGGACGTCCGCCGTCAGATCGGCCGCGCGGAGACCGCCCCAGCGGACTGGCTCCGCAGCGTCGGTCAGCTCGCCCGGCACCCAGTCGACCCGGAACAGGGAGTCCGTCCCACGGGCCCGCAGTTGCTCCGGCGCGAACTCGCCGAGAGTGACGGACTCGACCGATGCCACCAGGTCGCCGGCCGCGTCCGTCAGTTGCAGCCCGAGCTCCTTGTCGCCGGCACGCCGAACCCGTACGCGCACCTCCTGCGCGCCCTCCGCGAACACCCGCACACCCGACCAGGACAGGGCGTCGCCACCATCCGCCGCCGCTCGCACCGCCGCCTCCAGCAGCAGCGGATGCAGCACGAATTCGGCGGCGTCGTACTCCTCCTCCGAGACCAGTTCGTCCGGGAGCTCCTCCGCGTCCGGCCACAACGCGCCGTCCACCTGGTCCCCGCCCCCGTGCCCGTGCCCGTGCCCGAGGTATCCCTCGGCGTGCAGGGTCCAGGGCAGGTCACGTCCCTCAGGCCTGGCGTGGATGGACAGCGCGTGCCGGCCCTCCTCGTCCGGCGTGCCGGTGGCGACGATCTGGAGGTGCATGGCGTGGCCGCCGTCCAGCACCAGAGGGGCCCGTACGGTCAGGGACTCGACGGCGCCGCAACCGATCTCGTCGCCGACGTGCATCGCCAGTTCGACGAAGACGGAGGTCGGTACGTACGGCCGGTCGGCGAGCCACCCGTGTGTGCCGGTGGAGATCCGGCCCGTGAAGAGCCGCCCGTCGCCGCCGGCGAGGTCCACCGCAGCTCCGAGCAGGGCGTGTCCGGGAGCGTCCAGGCCCAGCTCGCCCGCTTCCGCCGACCCTGAGTGCTTGGGCGCTTCGAGCCAGAAGCGCTGACGCCGGAAGGCGTAGGTGGGCAGGGGTACGGTGCGGGCGCCGGTGCCCTCGAAGAACCGGTGCCACTGCACCGTGCCGCCCGCCGCGTGGAAGTGCGCCAAGGCGGTGACGACCGTCTCCTCCTCGCCACGGTTACGCCGCAGCGAGGCCACCGTCTCGGCACCCGACCCCTCAAGCGAACCCTGCGCCATCGCCGTCAGCACCGCGTCGGGCCCCAGCTCCACAAACCGCGTCACACCATCGGCCTCCAGCACCCTCACCGCGTCGGCGAACCGGACGGGCTCACGCACGTGCCGCACCCAGTAGGCCGGATCGGTCAGCTCCGTGGTGACCGGAGCGCCGGTGAGCGTGGACACGAACGGGATGCTCGGAGCGGTGAAGGTCAGCCCCGACACCACCTCCGCGAACTCGGTGAGCATCGGCTCCATCAGCGGCGAGTGGAACGCGTGCGACACCTTCAGCCGGGTCGCCTTGCGCCCCTGGTCCTCGAAGTGCGCCTTGATGGCCAGGACTTCCGCCTCGTTCCCGGAGACGACGACGGCCTGCGGACCGTTGACGGCAGCGATCCCGACCGTGTCGGTCAGGTGCGGCAGCACCTCGTCCTCACTCGCCTGGAGCGCCACCATCGCGCCCCCGGCCGGAAGCGCCTGCATCAACCTGCCGCGCGCCGACACCAACCGGGCCGCATCCGCCAGCGACAACACCCCCGCCACATGCGCGGCGGCGATCTCACCGATCGAGTGCCCAGCGATCATGTCGGGGCGCACGCCCCACGACTCCCACAGGCGGAACAGCGCCACCTCGACGGCGAACAGCGCCGGCTGCGTCACCTCCGTACGGTTCAGCGCCTCCGCATCACCGCCCCACACCACTTCCCGCAGCCCCGGCTCCAGCTCCGCCAGCACCGCGTCGAACGCCTCCGCGAAGACCGGGAACGCGTCATACAACTCACGCCCCATCCCCAACCGCTGCGACCCCTGACCCGTGAACACAAACGCCGACCTACCACCCACAGCCCGGCACGACCGCCCCGACCGCAACCCGGCGACCAGCTCGTCCCGGTCGGCGCCCACCACCACCGCCCGGTACTCAAGAGCCGCCCGCGTCGTCGCCAGCGAAAACGCCACATCCCACACATCGGCGCCCGACTCAGCCACATACGCGGCCAGCCGCTCGGCCTGCCCGGCAAGGGCGTCCGGGCTCTTGGCCGACACCAGCCACGGCACCACACCACCACCCGCGCTCGCCCCGGTGGTCACCGTCTCGTCGATCGGCGCCTCCTCCACGATCACGTGCGCGTTCGTGCCACTCACACCGAACGACGACACACCCGCCCGGCGCACATGGGCGTCGTCCCGAGGCCAGGGGCAGGTCTCCGTCAGCAGCTCGACCGCCCCGCTGTCCCAGTCGACGAACGGCGTGGCCTCTTCGGCGTGCAGGGTCCTGGGCAGTTTCTCGTTCCGCAGCGCCATGACCATCTTGATGATCCCGCCGACACCCGCAGCCGCCTGAGCATGCCCGATGTTCGACTTCAGCGACCCGAGAAGGAGCGGCTGACCGTCCGGCCGATCCTGCCCATAAGTCGCCAGCAACGCCTGCGCCTCGATCGGATCGCCCAGCCGCGTCCCCGTCCCATGCGCCTCCACCGCGTCCACGTCCGCAGCCGTAAGACCGGCCGCAGCCAACGCCTGACGGATCACCCGCTGCTGCGCAGGACCATTCGGCGCCGTCAGACCATTCGACGCCCCGTCCTGATTCACCGCCGAACCACGCACCACCGCCAACACCCGATGGCCCTTGCGCCTCGCGTCCGACAACCGCTCCAACACCAGCAGACCCGCACCCTCGGCCCACCCCGTACCATCCGCACCCGCACCGAACGCCCGGCACCGGCCATCCACGGAAAGACCGTTCTGACGCGAGAACTCCACGAACATTCCCGGCGTCGCCATGACCATCGCGCCGCCCGCGAGCGCCATGGAGGACTCTCCGAGCCGGAGCGACTGCACGGCTTGGTGCACCGCTACCAGCGACGACGAGCACGCCGTGTCGACCGTCACCGACGGGCCCTCGAGCCCCAGCACGTACGAGATCCGACCCGAGATCACGCTCGCGAGGGTGCCGGTCAGCAGATGACCGTCCACGCCGTCAGCGGGTTCGTGCAGGCGGGGCCCGTAGTCCTGCGGTGCTCCTCCGGCGAAGACGCCGGTCGCGGTGCCCTTCAGGGACAGCGGGTCGATACCCGCGTACTCCAGCGCCTCCCACGCCGCCTCCAGCAGCAACCGCTGCTGCGGATCCATCGCCAGCGCCTCACGCGGCGAGATCCCGAAGAAGCCCGCGTCGAACTCCCCCGCCCCGTGCAGGAACCCACCCTTGCGCGTGTACGTACGCCCCGACGTCCCCGGCTCCGGGTCGTACAGCGCCTCCACGTCCCAACCACGATCGTCCGGAAAATCACCGATCGCGTCGGTCCCGCCCTCCACCAACCGCCACAGATCCTCCGGCGACGAAACACCACCCGGATACCGACACGCCATCCCCACGATCGCGATCGGCTCGTCCGTCGGCACCGCGTCACCCGTGGGTCCGGTGCCGTCGTTCGCCGTGGCCGTCCCGCCGATCAACTGCTCGTGCAGGAAGTCGGCCACCGCGGCGGGGGTCGGGTGGTCGAAGACGACCGACTCGGGGATCCGCAGCCCCGTCGCGGTCGACAGCCGGTCCCGGAGTTCCACACCACCCAGCGAGTCGAGCCCCAGTTCCCGGAACGCCCGGTCGGGGTCGATGGACGCGGGCCGGGCGTGGCCCAGGACGGCCGCGGCGTCGGCACGGACGAGGTCGAGGAGCGTACGCCGCCGCTCGTCCTCCGGAAGGCCGGCGAGGCGCTCCCGCAGCGGGTCGGCGGGGGTGGTCCCGGCGGGCGCGGGTGCGGTGTCGGCGGGCGCGGGCGCGGGTACGGGTGCGGTGTCGGCGGAGTCGAGCCAGTAGTACGAGCGCTGGAAGGCGTAGGTGGGCAGGGGTATGGCGCGGGCGCCGGTGCCCTCGAAGAACCGGTGCCACTCCACCGTGCCGCCCGCCGCGTGGAAGTGCGCCAGAGCGGTGACGACCGTCTCCTCCTCGCCACGGTTACGCCGCAGCGAGGCCACCGTCTCGGCACCCGACCCCTCAAGCGAACCCTGCGCCATCGCCGTCAGCACCGCGTCGGGCCCCACCTCCACGAACCGCGTCACACCATCGGCCTCCAGCACCCTCACCGCGTCAGCGAACCGAACGGGCTCACGCACGTGCCGCACCCAGTAACCGGGATCCATCAGCTCCGAAGTGACCGGAGCGCCGGTGAGCGTGGACACGAACGGGATGCTCGGAGCGGTGAAGGTCAGCCCCGACACCACCTCCGCGAACTCGGTGAGCATCGGCTCCATCAGCGGTGAGTGGAACGCGTGCGACACCTTCAGCCGGGTCGCCTTGCGCCCCTGGCCCTCGAAGTGCGCCTTGACGGCCAGGACTTCCGGCTCGTTCCCGGAGACGACGACGGCCTGCGGACCGTTGACGGCAGCCAATCCGACCGTGTCGGTCAGGTGCGGCAGCACCTCCTCCTCACTCGCTTGGAGCGCCACCATCGCGCCCCCGGCCGAAAGCGCCTGCATCAACCTGCCGCGCGCCGACACCAACTTCGCGGCATCGGCCAGCGACAACACCCCCGCCACATGCGCGGCCGCGATCTCACCGATCGAATGCCCAGCGATCACGTCGGGGCGTACACCCCACGACTCCCACAGCCGGAACAACGCCACCTCCACCGCGAACAGCGCCGGCTGGGTCACCTCCGTACGGTTCAGCGCCTCCGCATCCCCACCCCACACAACCTCCCGCAGCCCCGGCTCCAACTCCGCCAGCACCGCGTCGAACGCCGCCGCGAACACCGGGAACGCGCCATACAACTCACGCCCCATCCCCAAACGCTGCGAACCCTGACCCGTGAACAGAAACGCCGACCTACCACCCACAGCCCGACACGACCGCCCCGACCGCAACCCGGCGACCAGACCCTCCCCGTCCGACCCGACAACCACCGCCCGGTACTCCAACGCCGCCCGCGTCGTCGCCAGCGAGAACGCCACATCCCGGACGTCGGCACCGGACTCGACGTACTCCACGAGCCGCTCCGCCTGCGCCCGCAGCGCTTCCGCACTCCGCGCCGACACCAGCCACGGCACCACACCACCATCCGCACTCGCCCCGGAAGTCGCCCGCTCCTCGCTCGGCGCCTCCTCCACGATCACATGCGCGTTCGTGCCGCCCATGCCCCATGAGGAGACGCCGGCCAGCCGCCGGTCGTCGTCCCAGTTCTCGAGGTCTCGTTGCAGCCGCAGGTTCAGTTCATCGAGCGGGATGCGCGGGTTCAGGCGCTCGAAGTTGAGGCTCGGGGGGAGTTGCCGGTGCCTGAGGGCCAGGACCGCCTTGAGCAGTCCGACGATCCCGGCGGCTCCCTCCAGGTGGCCGACGTTCGTCTTGGCCGAGCCGACGCGCAGCGGCCGGTCGGTGGGCCGGCCCTGTCCGTAGACCGCGCCGAGGGCCGCCGCCTCGATCGGGTCGCCGACCTTCGTACCAGTGCCGTGCAGTTCGACGTAACCGACGTCCGCCGGGTCGACGCCCGCCCTGCGGCAGGCGGCCGCCATCACGGTTTCCTGGGCGGCCCGGTCCGGGGTCGTCAGGGTCTTGGCGTCACCGGAGTTGTTGACCGCGCTCCCCTTGATGACGGCGAGGACGGTGTTGCCGTCGGCCAGGGCGGCGGACAGCGGCTTGAGGACGACCAGTGCGCCGCCTTCACCGCGTACGTAGCCGTTGGCCCGCTCGTCGAAGGTGTAGCAGCGGCCGTCGGGTGACATGGCGCCGAACTTGCTGGTGCCGATCGTCCCTTCGGGCGCCAGGTTCAGGTTGACGCCGCCGGCGAGGGCGGTCGTCGACTCGCCCCGGCGCAGGCTCTCGCAGGCGAGGTGGACGCTCACCAGGGACGAGGACTGGCCGGAGTCGACGGTCAGGCTGGGGCCACGGAGGCCGAAGGTGTACGAGAGCCGGTTGGCGAGCATGCCGCGCTGCGTGCCGGTGAGGGAGTGGCGGCCGATGGCCTCGCGGCCGGAACGGTGCAGCAGCAGGTCGTAGTCACCGTTGATGGCTCCGACGAAGACGCCGGTGGCCGTGGACCGGAGGGTGCCGGGCACGATGCCGGCGTTCTCCATCGCCTCCCAGCCCAGTTCGAGGAGGAGCCGCTGCTGCGGGTCCATCGCGGCGGCTTCCTTCGGGGAGATACCGAAGAACTCGGGGTCGAAGTGGCCGACGCCGTCGAGGAACCCGCCCCAGCGGGTGCTCATGCGGCCGGGTGCCGAGGGGTCGGGGTCGTAGAGCGCCTCCACGTCCCAGCGCCCCTCGGGCGCTTCGGTCACGGCGCTGGTCCCGTCGCGCAGCAGGCGCCAGAAACCCTCCGGGTCCGGCGCTCCGGGGAGGCGGCAGGACAGCCCGATCACGGCGATCGGGTCGTCCCCGACCGGAACAGCGCCCGGCTCAGCGCCCGGGGCAGCTACCGGCACAGTGCCCGGGGCACCGATTGGGGCACCCGCCGGAGCCGCGACCGGGCTCCCGGGCAGGGCGTCGGCTCGGGTTCGGGCGGGGGCTTCGGCCAGGGTGCCGTCGGCCCCGGTCACCTCAGGTTCCATCATTTCCGGGCTCCACTCGTACCACTCGCGCAACGGGATTCAGAAAAGGTGCGCTCACGCTAACCGTGGCGTTTCAACGCCCCGCCCATCCTTCGGTAATCGCCTGTCCACAAAGCGACCGAGGCCGGGCGATTACCCGGCGATTGACGACCCGTTCCCCGATGTTTCCGCTGGAGCTCTACCGTTCACATAAACCGAGCTCCCCCGAATGAAGCCCGTCCCTCCCTTCACGCACCCTTTCCCCGCCCCCGCCCCCGCCCCCGCCCCCGCCCCCGTATCCGCATTCATATCCGTATCCGTATCCGAATGGAGCTGCAGGACATGACCGTCGTACAGGAACGCCCCGAATTCCCTTCCGAGATGCAGGCCCTCTATGAACAGGCCAGGAGCGGTCCGAGCGGCGCGGCGACCGAGGCCCAGCACGCCAAGGGGAAGCTCACCGTCCGCGAGCGCCTCGACCTGCTCTTCGACGAGGGCACGTTCAACGAGGTCGAGACCCTGAGGCGGCACCGCGCGACCGGGTTCGGGCTGGAGAACAAGCGGCCGTACACGGATGGCGTCGTCATCGGCTGGGGCAAGGTGCACGGCCGGACGGTGTTCGCGTACGCCCATGACTTCCGGATCTTCGGCGGTGCCCTGGGCGAGGCGCACGCGCAGAAGATCCACAAGCTGATGGACCTGGCGGAGGCGGCCGGCGCCCCGGTGGTGGGGCTGTGCGACGGCGCCGGGGCCCGCATCCAGGAGGGCGTCACGGCGCTGGCCGGCTACGGCGGGATCTTCCAGCGCAACGTCCGCAACTCCGGGGTGATCCCACAGATCAGCGTGATGCTCGGCCCGTGCGCCGGTGGCGCGGCCTACTCGCCGGCCCTGACCGACTTCGTGTTCATGGTGCGCGGCATCGCGCAGATGTTCATCACCGGACCGGATGTGGTGCAGGCGGTCACCGGCGAGGAGATCACCCAGGAGGGCCTGGGCGGTGCCGACACGCACACCTCCATCTCGGGTGTCGCCGGGTTCGCGTACGACGACGAGGAGAGCTGCCTGGAGGACGTGCGCCACCTGCTGTCGATGCTGCCGCAGAACAACCGGGAACTGCCGCCCTGCGAGGAGTGCGACGACCCGGCGGACCGCCGCAACGACGTGCTGAGCGAACTGGTCCCGCCGGACGCGAACCGTTCGTACGACATGCGCAAGGTCATCGAGGAGATCGTCGACCACGGCGAGTTCTTCGAGGTCCACGAGAACTGGGCGACCAACGTGGTGTGCGCGCTGACCCGGCTCGACGGGCACGTGGTGGGCATCGTCGCCAACCAGCCGGCGGCGCTGGCCGGGGTGCTGGACATCCCGGCGAGCGAGAAGGCGGCACGGTTCGTGCAGCTCTGCGACTCGTTCAACATCCCGCTGGTGACCCTGGTGGACGTGCCGGGCTTCCTGCCGGGCGTGGACCAGGAGCACGGCGGGATCATCCGGCACGGCGCGAAGCTGTTGTACGCGTACTGCAACGCCACCGTGCCGCGCATCAGCCTCATCCTCCGCAAGGCCTACGGCGGCGCGTACATCGTCATGGACTCCCAGTCCATCGGCGCGGACCTCACCTACGCCTGGCCGATCAACGAGATCGCCGTGATGGGCGCCGAGGGCGCGGCCAACGTCATCTTCCGGCGGGAGATCGCGGCGTCCGACGATCCGGAGGCGACCCGGACGGCTCGGATCAAGGAGTACCGCAGCCAGTTGATGCACCCGTACTACGCCGCCGAGCGGGGGCTGGTGGACGACGTCATCGACCCGGCGGAGACCCGGATGCGGCTGATCCAGGCGCTGGACATGCTGCGGGCGAAGAGCGCTCCGCTGCCGTCGCGCAAGCACGGGAACCAGCCGCAGTGAGCGCCGCCGAGACGGGCCTCGCGTCGATGGTGTCCGGCATCCGCGTGGTCAAGGGCGACCCGGACGCCGCCGAACTGGCCGCTGTCGTGGCCGTGCTGTGCGCCCGTGGTGCCGCGTCGGCCGCCGCCCCGGAGGGGGCCGGTCCGCCGTCGGGGCCGCGCGCGGCGCACTGGCCGAGGTCGGCCGGCGGTGCCGGGCCCGCGTTCGTGGGGTGGTCGCACCGTCCGGGCGCGCCGTGGCGGCCCCTGCCGTGATCCCCGAGGAGGAACACCCATCCATGAGCACCGAGTCCCGTACCCGAGGCCCCGCAGAGACCTTCGACTACGTCGTCGTGGGCGCCGGTTCAGCGGGCTGTGTCCTGGCCGCCCGGCTCTCCGAGGACCCGTCCGTCCGTGTCGCGCTGGTCGAGGCCGGCGGCCGCGACACCAACCCGGACATCAGGACCCCGTACTCCTTCTTCAAGCTCATGCACACCGACGAGGACTGGGCCTTCCAGTCCAGTCCGCAGCCCGGCATGGGCGGCCGTGAGATGTTCTGGCCGCGCGGCCGAACCCTCGGCGGTTCGTCGTCGATCAACGCCCAGATGTGGATACCCGGCCACAGTGAGGACTACCGGCCGTGGGCCGAGTCCGTCGGCGACCTGTGGTCCTGGGAGGCGGTGGAACCGTACTTCCGCCGGTCGGAGCGGTGGGCCGGTGACCCCGGCCGCGGCGGTACGTACGGCACGGAGGGCCCGCTGTGGATATCACCGCCGCGCGATCCCGACCCGACGACCGCCCGGTTCCTGGAGGCCTGCGCGGAGGTGGGCCTGCGCGAGCTGACGCAGGGGCTGGGCGGACCCGACCACACGGGCTGTGCGGTCACCCCGCTGAACCAGCTGCGCGGCGCCCGCTGGAGCGCGGCCGACGGCTATCTGCGCCCGGCCATGGAGCGGCCCAACCTCACGGTGTTCACCGACACCCAGGTGCGGCGGGTGGTGGTGGAGGACGGCCGGGCCACCGGTGTCGAGTCCGACCGGGGCGTCCTCGCCGCCCGGCGCGAGGTGGTCCTGAGCGCGGGTGCGATCGGCTCGCCGCACCTGCTGATGCTGTCCGGCATCGGTGACGTGGACGATCTGCGCGCGGCGGGCATCAGCCCCACGGTCGAGCTGCCCGGCGTGGGGCGCGACCTCCAGGACCACCTGACCCTGAACCTCATCATGGAGGCGACGGTCCCGGTACCGCTGGCCGACGCCGACACGCCCGCCAACCGGGCGCGCTTCGAGGAGGAGCGGCTCGGCCCGCTCACCTCGAACATCGCCGAGGCCGTGGCCTTCTTCCGGAGTGACGGCGGCCCCGGCGCGCCGGACCTCGAACTGATCTGGGCGCCCATCCCGTTCACCGACCACGGCACGGCGGCGAAGCCGGGGTTCACCCTGGGGGTGATCCTGCTCCAGCCCGAGAGCCGTGGCCGGATCACCCTGTCGGCGGCCGACCCGGCCGGTCCGCCGCGCATCGACCCGGGGTACTTCTCCGTCGACGAGGACCTTCGGGTGTTCCTGTCGGGGCTGCGGTTCGCCGAGCGGCTCTTCGACACCGCGTCGCTGCGCCCCCTGGTCAGCGGCCCGATGGCGCCGTGGCCGGGCACGGTGGACGACGCGCAGCTGGTCAAGACGGTGCGGGAGCACGGCGACACGCTCTACCACCCGGTCGGCACCTGCCGGATGGGGCCGGACGGCGACCCGGGCGCGGTCGTCGACGAGCGTCTCCGGGTGCGCGGGGTGAGGGGCCTGCGGGTCGCGGACGCCTCGATCATGCCGACGATCACCCGCGGCCACACCCACGCCCCCGCCGTCATGATCGGGGAGCGGGCCTCCGACCTGATCCGGGAGGCGGTGTGACGGCCTGGTTCCGCGAACTGCCCCCGGCCGGAGGGCCCTCGGCCGCCGGACCCTCGGCCGTCATGTCCTGGACCGGCGGGTCCAGGGCTGGCGGGCCCCGGACCGGCGGGCCCTCGGCCGTCGAGCCCCGGACCGGCGGGTCCTCGGTGGCGGGTGGCGGGCGGGACTCCCGGACGACGCCACGTGACGCGACGACGGGCCTGCGGCTGTACTGCTTCCCGCACGCGGGCGGCTCGGCAGGGGCGTTCACCCCTCTCGCCAGGGCGCTGGCGGCGGGCCGGCGCGAGGGGCCCCGGGTGACGGTGTCCGTGGCGGCGGCGCAGTACCCGGGGCGGCAGGACCGGTACCGGGAGCGGCCGTGGGAGGACATCGGCGCGATCGCGGACGTGCTGGCGGCGGAGATCCGCGCCCGTGACGAGCGGCCGTACGCGCTGTTCGGCCACAGCATGGGCGCCGTCGTCGCCTACGAGACGGCCCGCCGCCTCCAGCGGTCCCCGGGGCCCGGGCCGGCGCGGCTGTTCGTCTCGGGCCGGGACTCCCCGTCGGCCGGGCCGGTCGCCACCGACCACGTACCGGACGACGAGGCGCTGCTCGCCCATATCCGGCGGCTCGGCGGCACCGGCAGCCGCGTCCTGGACGACCCGGAGCTGGTCGCCATGGCGCTGCCCGCCCTGCGCGCCGACTACCGGGCCCTCCGTTCCTACGTGTGGGCTTCGGGCGAGCCGCTGGACTGCCCGCTCACCGTGCTGGTCGGCGACGCGGACCCGCTGGTGACGGACGCGGGGGCGGCGGCCTGGCGGGGACTGTCCGCCTCGACGACCACGGTCCGGCTGCTGCCGGGCGGCCATTTCTACCTCGACGACTGCGCCCGGCAGGTGGCGCAACTCGTCCGGGACGCGCTTCCCACACCCGTCTGAGGAACGGCCCATATCGCGTACCGACGGCCCCGGGAACCTCCGGGGCCGTCAATGCGTGCACAGTCCAAGCATTTCCCACACGCCGGTAATTCCGCGTCCTTTCCGCTGGTGGCGGCGATTGCACCGCCCCAGGGCAGCCCGTACCGTAACGTCCATGAAATCGGAAAGGAATTCACCAGAGATCGTGACTTCCCCACTGGATCTCACACCCGACGACATATTCATCGACCTCACCCCGTCATTCAGTCGCCCTTTCTTCCTCAAATGCGAGGGATTCAATTTCGCGGGTTCCGTGAAGGCCAAGGCGGCCCTGAGCATGATCTGCGCGGCGGAGGAGGAAGGGCGGCTGCGCCCCGGATCCACCGTGATCGAGTCGTCCTCGGGCAGCCTCGGCGTCGCCCTGGCCGCCATCGCCGCCGACCGCGGCTACGCCTTCGTCTGCGTGACCGACACCCGCTGCACCGACCGCCACCTGCGGATGATGCGCTCGTACGGCGCGGAGGTCGTCGTCGTGTCCGAGCCCGACCCGGTCGAGGGACTGCTCGGCGCCCGGATCCGCCGGGTCAGCGAGCTGTGCCGGCAGACCCCCGGCGCGCTCTGGCTCAACCAGTACGCCAACGACAACAACTGGCGCGCGCACTACCGCACCACGGGCCCGGCCATCGTCCGCGCCTTCCCCGACCTCGACTACCTCTTCATCGGCGCGGGCACCACCGGGACGCTCACCGGTTGCGCCCGCTACCTCAAGCACATCGGCCACCCGGCGCGCGTCGTCGCCGTCGACAGCGTCGGCTCGGTGACCTTCGGCGGTCCGGCCGGTACCCGGCACATCCCCGGTCTCGGCACCGGCCGGCGCCCGGAGATCGCCGACGAGAGCGTGGTCGACGAGATCCTGATGGTCCCGGAGCACGAGGCGGTACGGATGTGCCGCGCCCTGGCGCGCCGCGGCTACCTGCTCGGCGGCTCCACCGGGACCGTCCTCGCCGGCGCCTGGCAGCGCCTGACCGGCGCCGACCCGACCGCACTGGCCGTCGGCATCTCCCCGGACCTCGGTGAGCGTTACCTCGACTCGGTCTACGACGACGTCTGGGTACGGGCGCGGTTCGGCGACATCACGGACGACGACCCGCTGTCGCGCGCGGCGGCCGGAACGCTCGTCGGCAGCTGACCCGCGCGGCACCGGTCCCGACCCGGACCCGCCGCCGACCCACGCGGCACCGGTCCCGACCCGGACCCGCGGCCGACTCGTGCGGGATCGGGCACGGCCCGGACCGCGGCCCCTCAGCGCGCCGCCGTGGCCCCACCCACGGCGAGGCCAAACCTACGTACGGGCGCCCGCCCGAGCCCAGGCCCAGGGTCCACGCCCAGGCCAAACCCGCCCAGGCCCACGCCTGAGCCCAGGCCCCGCTCCCCGGGACGCACCCCCGCCCCCCCACTCCCGTCCCCGCCCCTACCCCCACCACCCACGGTTTCCTTCCCTCTCGACCTTGTCAGGAGCATCCATGTCCGCCCCCATCACCCCCGAGTTCTCCGTCATCGGCGGCAAGGCCGTCCATGACGTCCTGGCCGGCCACGAGTCGAGCATCATCGACGTCGTACGGGACGCCTACCTCGCCCACGGCGAGGGCAAGAGCGTCAACCCGCCCAGCTACTTCCTGCGCTTCCCCGACCGCCCGGACTCGCGCATCATCGCGCTGCCCGCCTCGCTCGGCGGGGACCGCGCCGTCGACGGCATCAAGTGGATCTCCAGCTTCCCCCGCAACATCACCAGCGGGCTGCCCCGGGCCTCCGCCGTCCTGATCCTCAACGACCATGAGACCGGCTACCCGTTCGCGTGCCTGGAGAGCTCCATCATCAGCGCGACCCGTACCGCGTCCTCGGCCGCGCTCGCCGCCCGCGAGCTGCACCGGGACCGTGAGCGGCCGCGTACCGTCACCTTCTTCGGCACCGGTCTGATCGCCCGCTACCTCTTCACCCACCTCCAGGGCACCGGGTGGGAGTTCGACGAGATCAGCATCCACGACGCCAGCCGGGAGTACGCCGACAGCTTCGCCCGCCACCTCGCCGACCGCACCTCCGCCAGAATCGTCGTGCGCGAGTCGCCCGAGGAGGCACTGCGCGCCTCGGGCCTGGTGGTCTTCGCCACCACCGCGGCCACCCCGCACATCCACGACCCGGCATGGTTCTCGCACAACCCGACCGTGCTGCACGTCTCACTGCGCGACCTGGACCCGGAGATCCTGCGCGGCTCCTTCAACGTCCTCGACGACATCGAGCACTGCCTGAAGGCCGACACTTCTCCGCACCTCCTCGAACAGGCCACCGGCAACCGGGACTTCGTCGACGGGACGCTGTACGACGTGCTGCGGTCCACGGTGACCGTGCCCCAGGACCGGCCGGTGATCTTCTCACCGTTCGGGCTTGGCATCCTCGACCTCGCCGTCGGCGCCCATGTGTACCGGGAGGCCACCGCGCGCGGCCTGGCCCAGCCGGCGCCCGGCTTCTTCCACGACCTGAGCCGCTACGCGTAACCCGCCGCCGCACCGCTCCGGTCATCCCCCCGCACCCGTGAAGGGAACCCCGTCATGACCCTGCCCGTGCTCGTGATCTCCGACCCGCTGCCGGCCCGCCTGACCGCCGAGCTCCACGCCGACTTCGACGTACGGCAGTGCCGGGGCAGCGACCGCGCCGCCCTGCTGGCCGCCGTGCACGACGCCGAGGCGCTCGTCATCCGCAGCGCCACCAAGGTCGACCAGGAGGTGCTCGACCACGCGCCCCGGCTGCGCGTCGTCGCCCGCGCCGGGGTCGGCCTGGACAACGTCGACGTCGAAGCGGCGACCCGCGCCGGGGTGATGGTGGTCAACGCCCCCGTCTCCAACGTGACCAGCGTCGCCGAACTGACCGTCGGGCTCATCCTGTCGATGTTCCGCGGCATCCCGGCCGCCTCGGCCTCCGTACGCGCCGGGGAGTGGCGCCGGGCCGACTTCCAGGGCTCGGAGCTCAGCGGGAAGAGCGTCGGCATCCTCGGCTTC
Organism: Streptomyces gobitricini; assembly: GCF_039532985.1. NCBI lineage: Bacteria > Bacillati > Actinomycetota > Actinomycetes > Kitasatosporales > Streptomycetaceae > Streptomyces > Streptomyces gobitricini. The sequence continues at coordinate 2,444 of NZ_BAAASR010000044.1, read as the reverse complement.
GGCCGGATCGGGCAGCTGGTCGCCGAGCGGCTCGCCCCCTTCGAGGTGGAGCTGCTCACCCACGACCCGTTCGTCACACCGGAGTTCGCGTACGCGCACGGTGTGGCCTGGCTGCCGCTGGACGACCTGGTCGCCACCGCCGACGTCCTGACGGTCCACGTCCCCCGCACCCCGGCGACCACCGGGCTCATCGGTGAACGCGAACTCGCCCTGGCCAAACCAACCATGCGCCTGGTCAACACCGCGCGCGGTGGCATCGTCGACGAGGCGGCACTCGCCCGAGCCCTGGCCGAGGACCGGATCGCGGGCGCCGCGCTCGACGTCTTCGAGACCGAGCCACCCGTCCACTCCCCCCTCCCCCACCTGGACTCGGTGGTGTGCACCCCGCACATCGGGGCGGGTACGGCCGAGGCGCAGGACCGCGCGGCGACCACCGTGCTGGACGCCGTACGCGCGGTGTTCCTCGGGCTTCCGGTGAACGGCCTGGCCAACCCGGCGGTCGTCGCCCAGGGCGCCCCGAAGGAGGCGGTGGCCGTATGAACGGGGCACGGAGCACCACGCACACCGGTCTCGTCCTGGCCGTCGCCTCGGCCTTCGCGTTCGGTGGCTCGGGGGTCGCGGCCAAACCGCTCATCGAGGCGGGCATCGACCCGCTGCACGTGGTGTGGCTGCGGGTCGCGGGCGCCGCGCTGGTGATGCTGCCGCTCGCCATCCACCACAGGTCGGCCCTGCGGCTGCGCCCGGGGCTGCTGCTGGGCTTCGGCCTGCTGGCCGTGGCCGGTGTGCAGGCCTTCTATTTCGCGTCGCTGTCCTACATCCCCGTCGGCGTCGCCCTGCTGGTGGAGTACCTGGCGCCCGCGCTGGTGCTGCTGTGGGTGCGTTTCGTGCAGCGCCGGCCGGTGACGAAGGCCGCCGCCCTCGGGGTCGTCCTGGCGGTGGGAGGCCTGGCCTGTGTGGTGCAGGTGTGGTCGGGGCTCGCCTTCGACCCGCTGGGGCTGCTGCTCGCGCTCGGCGCGGCGGGCTGCCAGGTCGGGTACTTCCTCCTCTCCGACCAGGGGCAGGCCGGTGAGGGGAAGGCGGCGGTGTCGCCGGTCGCCGTCATCGCGTACGGACTGCTCGTCGGCGCGGCCGTGCTGACCGTGGTGGCACGGCCGTGGCAGCTGGACTGGTCGGCGCTCGGCGGCGGTGCGCAGCTCGGCGGTGTGGAGGCGCCCCGGATGGTGCTGATCGGCTGGATCGTGCTGGTCTCCACGGTCGCCGCGTTCCTCACCGGGGTGCTGGCGGTGCGCCGGCTCTCCCCCCAGGTCGCCGGGGTGGTCGCCTGCCTGGAGGCGGTCATCGCCACGGTCCTGGCCTGGGCGCTGCTGGGCGAGCGGCTGGCGGGCGCGCAGCTGCTGGGCGGTCTGATGGTGCTGGTCGGCGCGCTGATCGCGCAGCGGGCGACGCCGTCCGCCGCCGCGGGCGGTCCGGTCGAGGAGGACGACGAGGACGTTCCCGTACGGGAGGAGCGGCAGCTCCAGTCCGTGCGCTGAGCGGACGAGGTGAGCGGGGCCCCGGCCGACGGGGGGTACGTCGTCGGCCGGGGCCCCGCTCGTGCGCGCGGGTACGCGCGGGGTCAGCGCAGGCCGCCCGCGACCTTGGTCGGGGTGATCCGTACGACGACCAGCTGGTCGGCGGCCGGGACGTTGTCGGGGCTGAACTCGGCGTACACCTTGCCGGTGTACTTCACCGACAGCTCGTCGAGGAGGGCCATGGCGTCCTCGTCGGTGAACTCCGCGGTGCCGCTGATCGCGGCGAAGCTGTACGGCGCGTCCGGCGGGTTGACCATGACGGTCGCCCGCGCGTCCCGCCGGAGGTTCTTCTCCTTGCGTGTCCCGTAGGAGGTGACGAAGAGGACCTGGTCGCCGTCGGCCTTGGACCACACGACGCTCAGCTGGGGGCTGCCGTCGGGCTGGACGGTCGCCACGGTCACGAAGAGCGGCGAGTTGAGGAGCTTCTTCACCGGCTCGGGCAGTACGGCTGGCATGAGCGACTTCCTTGTGTGTGCGGAGGGGAGGGTCGGGACGTGGGTGTACGGGCGGGTCAGGCGTCCTGCGCGGCGCCGGCGGCCACCGGTGGCGCCTGCGGGCCGCGCAGCAGCAGCGCGGAGGTGATGACACCGACCACGAGGAACACGGCGACGGCGGCGATGCCCAGGTGGACACCGGAGACGGTTGCCTCCACCACGCCCACCGACGACGCCTCCAGCGAAGCGATCCGGCCGGTGGCGATGGCCCCGATGACCGGCGTGCCGATGGTGAGGCCGACGAGTTGGGCGGTGGTGGCGAGGCCGCTCGCCGCACCCTGCTGGGCGTTGGACAGCCCGCTGGTGGCGGCGATCGTGTAGGACACGACCGCCATCATGTGGCCCCAGCCGGCGATGCCGGTGCCGACGAGGAGCAGAG
>NZ_BAAASR010000043.1:0-1693 GCF_039532985.1 Streptomyces gobitricini | reverse complement strand
CACCCGCACCGAACGCCCGACACCGGCCATCCACCGACAGCCCACGCTGCTGAGCGAACTCCACGAAGGTCCCGGCCGTGGGCATGACCATCGCGCCGCCGGCCAGCGCCATCGTCGACTCGCCCAGCCGGAGCGACTGCACGGCCTGGTGCACCGCCACCAGCGACGACGAGCACGCCGTGTCCACCGTCACCGACGGGCCCTCGAGCCCCAGCACGTACGAGATCCGACCCGAGATCACGCTCGCCAGCCGTCCGGTGAGCAGATGTCCGTCGAGGCCCTGGACCGGGCGGTGGAACTGCGGTCCGTAGTCCTGTGTCGAGGCACCCGCGAAGACGCCGGTCGCACTGCCCTTCAGCGACAGCGGGTCGATACCCGCGTACTCCAGCGCCTCCCACGCCGCCTCCAGCAGCAACCGCTGCTGCGGATCCATCGCCAACGCCTCACGCGGCGAGATCCCGAAGAAGCCGGCGTCGAACTCCCCCGCCCCGTGCAGGAACCCACCCTTGCGCGTGTACGTACGCCCCGACGTCCCCGGCTCCGGGTCGTACAGCGCCTCCACGTCCCAACCACGATCGTCCGGGAAATCACCGATCGCGTCGGTCCCGCTCTCCACCAACCGCCACAGATCCTCCGGCGACGAAACACCACCCGGATACCGGCACGCCATCCCCACGATCGCGATCGGCTCGACGGCCGCGTCCTGGACTTCCTGGAGCCGCTGCTGGGCCTCGCGCGTATCGGCGATGGCCCGCTTGAGGTAGTCGCGGAGCTTTGCCTCGTTCGACATGTCGTGTTCAGTCCTTTCGGTTGGCGTCGACGAGTTGGAAGAGGTCGTCGTCCGTCGCGGAGTCGAGATCGAAGTCGTCTTCGTCGGTTTCCGGCTGAGGCGCCGGGGTCTGCTGAGCCATCGGCCCGCCCCAGCGGGAGAGCAGTTCGTGGAGGTGAGTGGCGGCGAGGGCCTTCTCGCCGTCGCTCGTCACGGCGCCGGACAGGAACTCCTCGATGCGCGCGATCTCGCTCCGCAGCGAGGTCTCCGAGAAGGTCGGCGCCGGGACCAGTTCCGCCAGCAGGTGTTCCGTGAGGGCGGCCGGTGTCGGGTAGTCGTACACGAGCGTCGCGGGCAGCCGGACGCCCGTCTCGGAGGTCATCCGGTTGCGGAGCTCCACGGCGGTGAGCGAGTCGAAACCCAGCTCCCGGAAGGTGCGCTCGGCGCCGATGGCTTGCGGGTTCGTGTGATCGAGGACGGAGGCCACCACCCCGCGTACGAGCTCGGCGAGCATCCGCTGCCGTTCGGCCGGTGCCAGTCCGGCCAGCCGCTGCTCCAAGGACTGCTCGGTCGCGTCGGCGTGCTCGGCCACACGGCGGCGGGCCGGGGGCCGGACGAGGCCGCGGAAGAGCGGCGGTACGGTTCCGGTCCTGCGGATCGCGGCCAGGTCGAACGGCGTGGCGACGGGGGCGGTCAGCCCGAGGGCGAGGGCCGTGTCGAGCATGGCGGGCCCCTGCTCCATGGTGACCGGCAGGTAGCCGTTCCTGGCCCACCTCGCCTGGCTGGTCTCGTCGAGCCTGGTCGCCATGCCGCCGTGGTCCCGGTCCTGCTGCCACAGGCCCCAGGCCACGGAGGTGGCGGGCAGCCCCTGGGCGTGCCGGTACTGGGCGAGGGCGTCCAGGAAGGTGTTGGCCGCCGCGTAGT
>NZ_BAAASR010000042.1:0-18444 GCF_039532985.1 Streptomyces gobitricini | reverse complement strand
AACAGATCCTGCCGACACAACACTCAACTGCCAAGCCTCACAACGAACTTCATTCTGAAACGATCAGTTAGAACCCCACTGCCGAACCTCCCGGTGCGCGCGTCCGCAGCCGACGCCTTCACCGAGGTACCGCTCACTGACTTGGTACTGCCACTACGGTGGCGGCCCCTGATCACTGCGTGTCGCCCGGTCCGGTCGTCAGTCCCGTCGCCGTCCTGCAACAACTCTGGCTTCGAAACTCCACCACCGCACCGTCGTGCGAACTGCAACTGCGGGTACTGCTGCCCGGCAGTTCGTCTCTGCCGGGCCCTGCGGTCCTTCTGGGTTACGGGAGAAACATAACCACACCACTGCTCAATGTCTACTCTGGCCAACGTAGATTTCCGTGTGTTTGGCAGGGAGGTAATCACTCTCGAACAGTGATGGATGTCGGGACGAGCCGGGTTGACGGGCCGCAGCCGGGGCACAAGCCCCGGGCAGACAGGACCAGACGCCGACGATCCAGAGACCGGGGTGCCCTGATGGATACGACGAGCGTCAAAGTCGCACCCCTCCTCTCGGCGACATCCGTAGCCGCCGCACGCGACAGCGCCCGGGAGTTCCTCGAAGGTCTCCTACCGGCGGCCGCATCCGAAACCGCCGACACGGTGGTCCTGGTCGTCTCCGAGCTCGTCACCAACGCCCTGCGCCACGGCGGCGGCACCTGCACCCTGGACCTGACCGCGCACCCGGACAGCATCGAGGTGGCCGTGCGCGATCCCAGCCCGCAGGTGCCGCGCATGCATACCCCTGACCTGAACGGCGGCACTGGAGGCTTCGGCTGGCCCATGGTCAACCGGCTCGCCCGCGCCACCGCCGTGACCCGCCAGGCGGCTGGCGGCAAGACCGTGAGCGCCCTTCTGGCTAGGTAGAGCCAAGACGCTGGCACAGCCGGTCAGCGGAGCGCGCGGCTGTGGCGGCCGGAGCGCCGCAGGTGGATCCCGAGATAAACGAGGGCGGCGGCGAACACCACGATGCCGATGATGAGCAGGTAGAACAATCCTTCGGCGAAGGCGCCGATGATGCCCAGCACGATCGCCGCGATGACGAGGATCAGGAACAGCGTCATGGGTCGGACGCCTCCTCGGTGAGCCGGTCAGCGGCGGGCGAGTTGCCGCTCACCGTTCGCACCGGGCTGGTAGGGCAGGCCATAGTGCGCGAAGACCGCGGCTTCGTCCTCGGCGGGCAGGACGTCGTCCGTGCCGATCGCCGGGCACTTCTTCACCAGCGACTTGTCGTAGTCGACCTTGACGTAGCTCGGCCCCACGATCGCGTCGGCCAGCGGGACGAAGACAAGGTGGCGGCGGGTGGGCAGCCCGACCTGGACGGTGGCCATGGCCGGCTCGTCGCTGCTGGTGTCCACGTAGACGGCCTCCAGCACGCCGATCTTGTGGCCGCCCGCGTCGACGACGTCATGGGTCCGCCACTCACGGATATCCGCGATTCGGATCATCCCGGCTCCCTTCGCACGGCGGTGTACCCCGGCCGGTGCACTTCTCAGCCTGCCCTCCCGACGCCTGCCCACACCAGCGGGCGGTGCGCGAAGTAGCCGTGGCCGCCAGCCTGGCGGGCCGCATGAGCCAGCTGATGGCACCGAGAATGAGGCAGTACTCGTCAGCTGACCCGAAGACCGACCGCCAGCGTCAGTTCGAGGACCCGGTGTGGCGATGCGAGATCCGGAAACAGCTCCCGCAGCTGCGACATCCGGTACCGGACTGTCTGGGGATGGACGAACAACGCCGCCGCCACCTCCTCCCGCCTGCCCTGGTGCAGCAGCCACGCCCGCAACGTCTCCTCCAGCCGCCGTGCGGTCGCGACAGGCAAGGTCCGCAGCGGTGCGAGGGCTCGGGCACGCAGGTCTGCGAACGCGTCCGCGTCGGCGCTCAGCACCAGCTCGGGCAGGTGGTCCTCGGTGTCGCGAATATCGGAGGAGAGGGAGCGCGCGCGTACGGCTCGTGCGTACGAGGCGGATGCACGAGTCCATGGCCGGGCCGGGCCGACCACGGCGGTGCGGTCGGTCAGCTGCCGCAAGAGATGTGACCGGTCGGCATCGGGGACGAGCAGCACACCGGTGGCGTCCGGCAGATCGTCGAGGACGAGGGTGTTCGGGTCGAGCGCACGGTAGGCAGGCCGGGCCTGGACGGCGGGCAGCAGGACCGCGGTCAGCGAAACCGGAGGCTGCCACGCGGCCCGTTGGACAGAGGCCAGCAGCACGTCCGGGCTCGCGCCGGCGAGGAGGTCGCGGGCCAGGTGTTCCAGGTGGCGCTCGTGGGCCCTGCCCCGGGCGGCCAGTTCGTCGGCGTGGCCCGCGGCGCTCGCGGCGGAGAGCTCGTCGATGTAGGCGAAGGTCAGCTCGGCGAACTTGGCGACCTCGGCGGCGGGCAGACCTGCGGGTACGGCACCCGCTGCCAGGCATCGCCAGGCCACGCGGGCGCCGACGCGGTAGGCGCTGAGCAGGGCGTCCATCGAACGGCCGTCGCGCACCTCGCCGCGGCCCAGCTCGTAGGCTGCGTCACCGGCGTCGCCGCCTGTGGCGTTCCCGCTCGCGAGGTCAAGGTAGTGCCCCAGGGCGGTGCGGACGGCTCGGCGGATGGTGGCGCCCATGTGGCCCGAAAGGGCGTTGGCGTAGGAAGGGACCTCGTCGATGATCGCCTGGACGACCTCGTCGGCGGTGGTCTTCAGTGCGGCCCGAAGTGCGGTGACCGTCGTCTCGTCCAGGGCCAGTTCGCCGGCCCTCCGGATTGCATGGCTCACGTTTTTGTTCCCTGCGAACAATCTAGCCGACCAGATTTACGTCCTGCGGTCAGGACTTTACGCCTTGAGGCGCAGCAAGCTGGAGTCATGACGAGTGCAGCCCTGCGCAGCAGGGCTTGGAAATTGCTGGAGATGGTCACGACGCCGCTGGTGCCGTCGGACTACCTCGACCTGGTCAGCCCGCTGCGTGCGGGCGCTGACCTGCGTGGGCGCATCGAGGCCGTGCACCCCGAGACGGGTGACGCCGCGACTATCGTGATCCGGCCGGGACGGGGCTGGCGCGGCCACACAGCGGGTCAGTACGTGCGGATCGGGGTCGACGTCGACGGGGTGCGCCTGTGGCGTGCCTACTCCATCACCTCGCCGACGAACCGCCAGGACGGCCGCGTCACGATCACCGTGAAGGCGATCCCGGACGGAAAGGTCAGCAACCACCTGGTCAGCAGGGCGAAACCGGGCACGCTGATCCAGCTCGACCAGCCGACCGGTGACTTCGTGCTGCCCGAGGCCAAGCCCGCCAAGGTGCTCTACCTGACGGCCGGCAGTGGCATCACGCCCGTGATGGGCATGCTGCGCGACACCGAGTTCGACGACGTCGTCATGGTCCACTGCGCGCCACAGCCACAAGACGTGATCTTCCGCAACGAACTGCACGACCTGGTCGCGGACAAGAAGCTGCGGCTCACCGAGGTGCACACCGACACAGACGGCATGCTCGACATCACCCGTCTCGATGAACTCGTGCCCGACTGGGCCGAGCGCGAGACCTGGGCCTGCGGGCCCGCGGGCCTGCTCGACGCCGCCGAAGAGCACTGGACCGAGCACGCCGTACAAGAGCGCCTGCACACCGAACGCTTCCGCCCGAGCATCGTCGTCGCCGGCGCCGGCGGCGAGGTCACGTTCAGCGCCACCGGCAAGACCGTCGACGCGGACGGCGCCACGCCGTTGCTGGACGTCGGCGAGGAGGCCGGCGTGCTCATGCCCTCCGGGTGCCGCATGGGCATCTGCTTCGGCTGCATCACGCCGCTCAGGGCGGGCGCCGTCCGCGACCTGCGCACCGGCGAGATCACCGAGGCCGAGCCGGGCGTCCTCATCCAGACCTGCGTGTCCGCCGCGGCGGGCCCCTGCGACATCGAACGGTAGGAGCACCTTGACCGCCATCGACCCCACCGCCCACCTGACCGCGGAGCAGATCGAGGAGCTCGGCCGCGAGCTGGACGCGATCCGCGACGAGGTGATCGCCAGCCGCGGCGAGAAAGACGCCGCCTACATCCGTAAGGTCATCTCGGCGCAACGCAAGCTCGAGCTGGTCAGCAGGGGAGTGCTGCTGTTCTCGATCTTCCCGCCCGCGTGGCTGCTCGGCACCGCCGGTCTGTCCGTGGCGAAGATCATGGACAACATGGAGATTGGCCACAACGTCCTGCACGGCCAGTGGGACTGGATGCGGGACCCGAAGATTCACTCCACCACCTGGGAGTGGGATCACGTCTCCCCGTCCGAGCAGTGGAAACACTCGCACAACGAGCTGCACCACACGTACACCAACGTGATCGGCAAGGACAACGACCTCGGCTACGGCATCATGCGCGTCGACGAGGACCAGAAGTGGCACCCGTTCCACCTCGGCCAGCCACTGTGGAACTTCATCAACGCCTGCTTCTTCGAGTACGGCATCGCAGCGTACGACCTGGAGCTCGGCAAGAACCTGCACAAGCGCCGCCGCACGAACCCGGAGTTCCGCGCGCGGGCCAAGGCCGTGGGCCGCAAGATCCGCAAGCAGGTGCTCAAGGACTACGTGATCCACCCGCTGCTGTCGGGCCCGTCGTTCCTCACCACGCTAGCCGCCACGTTCACCGCGAACCTGGTCCGCAACATCTGGTCCCACTCGGTGATCATGTGCGGGCACTTCCCCGAGGGCGTGCAGGTCTTCGAGCGCCGGTCGATCAAGGGCGAGACGCGCGGCCAGTGGTACCTGCGCCAGATGATGGGCTCGGCGAACATCAGCGGCAGCAGGGCCATGCACTTCATGACTGGCAACCTGTCACACCAGATCGAGCACCACCTGTTCCCGGACCTGCCGAGCAACCGGTACGCCGAGGTCGCGGTGAAGGTGCGCGCGCTGTTCGAAAAGTACGAGCTGGAGTACGTCACCGGGCCGCTGCCCAAGCAGGTGTTCTCCGCGTGGCGCAAGGTCTTCCGGCTCTCGCTGCCGAACAAGAAGCCCAAGGTCAAGACGCCGGACCGCAAGCAAGAGCTCGTCGCGGCCTGAATCCCAGTATTGGTTCAGATCTTTCGGCCGTACCGGCGGCACCGTCGGGTTCGGTGAGATCCGTTGCGGACCGTAGGCGACCGCGACGTCGGATCGTACGACACGGGATCCGGGGGCAGCCCGGTGTCGAACAGGGGGCGCGGCGCACCTATGCCGGGTCTTCAGCAGTCAGCTGGCGTTTGGTGAACCGGTGCCACCAGTGGCGGCGTCGGGGATGCACTGCGCGACCCATCCGGCGACCGATCAACAGATAACCCGTGAGGGCACCCGTGGTGTTGAGCAGTACATCATCGACGTCGAAGGCGCGCCCGGTAATGAGAGCGCCCTGGACGAGTTCGACGAGGATCATCACGAGAGCGGTGGCCGCCGCTACGCGGACCAGTCCTCGCGTTCGGGGTACCAGTACCGGCAGCAGCACACCGAACGGTATCCCCATCACGATATTGCCGCCGAGCTGCTTGACTGTATCCGGGGCCATGGGATGCGCGAGGTAGGCACGGATGGAGTCACCAGGGCGCAGGTTATTGTGCGTCAGCGGCACGGATGCTGCCGAGGGTTCCAGAGTCAGCCGCGCCAGAACCACCGCAAATACGACCGTCCCCGCGAAGGCCAGCATCATGGCCAGCACCCGGCCGAGCGTAGACAGGGGAGGTTTTCCGGGAACCCGCTCCCCAGGATTCTTCGCGTTCTTGTCACGCAGGACTATCCGCGCCATTACGAGCTCCCAGCCAGGAGTAGTTTGCTTGGACGTTCCGATACCCGAGCTGTGGAGCGACGCGCTGGGCAGCGGTTCACGCAGGGACCGTAGGTGTCCGTACAGTCGGCTCACCCAGGAGATGGTGGGCGAGCATGGGGCGCAACAGCGCGTCGTCGGATACCTCGGCGACCGTGGCGGACATTGACCACGGATCAGTTTTGATTGTGTCATGGCCGGGTTCGCTGGCGCGATGCCCGGGTTGTTTTAGCCTTTGCTGTTGGCGACGGGATCACGGCCGGCTCGTGCACGCGTCACGATGGCGCAAGGTCTGCCGCCTTCGACGAGCCTCAACTGGGCCCCGTGTGACGCTGGGGTCGCGGTCCCACGATCTTCATCTGCTCCAGGACCTCGATGAGCCCGGCGGTGTCGTAGCTGCCGGGCTTGAGGTGGAAGCACAGGCGGGCCCCGCGATCGGGGTCGGTGGAGTGGTAGCCCAAGGCCCCAGCCATCGACGCGCGCTTCCAGTTCAGGCGGTGCCGCAGGAGCGGAGTCCGCCCTCGGGGCGAGTAGGTTCGGCGGATCTGAGGGAGCAGGCAGACGCCTGATTCGTCGAGGAAGACGATCCAGGCACGTGTGTTCACATCCCCTTTTTTATGCGCGGCCACTCGTGCGCGATCCAGCGGGCGATCTCCGACTCGTCCCGCTCGACCGCCCGCCGCTCGGGCCGTTGCAGGTCCGAGCCGGCCGGTCAGCAGCCGCCACACCGACGCCCTCGACAACACCACCCCTGTTGCCCGGGTGACGACCGCGCCGACTCGTTCCAAGGTCCACAGGTCGGCCTCGAAACCATGAGCCTGGGCACCTTGCTCCAACGCGGCCCGGACCATCTCGACCTGGGCGTCATCCAGCTTGGGCGGACGTCCGGTGGCTGCCCGTCGCCGCAAGGCCCAAGCACCGCCTTGCTCCCACACTCGCCGCCAACGCCGCACACTCTCGGCACACACCCCCACCGCCCTCGCGATCTCCGCAGTCGAGACGCCGTCCTCGAACAACTCGGCTGCCCGAACACGACGCGCCTCCGCCAACTGAGGCCGCGACAAAGGAGAAAGGGAGGAGCCAGCAACCGAAGGGGAAGGTTGATAAGCCACGCCGACAGCCTCCCACCCACACGCCCACCGAACTTACGAAAAAATCAGTAGGGGTGAGAGAGGCGCAGGTTCTTATCAGCGGTGAATCTTGGCTAGTTCGGCGTTGAACTGGGCACCGATGAGCAGGGCGAGGTTGGACAGCCAGACCCACACCAGGAAGACGACGATCCCGGCGAGGGAGCCGTACAGCCGATTGTAGGAGCCGACCTGCGAGGCATAGAGAGCGAAGCCGGCGGAGGCGGCGAGCCACAGGGTCATGGCCAGAGCGTCGCCCAGAAGTCTTTGCCGCACGCCGCGTGTCTGGGCCGGGCCCGAGCGGAACAACACCAGCACCAGGACGGCGACCAGGCCCAGCAGGAGTGGCCACTTCAGTACCTTCCACGCGGTGCCGGCCATGCTGTCCATGCCCACCAGTCGGCCGAGGACGGGGGCTGCTTCGGCGGTCAGGATGAGCACCAGGGCACTGGTGACCAGGAGCGCCAGCAATACCAGAGCGGTGATCACCAGTCGTGGGGCGGTCCTCCATGCGGGCCGGAGGTCCTCGACGCCGTGCATGGCGTGCAGGGCTCGGCGGAAAACTCCCAGGTAGCTGGAGGAAGACCACAGAGCGCCGATCGTGCCGAAGACCGCCAGAAGCCAGGCAGCTGTGCGCTGGTCGGCCATGCTCCTGAGCGTGCTGTGCATTACCGGCCGGGACTCGGCCGGGACAACAGCGATCACATTGCTGATGAGGTTCTCTGTGGCCGAGGCGCTGGCGATCCCGATCAGCGAGACCGTGACCAGGAGGGTGGGGAATAGCGCGAGTACCGCGTAATAGGTGAGCGCGGCGGCGCAGTCCGTCAGATTGTCGTTCCACACGGATGCTGGTGTCCGCCGCAGCGCGGTGCCGAAGTCATGCCGGCCGGGCAGGTTACGCGCATGCGTCTTGGCGGCAGGCGGTGTGCAGGTGGCGGTGCTCTGGAGCTGGTCGATGGGGTGCCGCCGGCACCGTCCGGCTTCAGTGCAGGTGTCGGCGAATTGCTCACCTCGCTGCTTTCCACTCGTACCCAAGGTCCACCGCTCTTGTACGTAGGTTCTCTGATGCGCCGCTGACCAACGTTACGGGCACTGGGGCACGGTGAGCCGCATCGCGCTCTCGTGCAGGCCTGGTAGGGGGATGAGCAGGATCCGTCGTGTTCGACCGGCAGCGACTCCCGCACTCGGCCCCGTGGTGCCAGGGTTCCGGTCGAACCAGACGCGTCGTTGCCGGCGGCCCGGTGGCCGGCTCCGCCCGTCGAGCGCGCCGACATCTCGCGCTTTTTTGAGGGCTGCCCCCAGTTCATCAAGGGTCATGTCCTTGTCAGCACCGCTGAATGAGATGAACGACATGACGGCATTCTGCTGCTCAGGGCGGTAGCCAGGAGGCGGAACGCGAGTCTCGCATCGGACATCGGCAGGCGGGCACCGAGTCAAGGCGGAGCGTTGGTGGCCGCGGGGGCTGCGGAACTCATCCAGCCGCTTGGTGTCGCTGTATTTCTCCGGCGACGTCTCGGGCGGAGTGCGGACGCCGAGCTGCGGCCCGTAGAAGCACACGACGTACCTGTGGTGCAGGGCAGCGGAATGCCAGAAGGGGGGCGGGCTCGGCGGCGATGCCGAGACCCCACCGTCCTGTCCGGAAGCGCATTGGGCCCGGGCGCGGGCCGGGGCGCTGCATAAACCCACTCCGGGTAGGGTACGGGTACGTACCCGTACCCGTGGGGTCTAGGAGCATGATGATGTCCGATGCCAATGTCCGCATTCCCGAGGAAGCGAAGGACAGGCTGGCGGCCATAGCGGCCGCGGAGGGTTTGTCGCTGCGGTCCTACCTGGCGCGCCTGGCCGAGACGCTGCTGACGCCGGCGGAGCGTGCCGAGCGTGCCGAGAAGGCGAAGGCCGCCCTGAAGGAGTGGAACGGGTACACTCCGACCGCTGCGGAGGAGCAGGATCTCGACAGCGAGCTGGACCGGCGCCTGGCCCAGGCGGCTGCCCGGTGAGCGACGCCATGCACATCGTCCTGGACGACACCGCGATGGCCGCGGCCGGCCAGGGCAACGTTCTCGCCTCCCGGCTGATCCACCGCGCTCATGCCGAGCCGGGATGGTTCCTGTACGCCCCGGCGTGCGCGTTGGTCGAAGCTGACCGTGCCCGGCCGGGCACGGCTGAGCACCTGGCCTCGCTGCCCGGCATCACCGTCCTGGACCTGGACCTCGCCGCGGCTCTGGTCGTGGCACAGCAGGAGACCTGGGCCGCGGCGCACAGCCAGTACGCGGCCCAGCCCACAGCGGACCGTCCCGACGGCGCAATTGTCGCGACCACCGCACCCGGCCGGTGGGCAGGAGAACCGGTCCGCGTCCTGGACCTCGCTCCCTGAGTCCAGGCAGACGTCGCGGGCCCGCCCATATTCGGCCCGCTCTGCGGTGCTTCATCGGGCGGTGCGGGTGATCGCACGGTGCGCCCGCCAGTATGAGGCCCCGGGTCGGCGGAGCCCGGGGCCTCTCAGTGCACTCATACCGTCGTCGGCGCAACGGGCGGCGTCGTGGCCGGTCACCGCGGTGCGGGAACGGGGGCGGCCGCTCCCGTTCCCGTGCGGTTAGACGGGCAGAAGCAGCACAGAAGAGCGTCGATGCGCGGCGTAAGGCCGAGCGTGAATCCGAGCGCCTGGCCGGCCGGGTCGAGGCGTACCGGGCGAAGGAGATGGCGCCGCGTGAGATGGCCATGTATGAGGCGGGCAAGGTCGAGAGCGAGGCACGTGCCGGGCCGAAGGGGGTGAAGGACGGCGCAAGGAGCTGGTCCGGATCGATGAACTTGAAAAGCTCGCCGCGGCCCTGTCGAAGCGGGCGGACGAGGCAGGCAAGGCGTGGGCCGCCGCGGAGGGGGACTCCCAGGAGCACCTGCTCGCGTCGGCGGAGCAGATCATGGTTCGCGCGCTGGCCACGGCCGGGCGGGTGGCCAGAGACCACATCCGGACGGGTGAGCTCGTGGAGGAGACCTCCGACGGCTGGAGCGTGCCCACTCGATCCTGGACGCTTCCCCGCTGTACGTCCTGGCTCCGGCCGTGTTCGCGGACGGACAGCTGGCGGAGCACGCCCGGCGCGGGTGCCGGAAAACGCCCGGTCAACGGCCCGATCGGCGCTCACCTCCGCCACCAGCTCCGGGCGGACCCACCACGTCCAGGACGTCAGGGCTCCCCCAGGCCGCCGTGCGGGCACTACATCCGCTGCACCAGCGTGCCCAGGCTCGGCTTTGGGGATGGGGGAAGACGAGACCGTGAAGGGGCAGGCATCAGTGGGTGCGAGCGCGTCGGACCAGGTAGCCGTGGGCCAGGGCCGAGATGGCCTCCTGGTGTTCGTAGCCCAGGGGTGCGAGATCGGGAGGCAGGACGAAGCCGTCGGGCATGGACGCGTACACCTCCCGCATCCGATGCCTGTACGCGTACTCCAGCGCCTCGGGCCAGCTGCCGGTCAGGGGCGGGCGCATGCGGGACTCGGCGGTTAGGGCGTGGTGGTGGTCGGCGGCTTCCCGGGCGGCGTCCTCGACGCTCCAGTCGCTGATCGGGGCGCGTTCCGGTCGCCAGGGGGCGAGCCACCGGGTGCACCCGGATCAAGGTCGAGCACTAGCACATTGGGGTCGTACGTTCAACCTGGAAAGTTGGAGGTACTCCGCTCCAGCGCGGCACCCGAACATGGTTGAGCCCTTATGAGTCGTGCGGCCAACGTCGCCCAAAGGTGAAATGAGACGGGGAAACACCATGCCTATGCGATCACGCGCCCTGGGAGCTACCGCTGCGCTTGCGCTCGCGGTGGGAGGAACGACTCTCGCGACGACCACACCTGCTGCTGCGGCCACCTGCTACGACTCTTACAAGATCATCAACGCCTCGAGGACGCAGGCCTACATTCCGGCCGACAGCTGGCTTACGACGACGAGCGCTTGTAGCGACATCAATATCCGGGCTGCCTCGTACACGGACGGCCGGTCCGCCAAGATCTGCTTCCAGCGCAGCAATGGGACGACCTACTGCCAGTCGGAGTGGACGTGGCTCCCAGCCGGCGTGTGGAAGGCAGTCGCGACCAACGTCTCGGACGGCGTGAAGTTCAAGATTCAGCTCAAGATGTCCGCGACCGGCAGCGATTGGTTCGACGGCAGGGTCGCTGCATAGTCAGCCCGTCGGCCCAGAAGCAGTTCGTACACAGCTTCTCAGCAGCGAACAGCACGTCCCACTGCACACCGCCGAGCAGCGAAGAGCAGCAGCGCCCTGGACCGAGGAAGTCCGGGGCGCTGCTGCGGGGTTCTCGGGAGGCCCTACGCCTCAACGTAGGCACGAACGTCGGCCGCCTGGACGTGACGATCGTCGGCTACTCCGTCTGGCGTGACATCCCCGGGCATCGCCTGAAGCGAGCGGTGTGGAAGCTGCGAGCCGTCCGGCGCATGGGGTGGAAGCGGGCCCGGCGTACCCAGATGCTGTTCACCCCGGCGGTGCACTTCACGGCGCCGGTGCAGGTCGGGAGCGAGGCTGAGCACATTGAGCTGCCGTTCGTCCTCAAGGCCGGCTCCATGGTGTCGCTGCCGCTCATCGGGCTGGAGGTGCCCAACCGGATAGGTCGGCAGCTTCGGGTCTCCCTGCACCTGGGCACCGGCCGCATCATCCGGGCCGACGTCCACGACGCCGACGCTCTGGAGCCCCTGCGGATCGACCTGGACGAATACACCGGCGACTGGTCCTTGCACATCGGCCCGCCCACGACCGACTGACCGGACGCGTAACCGGGCCTTCGAGGGGCGGCAGGCGCTTACCGTGGGGCCGTGACCACACCCTCCGACGACGCAGCCGACCCGGTGCCCGTGCGGGTCGTGCTGCCCGCCGATCCGGTGCTCAGTCATCCGGAGCAAGAGGTCGTCGCGCGCCTGTGGAGGCGGCGGCAGACCGAGACGGCTGGCTGTACCTAGGTTCTGTCTCTCCGATCACGACCGGAGAGACAGACCGTCGACGTGGCGTGTGCTCAGTTCTTATGTGCGGTTACCAGAGCGAAGGAGAGGAATTCTCCACGGTCTGTGGTGAGCATGTCGATAACGGGCTGGTTCGCGCTCTGGCCGTCGGGATGGTGCTCAGCGCCGGCTCGGGCCCACAGCAGCCAGTCCTGCCAGGCGTCCTGCTGCAGCCGCGCGGATGTGACCTTCACCAACTCGGTGATGTCCCACTGAAAGCGCCACCACTCCGCCGTGTGCCAGGCGATCGCTTCCCAGCCGACCACTTCCTTGATGTGGGGCGGGATCATCCCGAGTTCACGGATCTCCCGTGTCATGGCGGGAGTCGCCATGCCCAGCTGTCCCCCGGGCCGGAGGAAGCGCAGCAGGTAGGGCAGGAAGTTGTCCGCCGTACCGAAGTACTCGAAGGCGTCCACGCTGACGATCGCGTCGAAGCTTCGCTCCTCGAACGGCAGGGCGTGCGCCTCCGCTCGCACGGCCTCCGCCTGGTCGCCGACACCCGCCTTGGCGAAGACCTGTGCCGCCTGTTCGGGGGCGATCCACAGGTCGGCCGCGACGACGTCGACTCCGTACTCGCGGGCCAGGAACACCGACGTGGCGCCCTTGCCGGAGCCGAGGTCGAGAACCCGCATGCCCGGGCGCAGGTCGAGATCGTGGGCGAGGTCTTCCAGCAGCCACAGCGGGTTCGGCCCCATGTCGAGGTCGAGCAACCAGGCGGGGTCATACCGAGAGGAGCGTGGATAGCGGTCCGGACGTACGAGATCGTTCAAGGCAGTCACGAGCACGCACCCAAGCCGATCATATGCCCGGTCGCAACCCGTTTTGGCCTTCCTGTGTCGGCTCTTGGTTCACGTGGGACGGTGAGGGTGGCAGTCGGATATGCCTCTGGTCACGAGCGTAGCCAGATCAGGAGTGCTGCGGCGGTGACGGTGCCGAGGAAGACGTATCCGCGCTGGTCGTAGCGGGTCGCCACAGCTCTGAACTGCTTCAGCTTGTTGATCGCGCGCTCGACGGTGTTGCGCTTCTTGTAGCGGCCCTTGTCGAGCCCGGGAGCTCGTCCGCCGCGGGATCCTCTGCGCAGGCGGCCGGCTGCCTGGTCCCGCTTCTCTGGGATCACGTGTCGGATACCGCGCTCGCGCAGATAGGTGCGGGTTCTGCGGTTGCTGTATGCCTTGTCGGCGCCCACACTGTCGGGCCTTCGGCGAGGCCGACCCGGGCCCAGTCGAGGGACCCGAATCTTGTCCATGACCGCTTCGAACTGCGTGCAGTCGCCCGCTGCCCTGGTGTCACGACTAGCGACAGCGGCCGACACTTGCCGTCCGCGCTCAGGTGCAGCTTCGTCGTCAGCCCGCCGCGCGAGCGACCGAGAGCCTCGCCTGCCGCACCGCCTCCTCCGAGAACGGCCGCAGACGCAAGTGCGCGCGCAGGTGAGCTGATCTTTCCGCGGAACGGTCGCCATGCCGACCGACGCCGACCACGCCGGCTGGTACACCGGCTCCGTCACACCCGGAGAGCGGGGCAACGCCATCCTGGCCGCCCACCTGGACTCCACCACCGGCCCCGCCGCCTTCTACAGCCTGGGAGCCCTGCGCAAAGGCGACCACATCACCGTCCAGCGCAGAGACGGCCGTCAAGCGGTCTTCACCATCACCACCATGAACGTCTACGACAAAAAGGCCTTCCCCTCCCAGACCGTCTACGGACCCACCACCCTCCCCCAGCTGACACTCATCACCTGCGCCGAATGGGACAAAGAAGCCAAAACCTACCGGGCCAACCTCGTCATCACCGCGCACCCCACACCGCCTCCGGCTTGATTCATGCACTGGCGGCCCCCTTCGAGAGGTCGGCAGGACGCGGCGTGCCGTAAGCGAGAGTCCATTGTGTGCGGTTTTACGGTCTATACGGGCTATCTGGCGGATCGGGGCGAGGACCAACGTCGCGCCGGGCGTGCTCGGCTGCGCGAAGACAGAGCCACCATGCGTAGCAGGGCGTTCCGCTGTCGTAGGAAGAAGAAGCGCTGGTGACTGTGCGGCCTCCCCGGCTGCCGGATGGGCGGTCCCAACCACGGTGTACCGCCCGGGGGGCGCGGCGCCCGGGCGCCTGCGGTCCTCCTCCGGCACTCCCCCACCATGCGGCGGGCTCGGTGATCGGCGGCTGGCGGCGCGGATCGGTGCGGTCCGGCCGGGTGATCGTGCTGTTATCTGCACGCGCCCCCTGCCTTGCAGGCGTGCGTGCTGCGGCACCTCCATGCATTTGGCGCACGGCCTGGTCACCGGGTTGGCCGTATGGGCGTGGCTTTGGGCGGTTCTCGGTGTTCTTAATGGAGTCCACGTCGCAAAGTCGCGGCGGGTTCTCGTCTGCAGGGAGATCGTGATGTCACGTATGAAGAGGGCGGTCGCTGTTGTCGCCACCGCCGGTACCGTCCTCATCGGCGGCGCCGGCATGGCCAGCGCGGACGCCAACGCCGATGCGGCGGCCGTAGGCTCCCCGGGTGTTCTGTCCGGGAACATCCTCCAGGCGCCGATCCACATCCCGATCAACATCTGCGGGAACACGATCAACATCGTGGGTCTGCTCAACCCGGCCTTCGGCAACACCTGCATCAACGACGGTGGCTCGAAGAAGGGCCACGACGGCAGTAAGCACGACGACGGCAAGCACGGCGGCTACGGCGACATGCGCTGACAGCGCAGTTCGCCACAACCGGCTTTGCCCGAAGCCGGTGGGAACCTCCAGCGGCTTCGGGGCCGGCGCTGCTGACGGCTACCACCGTCTCTCAGAAGACGCCGCCGTGCTGGGACTCCGTGAGGGCGGCGGCGCGCTGGTCGCGGAAGTTCGTCACGTACGCGTCGTGCATCTCGGGGCCGACGTACTTCAGGAGCGTCTCGTCGTTGGCGGTGAGCGCCAAGCCGGTGTACGTGTGGCTGCCCGTGAACACCAGCTTCTGATCCTTCACGCCCTTGTAGGAGCCCTCGATCAGCAGGTACTTGGTATGGGTGGTCGTGCCGGAGACGTCGGGGGCGGCCGGGTTCCTCAGGGCGTCGTTCTTCAGGCGGTGCAGGGAGATCTTCCCCTTCGCGGTCGACCGCGTCAGCCAGTACGCCGTCTCCCGGTGCGTGCCGACGGCCGAGTAGTCAGCGAGCTTGCCGTAGACAACGTCGACGTAGCAGCCCGCGTCGGCGAGCCTCCACAGCTTCTCTGCCACGGCGGGGCGTGAGATGTGCCCGTTGGCGACGCGGATGACGGTGCGGCCGTCCGAGGTGCCGTGGCCCGGGGTGTTTCCGTGGCAGACCGGAGCAGCGGTCCCGTCGGCGTTCGGCACGCGGGTCTCGACCATGCTCAGGATGTTCGCGACGACGTCGGTCGAGGAGCGCGGGAAGAAGTAGCCCTTGGCCGGCCCGGCCTCCACGTCGATCGCGAGGTCGCTCACCGTCTTCGACCCGTCCGGCTGCGCCTGTGAAGCGGCCATCAGGTCGAAGTAGCGGACGTAGCCGGCGTGCAGGGCTGGGTTGTCGGTGACGGTCATCGCGTCGTTCCAGCCGGACTCGCGGTCCCACGTGGTGAGGTTGCCGGAGGACTGCACCACGATGTTGTCGACCA
This sequence comes from Streptomyces gobitricini, assembly GCF_039532985.1. Taxonomy (NCBI): domain Bacteria; kingdom Bacillati; phylum Actinomycetota; class Actinomycetes; order Kitasatosporales; family Streptomycetaceae; genus Streptomyces; species Streptomyces gobitricini. The sequence continues at coordinate 2,930 of NZ_BAAASR010000042.1, read as the reverse complement.
CCGCGCCCGTGCTCGGCGAGCCGCTGCCGGTGGAGCGGGAGAACAGGAAGAACTTGTTGTGGTTCACGCCGCTCGTCCCCGCGGCCAGACACGGACGGCCCGCCCCGCACACGCGGAACCACGAGATCTGACCGGGCGCCGACTGCGCCGCGAAGGCGGTCTGGAGCTTGTCCCGGACCGTCTTCCCGGCCGTGCCCATCCACTGCGCCGTGACGCTGGTGTCGTCGACAAGGATTTGCACATTGACGTTCCGCTGGTGCGCTTTCACGAGCTGGTCGGCGAGCCAGGACGACCCGAACGCGTACAGGGATATGCGGATGGTTGACCCGCTGGGCGCGCCGTTGACGAGGCGCCCGAGGTGGCTGAGGATTGCGCCTTGCTCGGCGGTCGTGCCGGTCGGCTGGTTGAAGACGACGCCGGTCTTCACGTACGTGTCGTCCTGTGCGGTGGCGGCTGGCGCGCCGGCCATGAGGAGGCCCACGGCGAGGAGGGTGGTGAGGAATCTGTTCTTGATCACGAACGCCCACCATAGTGCCGGGCGTGCAGAGGGCCTTCCCTCGTGTGCCTCCGGGCCGTGGAGGCCGGCGACATCGAAGCAGCCTTCGCGACGTCGACGAGCAGTGCGCGCATGCGCGGATCGGCGCTGGCGCTAAGCGGATCATCGTCCCGGTCACCGCCCTGTGCGGTATCGACTCGGACCCGTGAGACGGCTCCTTCGCCCTGGTGGCCGTCGGGCAGATCGGCACCATGTTCGTCGTCCGCCGCCGCAAGGCCGGTTCGGGCGCCTGAACGCACTGACGTCCGACGCCCCGCGGGCGGCGGCACGCACCTGAAGGCCCCGGTCGGGCACACCGGCCGACGCCTTCCCGTACGCCGGCACTCCCCTTCCCTGCGGCCGGAAGCGGAGGACGGGCGCGCCGCCCGTACGCGGGCACCGCTCGTACTCCTGCCGCCGTCACCAGACAGAATGCCGGAATGACCGAGGCAGTGAAGAACCACGCGGGCCGCCCTGCCCTCCGCAACCGTACGGTGATGCGCCGCTCGGCCGTGCCGGCCTGTCTGCTGCTGTCCGCGGCGGCGTGGCTGTTCGCGTTCCCAGTGCGGGAGGCGTACGGCGAGCGGCTGGCCTTCGAGGCCGCCGCCGTGTGCGCCCCCGGCCACCGGGACGGAGAGTGCCTGCACACCGTGGAGGCGCGGGTCATGAACGCCGAGCCCGTGAAGGACCACGTGAGGACGAGCCGGGGCTGGCTGTACTTCACGGAGGCGGACGGTACGGCGAGCCGTACGCGGCTCCACGGGAGCCCCGAGGACCGTCCGTCCGCCCGCGCGGGGCAGCGTGTGGAGGTCACGTACTGGCGGGGGCAGATCCGGTACGTCGACTTCCCGGCCGAGTCCGCGCGGCAATACACGGCGGCGAAGGCCGGCAGCGGCTACGCCTTCTCCTTCACGGCCGGCTCCCTCGTCGGGGCGCTGGGCGTGGCGTGCGCGTGGAGCTGGTACTGGTGGGCGCGGCACTCCGCGGTCTCCCTGCGGGCCAACCCCTGGCAGGTGGGAGTGCCGTTCGTCGGGGCGCTGTGCCTCGGCGCTGTCGGGGCCGTCGCGCCGTGGCTAGCCGACAGCCCCGGGAAGGCGTTCCGGCTCATCGGACTGGGGGCACCGCCGATCCTGGCAGGCGGCGGGGTGGCTGCGCTGGTGCTGCGGCGGCGCAGCCGCGGGGGCGACACGATCGCAGTGACGCCGCGTGCGCCCGACGGGGAGCGGGTCGTCGGCGGCCGCGTCTGGGGCGAGGTACCGTACGCCGTCGACGGCGCCGAGTGGCTGGTGGTGGGGCCCGGCTACGTGGCGGCGACCATAGACCCGACGGGCGCCGCGTACCGCCGGCCGGTGCCGGACGCCCTGATACCGCTCCGCGTGCGGCCGCCCTACTGGACGGACCGCGAGGGCGTTGAATACCTCGGCAAGGAATGGATCCTGGAGTGCGAGGACGGCGGGGGCCGAGTGCTCTTCCTCACGGACAAGGGCGACATGCCATGGCTCCTGGGCGCGCTCCGAGGACGGCCCGGCGCAGGAGCCCCGGAGGGCCCGTGCCCGCTGCACGAGCGGCCATCGTGCGGCGGCCGACCACGCTCATGCCCGCGCCGTGCCCAGCCGAGCGGCCACCTCGGAGGGTAGGTGGAGCTGTCGTCTGCCGTGGTGCTCAAGGGTTCAGGTTCAGCACGCGGACCGACTCCCCAGCCCACCGGTGCGGAACTGTCGTCAGGGAGGCGGGGTGGTGTTCGGCCGTGCCGGGCCGGGCGCGGTCGGCTTCGACGAATGCGCGGGCCGGGGCGTAGAGGTACCAGCTGGCTTCGGCGTGGGCGCGGTGGATCAGACGGGAGGCGAGGGCATTGGCCTGGCCGGCCGCGTCATGGCGGTGTGGTCCAGGACGATGTGCATGGCGTCGCTCACCGGTCGGTCGCCCAGGCAAGGCGCCGGTCCAGCTCGCTGTCGAGGTCCCGCTCCTCGGCGGGGCTCGGCGCGTAACCGGCCCACTCCTTCAGCGCGGCCCGGGCCTTCTCGACGTGCTCAGCACGCTCGGCCAGAGTGAGCAGGGTCTCGGCCAGGCGAGCCAAGTAGGCACGCAGCGACAACCCTTCCGTAGCTGCTACTGCCGCCAGCCGGTCCTTCACTTCCTCAGGGATGCGGACATTGGCGTCAGGCATCATCGGGCTCCCTCCCCCGGTACGGGTACGTACCCGTACCCGTTCTATCGGTGGCGCGGCGACCGCCCCGCCGTCGGCAGGACCGAGTCCGCTACGTCGCGGAATCTGTGTGCTTCGCGTCGATGAAGGCATCGTCGACAACGACGCGCAGCGGCGGGTCCTTACTGATCGTTTCAGAATGAAGTTCGTTGTGAGGCTTGGCAGTTGAGTGTTGTGTCGGCAGGATCT